>QHSO01000059.1:3759-30063 GCA_003220475.1 Candidatus Rokuibacteriota bacterium | reverse complement strand
CCTCGACGACGCGCAGGTCGAGATCCACGCCGCGCTCGCGCGCCAGCTCGACCGCGCGGTGGGCCGCGGCGAGCGCGGTCACGCCGCCGCCGACCACGACCAGTTTCACGCGGCCTCTCGCACCAATTCGGCGAGCATCTGGACGAACTCGGGGTGATCGTTCACGGCCGCCGCGCGATGGTACGCGAGGCCGTGTTGCGCGGCGATCGCGCGGGCCTCGGTGTCGAGGTCGTAGAGCACCTCGACGTGGTCGGCGACGAAGCCGATCGGCGACAGGACCACCCGGCGCTCGCCGGCCTTCGCGAGGTCGCGGATGGTCTCGACGACGTCGGGCTCGAGCCAGGGATCGCGCGGGCTGCCGCTGCGACTCTGATAGGCGAGCGACCAGCGCGCGTGGCCGAGGCGGCGCGCGACGGCGGCGGCCGCCGCCGTGAAATCTGCGACGTAGGGCGACGTCTCCGCCATCGCGCGCGGAATCGAATGGGCGGTGAAGACGAGCGGCGTGCGGTCGCGCTCGCGCTCCGGCACCTCCGCGAAGGCGGCGCGCGCGCGGTCGGCGACGGCGGCAACGAACCGCGGATGCTCGAACCAGGACGGCGCGTACACGATCTCGGGCGCCGCGGCCACGCCGGCGCGGGCGGCGGTCACGTCGGCCATGTAGCGCTCCCACGACGCCTCGCAGCGGAATGCGGAGAGAATCAGGCCGAGCGCCCGGCGTCGACCGTCGCGCGCCATCCGCTCCAGCGTCTCCGAGAGGTAGGGATGCCAGTTGCGCATCCCCACGTAGACCGGCAGCGGGCGATCCGTCTGCGCGAGCGCGGCGCGCAGCCGCGCCGCCTGCGCCTCCGTCAGCGCGCCGAGCGGCGAGCGCCCGCCCGGCATGGCCTCGTAATGCCGGGCCACCTCCTCGAGCCGCTCGCGCGGAATGCCGCGGCCGCGCGTGGCGTTATCGAGGAACGGCCGGATCTCCGCCGGCGCCGTCGGCCCGCCGAAGGCGATCAGCAGCACCGCGTCGAGCCCGCGCGTGCTGCCGAAGGTAGGGCTCACCGCGCGGAGAGCTCGTGGACCATGTCCACGAGCGCCTTCACGTGCTCGACCGGCGTCGACTCGAGCACGCCGTGGCCGAGGTTGAAGATGTGGCCGGGCCGGCCGGCGGCGCGCCGCAGGATGCTCCGCACCGCGGGCTCGAACGTCTCGGGTGGCGACAGCAGGGCGACGGGATCGAGGTTGCCCTGCACGCCGACGTCCTCGCCGACGGCGCGCCAGCCCGCGTCGAGGTCCACCCGCCAGTCGAGACCGATCACGTCGCCGCCCGCCTCGCGCAAGAGCGGCAGCAGCCCCGCGGTGCCGGTACCGAAGTGGATGACCGGCGTGCCGGGCGTGAGCGCCGCGATCACCGCGCGCGTGTGCGGCAGCACGAAGGCGCGATAGTCGTCGGGCGCGAGGGCACCGACCCACGAGTCGAAGAGCTGCACGACGGCGGCGCCGGCGGCGATCTGGCCGTTCAGGTACGCGGCGGTGGCGTCGGCGAGCAGCGTCATCAGGCGATGCCACGCGTTCGGCGCCTCGCGCATGAGGCGCTTGGTGGCGAGATAGTCACGGGAGGGGCCGCCCTCGACGACGTACGACGCGACGGTGAACGGTGCGCCCGCGAAGCCGATGAGCGGGACGCGCAGGGGCAGCGCGCGCTTCACCAGCCGCACGGTTTCGAACACGAAGCCAACCGCGCTCGCGACGTCCACGGGGGCCAGGCGCGCGACGTCGGCCTCGCTGCGCACGGGACGGTGGATCACCGGCCCCTCGCCCTTGGCGAATTCGAGCCCCACGCCGAGCGGCTCGACGATCAACAAAATATCGGCGAAGAGGATCGCCGCGTCGACGCCGAGCCGCTCGACCGGCTGCAGCGTGACCTCGGCCGCCGTCTGCGGCGTCTTGGCGAGCTCGAGGAACGCGTGACGCGCGCGCAGCGCGCGGTACTCCGGCAGGTAGCGTCCGGCCTGGCGCATGAGCCACACCGGGGTGAAGGGCGTCGGCCGGCGGCGCGCGGCGAGCAGCAGCGGCGGGTCGGGCACGAGCCGAGCATCGCAGGCGCCCGGGCTGGAATCAACCCGCGGCGGGGTTTATGATCCCCTCCGCCATGGCATACCTATCCGGCAAGCAAGCATTTCTGGAAATTCTCAAGACCGAAGGCGTCTCCGTCATGTTCGGCAACCCGGGCACCACCGAGCTGCCGCTCATGGACGGGCTCGCGCGCGAGCCCGGCATCCGGTACGTGCTCGCGCTGCAGGAGGCGGTGGCCATCGCGATGGCCGACGCCTACGCGCAGGCGCACGGCGGACTCGCGGCGGTGAACGTGCACGTCTCGCCGGGACTCGGCAACGCGATGGGCATGCTGTACGACGCATACAAAGCCCACTCGCCGCTGCTGCTCACCGCCGGCCAGCACGATCAGTCCTTCACGGTGACGGAGCCGATTCTGTGGTCCGATCTGCCGCCGGTGGCGACGCCGTTCGTGAAGTGGGCGACGGAGGCCCGTCGGCTCGAGGACCTGCCGCGCCTCGTGCGCCGCGCGGTGAAGACCGCGCTCGCGCAGCCGACCGGTCCCGTCTTTCTCTCGCTGCCGGTAGATGTGCTCAACGCCGAGCGCGACAACCTCGACCTCCTCGCCCCGACGCGGGTGGCGCCGCGGCTGGTCGGTGATCGCGCGGCGATCGACGCGGCGGCCAAGCGGCTCGTCGCCGCCACCAGCCCGCTGATCGTGGCCGGCGACGCCGTCGCGCACAGCGACGCGCTCGCCGAGCTGGTCGAGCTGGCCGAGCTCATCGGCGCGCCGGTGATGCTGGAGGGGGTGTCGTCGACGTGCAGCTTCCCGTTCACGCATCCGCTGTACGCGGGTTCGATGCCGCGGCTGGGTCCCGGCATCAAGGCGCTGCTGATGCGCCACGACCTGCTGTTCTCCGTCGGCGGCGATCTCTTCACGCTCTCGCTGCCCTCGGACGTCGACCCGATGCCGCCGGGCCTCGACGTCGTGCATCTGGACGTCGATCCCTGGGAGCTCGGCAAGAACTATCCGGCGGCGATCGCGATCCAGGGTGATCCGAAGGCATCGCTGCCCGAGCTCTGCGAGGCCGTCCGACGTCACGCCGGCAAAGCGGGACACCGGGACGCCGGCGCGCGGCGTGAGACGCTGAGCGCGAAGCACGCGCGCGAGCGGGACGACCTCGCGCGACGCGCGGCCGACGACGCGAAGAAGTCGCCGATGGGGCCGCTGGCGCTCGTGCACGCGGTCTCGCGCGTCGTGCCGGACGACGTGGTCGTCGTGGACGAGGCCATCTCCTCCTCCGCCGGCATTCGCAATTTCTTCCGGTGCGCCGACGCGAAGTCGTTCTTCAGCCTGCGCGGTGGCGGCATCGGCTGGGGGCTGCCCGCCGCGCTCGGTGTGAAGCTCGCGCTGCCGCAACGGCCGGTGGTCGCGCTCGTCGGTGATGGCAGCGCGATGTACACGGCGCAGGCGCTGTGGACGGCCGCGCACGAGTCGCTGGCCGTCGTGTACGTCATCTTCAACAATGCGTCGTACCGGATTCTCAAAGAGCGCACGAAGGCGCTCAAAGGCTTCTCCGCCGAAGACGACCGGTATGTGGCCATGGACCTCATCGATCCGTTGATCGACTACGTCGGCCTCGCGAAATCGCTCGGCGTGGCCGGCGAGCACGTCGAGAAGGTCGCCGACGTCGGCCCCGCCGTCGGCCGCGCGCTGGCGAGCGGCGGACCCGCGCTCATCGACGTGCGCATCGATCCGTCGTTCAACTAGAAGGCGCCACCATGACGATGAGCTTCGGCATCCACATCGGTCACATGGGCGGGCCGCTCGAGGAGATGCGCCGGCTGTGGAAGTTCGCCGACAGCGCCGGCTTCGACTGGTTCTCGGTGTCCGACCACTTCCAGGAGTCGCCGCCGCGCGGCGGCGACATCGAGTGCTTCGAGGCGATCAGCACGCTCACCGCGGCCGCGGTCGAAACGTCGCGCGTGCGCCTCGGCGCGCTCGTCTACTGCGTCGCGTATCGGAATCCGGGCCTGCACGCCAAGTCGCTCACGACGATCGACCATCTCTCGCTCGGCCGCGTGGATTGCGGTCTCGGCGCCGGCTGGCACGAGGCCGAGGCGAAGGCCTACGGCTACGAGTGGCCGCGCATCGGCGTGCGCGAAGACATGCTCGAGGAGTACGCGCAGGTCATGCGCATGCTGTTCGACACGGAATCGCGCCGCGCGAGCTTCACGGGCACGCACTTCCGACTGGACCATGCGCCGAACAACCCCAAGCCGCTCCAGCCGCGCGTCCCCATCTGGATCGGTGGCCGGGGCGAGAAGCGGACGCTGCGCGCCGCGGCCAAGTTCGCCGACGGCTGGAACGCGCCGTATATCGGCCCGGAGGAGTGGATCGCGAAGGGCAAGGTGCTCGACCGCTGGTGCGAGACCGAGGGCCGCGACCCCCGGACGATCGCGCGGACGGTGAACCTCGGCTTCTATCTCGGTGCCGACGCCAAGGGCGCGGCGCGCGGCGAGCAGACCTTCCAGTCGCACTTCGGCAAGGATCCGCGCGACGGCTTCCTGCGCGGCACGCCGAAGGAGATGCTGCCGATGCTCACGCGCTTCCACGACGCCGGGTGCGCGCGCGTCAACATCGCCTTTCGCGAGGGGCCGTACGACTGGGACGCGCTGCACGCGTTTGCCGAGACCGTGTTCCCCGTTTTCGGCGTGCGCAGGCCGACTTAGAGCGCAGCGTGGGCGAATATCGATCAGTCGACAGGCGTCCCACGCTTCGAGGACAATGACCGCATGAGAGCCGCGCTGATCGCCGTCGCCCTCGGCCTCGTCGTGACCGCACCCACCCTCGCGTACGCCGACGGCCGCGACGCGCGCAACGGCAAACCCTACAAATGCAATCCGCAGGCGGAGTGCCTCGCGCGCGCGAACCGGCTGCAGGGTGCGGCCGCCGCCGCCGCCCGCCGCGACTGCGGCCGGATGCCGACCTCCGGCACGTGCTTCTCGCCCGACGACGCCCAGGCCGACCGCTCGGGCCGCACCGATCTCGATCGCGCCGACAACTCCGACCGCAAGCGCCGCTAGTCCTTCGGCCCGCTCCGTAAAGGCCAGTCCGCCGAGCCTGACGAAAGCCGTGACACCGCGCACGACCACCACCGCGATCGGCGGGTGAGGGACGCGCGGGTCGTATGCTTGCGGCGCCCCGGTGTCGCGGTATACCGTCGAGGCCTACTTCGCGATCGCGAGAGGACCGGCCATGACGAAGGAAGACAGCGCGCTGATCCGTGGACTCGAGGGCGTCGTCGCCGCCGAGACCCGTCTATGCGACCTCGACGGAAAGAATGGACGCCTCGCGTATGTCGGCTACGACATCGACGAGCTCGCGCGCAAGGCGACGTTCGAGGAAGTGACCTACCTGCTGCTGTACGGCGAGCTGCCGAAGGCCGCGCAGCTCGACGGCCTCACCGTGGCCCTCACCGCTGCGCGCGAGATTCCGCGCGAGCTGGTCCAGGCATTCCGGCTCATGCCGAAGCAGACGGATCCCATGCGCGTGCTGCAGGCGGCGGTGGCGATGCTCGGCATGTCGGATCCCGACGCCACCGACAACTCGCACGCCGCGAACGTGCGCAAGGCGATTCGACTCACCAGTCAGATCGCCACCGCGATCTGCGCGCACCACCGCGTGCGCAGCGGCCAGGAGCCGGTGGCGCCGGCGGCCGGACTGGGCCACGCCGCCAACTTCCTCTATATGCTGACCGGCCAGCGCCCCGGCGCGGCCGCCGTCAAGGCGTTCGACGCGAGCCTCACGCTCTATGCCGAGCACGAGCTCAACGCGTCCACCTTCACCACGCGCACGATCGTCTCGACGCAGTCCGACATGCACTCCGCCGTCGCCGGGGGGGTGGGCGCGCTCAAGGGGCCGCTCCACGGCGGCGCGGGCGAGGCGGTGATGCGCACGCTGATGGAGATCGGCGAGGTCGCGAACGTCGATGCGTTCACGGACAAGGCGCTCGCCGAGAAGCGACGGCTCATGGGCTTCGGTCACCGCGTCTACAAGGCGGGCGACCCGCGCGCGGCGATTCTCAAGGGCATGGCCGAGCAGGCGTGCCGCGAGTCGGGCCAGTTCAAGTGGTACGACATGGCGGTGAAGCTGCACGACCGGATCGGGAAGGCGAAGGGACTCATTCCCAACGTCGACTTCTACTCGGCGCCGCTGTTCTACTCGCTCGGGATTCCCGTCGACCTCTTCACGCCGGTCATCGCGGCCGGGCGCATCGCGGGCTGGACGGCCAACATCATCGAGCAGCACGACGACAACCGTCTGATCCGCCCGCGCGCCGAGTACGTGGGCCCCACCCGCCGCGCGTTCGTGGAGGTCGCAAAGCGTTGATAGCACGCGGAGCCGGGAAGCGTCTCGAGCAGGCCACCCACGGTCCTCGCCGTGTAAGCGGGCCCCGCTACAATTGATGCCGCCGAGCCTCACACGCAAGCTGATCGAATCGCATCTGGTCTCCGGCAAGGCGGTGGCCGGCGAGGAGATCGGGCTGCGCCCGGATCAGATCCTCCTGACCGACACCAACGGCATCCAGTCGTGGCTACAGTTCGAGGCGATGGGTTTTCCCCGCGTGGTGCCCTCGCGCGTCGTCACCTACATCGACCACCAGGTGTTCCAGGTCGACTCACGCAATTCCGACGATCATCGCTACATGCAGACGGCCTCGCGCAAGTACGGCGCGGTCTTCAGCAAGCCCGGCAACGGCATCTGCCACCAGGTGCACATGGAGACGTTCTCCACGCCGGGCCAGATGCTGCTCGGCAGCGACAGCCACACGCCGCTCTGCGGCGCGGCGGGCATGCTCGCCATCGGCGCCGGCGGGCTCGACGTCGCGGTCGCGATGGGCGGCGGACCGTACTTCCTCACGATGCCCGCCGTCGTCCGCGTGTGGCTGACGGGACGGCTGCAGCCGTGGGTCACCGCGAAGGACGTGATCCTCGAGCTGCTGCGTCGCTATTCGGTCCGCGGCGGCAACGGCAAGATCTTCGAGTACGCGGGGCCGGGCATTGCCAGCCTGCTGGCCGCCCAGCGCATGACGATCGCGAACATGGGCGCGGAGCTCACGCTGACGACGAGCGTGTTCCCGAGTGACGAGGTGACCCGCTCGTTCCTCACACGGCTCGGGCGCGGACACGACTGGCGCCCGATGGCGGCGGACGACGACGCGGAGTACGACGACCAGATCGAGCTCGACCTCTCCGCCATCGCGCCGCTCGTCGCGCTGCCCGGCTCGCCGGACAGGGTCGTGCCCGTCGAAGAGGTCGCCGGCACGCCGATCGAGCAGGTGACCGTCGGCTCGTGCACCAACGGCTCGTGGCACGACATGGCGTCGGTGGCCAACGTCGTCCGAGGCCGTCGCGTGCATCCCTCGCTGTCGTTCGTCCTGTTCCCGGGCAGCCATCGGATTCTCGAAACGATGGCGCGCGAAGGGTTGCTCACCGATCTGCTCGCCGCCGGTGTCCTCGTCTCCGAGCCCAGCTGCGGGTCATGCGCGGGTCTCGGCCACGTCCCCGCCGCCGGCACGAAGAGTCTGCGGGCGTTCAACCGCAACTTTCCCGGGCGCAGCGGCGTCAAGGACGACTCGATCTATCTCTGCTCGTCGCTCGTCGCGGCCGCGTCCGCGGTGAGCGGCGTTATCACCGATCCCCGCACGCTCGGCGCCGAGCCGCCGGTCACGCTGCCGGAGCGCTTCGCGACCTCGGAGGCCGGCTTCGTGACGCCGGACGGCGTCGGCGACGTGATGCGCGGGCCCAACATCAAGCCGGTGCCGCTCGGCGAGCCGGTGCCGGCCACGCTCGAGGCGCCCGTGCTGCTCAAGCTCGGCGACAAGATCTCGACCGACGACATCTCGCCGGCGGGGGCGGCGGCGCTGATGTTCCGCTCGAACGTCCCGGCCATCGCCGAGTTCTGCTTCAAGTACGTCGACGCGGAGTTCGTCGCGCGCGCCAGGGCCGCCGGCCGCAGCATCATCGTCGGCGGCGAGCTCTACGGCCAGGGCTCCTCGCGCGAGGTCGCGGCCATCGCGCCGATGTTCCTCGGGGTGCGCGCGGTCATCGTGAAGTCGTTCGCGCGCATCCACCGCGCCAATCTCGTCAACTGGGGCGTCGTGCCGTTGACGTTCGACGATCCCGCCGCGTACGACACGATCGAGCGTGACGACCGCCTGCGCGTGGACGATCTGCGCGCCGCACTGACGAGCTCTGCGCGCGTCCGCGTCGTGAACACGCGGACCGGCGCCGCCTTCACCGCGTCGTGCGTCCTCACGTCGCGCGAGCGCGAGATCCTGCTCGGGGGCGGATTGCTCGCGCTCACCCGCTCCAGCGCGGGAAGCGCACGGAGCCAGCCCGCACCCAGCGCAGGCCATCCACGCACCGAGCCGGGCTCGCGGCACTCGCGACCATGAGCCAGCGCAAGATCCGCGCGGTCTACATGCGCGGGGGCACGAGTCGCTGTCTCGTGTTCCGCGAAGAAGATCTGCCACACCCGGGCCCCGCGCGCGACCGCATCTTACTGTCGGCGCTCGGCAGCCCCGACCCGTACGGCCGCCAGCTCGACGGCCTGGGCGGCGGCATTTCGTCGCTCTCCAAGGCCTGCATCGTCGGCGCGCCCACGCACCCGGACGCCGACGTCGACTACACGTTCGCGCAGGTGGACGTGAAGTCGCCCGTCGTCGAGTACCACGGCAACTGCGGCAACTGCTCGTCGGCCATCGGGCCCTTCGCCATCGACGAGGGATTGGTGCGCGCTCAGGAAGGCGAGACCGTCGTCCGCGTCCACAACACGAACACCAAGAAGCTGATCGTCGTGCACGTGCCGACGCGCGACGGCGAGACCGTCGTCGAGGGCGACTTCGAGCTGGCCGGCGTGAGTGGCCGCGGCGCTCGCGTCACGCTGGACTTCATCGAGCCCGGCGGCGCGGGGACCGGCCGCCTGCTGCCGACGGGGCGGGCGCGCGACGTCATCGCCGGCGTCGAGGCCTCGTGCGTGGACGCCACGAATCCCCTGGTGTTCGTGCGCGCACGCGACGTCGGGTTGACCGGCGCGGAAACGCCACCGGCCGTCGACGCCAACCACGACGTCATGGCGCGCCTGGAGAAGATCCGCGTCGAGGCGGCCATGCGCATGGGCCTGCCGTCGAGCGCCTCGGCGCCGAAGATCGCGTTCGTCGCGCCGCCGAAGGACTACGTCGCGCTCGACGGCGTGCGGCACGTCGCCGACGACTACGACGTGCTGGCGCGCGCGATCTCCATGGGCAACTGCCATCGCGCATTCCCGCTCACCTCCGCCATGTGCCTCGCGGTCGCCGCCCGGATCGAGGGCACCCTCGTCCACGATGTGGCGCGCACGCACGCGGGCGATGTCAGGCTCGGTCACGCCTCCGGGGTGCTGCCGCTCGACGCGGCGGTCACGACGCGCGACGGCGCCGCCTGGGCCGAGCGCGTCACCGTGTACCGCACGGCGCGGCGGCTGATGGAAGGCTTCGTTCGCGTTCCATGACGCGCGCCATCTGAGCGATGGGGCGCCTGTACTTCATGGCCGACGGCGACGAGATGGTGCGGCGTCGTGCGCGCGTGCCGAAGGGCTCGGTGGTCGAGGCGTGGGCCGATCGGCGTGGCGGCGCCGCGTTCTGGGTCGGCGAGGACTCGCGGCGTCTGCTCGACGAGGCGGGCGAACGACCGATGGCCGTCCGCCTCTCGCTGCCCGACGACGCCGTGCCCGTCTTGTATGGTCCGCGGCTCTGCGACGTCGAGTCGCTGCCGCGCGAGGAGTCGTTGCGCGCGCGCGTGCTGTCGATGCACGGCATCGCCGCGGCGTGGATCACGCTGGACCGCTTCGGCGAGCGTGTGACCTACGAGCCGACGTCGCCGGCCGATCCGATCTTCCACCTGCGGCGCCCCGGGGGCGGCGCAGGCCACATCTGGCGCCGCTTCGAGACGAAGCGTGACGCGCTCGACTTCATGCGCGAGGCCTACGGCGCCGAGTCCGAAGCCTTCGAGTGGGCGGAGAGCTTGGCGGTCGACGACTTCGACGCGTTGCTGAAGCGGTACGCGGAGACGTCGCGCTGAGTCGCGCGTGCTCGACCGCGGGTCCGGCGCGTCGCGCGCGGACCCCATGAGCGGCTCGGAGCGGATCGACGGCTTCTATCGTGCGGTGCGCGCCGTCGCGCGCTTCTGGCTCTGGTTCTTCTTCAAAGCGGTGACCGTCCGTCATCCGGAGCGCGTGCCGCGCGACGGGCCGGTCCTGCTCTGCATCAACCATCCCAACAACTTCATCGACTCGCTGGTCGTCGGCGCCGCCGTCCGACGCAAGGTTCACTACCTGGCCACGGCGGCGCTGTTTCGCAATCCGCTGATCGCGCGTTTCCTGCTGACCGCCGGCGCGATCCCCGTCTATCGCAAGCAAGACGATCCGGACAAGATGGACAAGAATGCCGACGCCTTCGCGGCGTGCGCGGCCGCCTTCGAGGGCGGCGCGCTCGTCGCGATCTATCCCGAGGGCACCACGCACGCCGAAGCCCGTGTGCAGCGGATCAAGACGGGAGCCGCGCGAATCGCGCTCGCGTGGGAGGCCGCGCACTCGCGCACGCTGACGCTGCTTCCCGTCGGCCTGACGTTCGAGGCGCGCAAGTCGTTCCGCGCACGCGTGCTGGTCTCGTTCGGCCCGCCGCTGCCGCTGCACGCGTACGTCGACGCGTATCGCGACGATCCCGCGAAAGCCGTCGACGCGCTCACGCGGCACGTGCAGGACGCGATGGAGGCCGAGGTCGTCAACGTCGAACGGATCGACGACGCGCGCCTGCTGCAGTCGATCGAGGGGCTTTATCGCGACGTCCTCGCGCGCGCGGTGATGGAGGCGCGCGGCGTGGGCCCCCGCGAGGTCGACCTCGTACGGCTGTCGCGCTCGATCGTCGAGGCGATCGGGTGGTTCAAGGCCCGCGAGCCCGAGCGCGTCGAAGCGATCTGGCAGCGGATCCGCATCTATCGCGCGCTGCTCGCGGAATATCACCTGCGCGACGAGACGGTGCGCGCGCGGCTCGAGCGGCTGCCGACCCGGCAGCGGATCGTCTACTCGTGGGACGCCGTCGTGGGCTTACCGTTCTTCGTCTACGGCGCCGCCGTGAACCTGCTGCCGTATCTGTTGCCGCGCTGGCTGGCGCGGCGCATGGCGCGCAAGGAGACAGACTACGCGACCGTTCGGCTGCTCGCCTCGACCATCGCCTTCCCCGTCTTCTACGGCGTGGAGATCTGGCTCGTCTTCCGCGCCGCCGGCGGGCTCGCCGCTGCGCTGTTTGCGCTGTCGCTGCCGTTGTCCGGTCTCGTCGCGTATCGTTATCTCGCGGGCGCCGGCCGGTTTCGCAGTCGTCTGCGCTTCGCGCTGCTGACGGCGACGCATGGCGCGGCGGCGCGCCGGCTGGTCGCCGAGCGCGAAGCAATCGTCGCCGAGCTCGAACGCGCCAAGACCGAGTGGCTCGCCGCCACGAAGGGGAGCAGCTTTTGAGCGTTTACCTGCTGGAGGAGATGTCCACCCCCGCGCTGGACGCGCTCGAGCGCGCGCGCACGGTGGTGCTGCTGACGATCAGTCCGCTCGAGACGCATGGCCCCCACCTGCCCGTCGGCGTCGACGCGTTCACGGCGCGCCACTTCGCGCAGTCGCTGGCGGATCGGCTCGTCGCCGCGCGGCCCGGCTGGTCGGCGGTGTTGGCGCCCACCCTCTACCTGGGCTCGTTCACGTTCGAGAGCGTGGGCACCGTGTCGGTCCGTCAGCGCGTGGTTCGCGACACGCTGGTGGACTACGGCGGTGGTCTCGCGCGCGCCGGCTTCCGGCACATCTTCATCGCCAACGGCCACGCCGGGCCCGGTCATCTCGCGGCGCTGGAGGAAGCGGCGGCGCTCGTCTCGCGGCGGCACGGGATCACGATGGCCTCGTTCACCGGCGAGCTCGCCTGGGAATTCATGCGCGGCCGCTACGTGGCGAAGATCGAGGCATCGCTCGGCCGCACGCTCACCGATGAGGAGCGCGGCGCCCTCGCCGAAGACGCGCACGGCGGCTGGTGGGAGACCTCGCTGATGCTGCTGCTGCGGCCGGACCTCGTCGACGACTCGTATCGCACGCTGCCGCCCGCGCGCTACTCGTGGCTCGAGCGCGTCGTGCCCAACTACGCCGTCCGCAACGGAGGCCGCGGCTACGTCGGCCATCCCGCGCTCGCCGACCCGGTCTTCGCACGCGCGACGACGGAGGTCCTCATGGCCGAGGCGATGGCGATCGTCGAGGGGCTGCTCGACGGCACACGGCGCGCGTCGACCCATCGCTCGCCGTTCTCGAAGGTGCCGGTGTTCCGCACGAACTTCTGGCCGGCGGCCGCGGGCGTCGCGGCCGGGCTCGGCGCCGTCGCGCTCGGCGTCGGCGGCTGGATGATGAGACGGAACCGGCAGGTATCTTGAGCAGGCCACCTACGCAACGATCCGAGCAAGCGGACCCCGCTACAACGAATCTCGTGTTGCTCGAGCCCGTCGGCGACGGCGTCGCCCGGCTCAGCCTGAATCGGCCCGACGCGCTCAACGCGCTGAACCGCGCGATGGCCGACGCGCTCGAGGCCGCGCTCACACGCGTGGCCGCGCTGGCCGACGTGCGCGTGCTGCTCGTCGCCGGCCGCGGCCGCGCGTTCTGCGCGGGCAACGACATCGCCGAGATGGGCCAGGTGAGCGGCGCCGAGGCCGAGGCGCTCGCGCGTCGCTGGGCGGCGATCATGGAGCGCTTCGCCGCGCTGCCGCAGGTGACGATGGCCGTCGTCGACGGCCACGCGCTCGGCGGCGGGCTCATGCTGGCCATCGCCCAGGATCTCCGCATCGCCTCGGATCGCGCGCGCTTCGGCCTGCCCGAAGTCACCCTCGGCTTCAATCCGGCCTACGGCATCGCGCGGCTGCTCGACGTGCTGGGCGGCGGGCACGGCCGCGATCTGCTGCTGACGGGCCGGCGGCTCCATGCCACCGAGGCGCTGCGCATCGGGCTGGTGAACCGCGTGGTGGCCGGGGCGACGCTGGCGGAGACGGCGGCCGCGTGGGCGGCGGAGATCGCGCAGTCGCCGCGCGAGGGGCTGGCCGCCACCAAGGAGATCGTCGCCGCGATCCGCTCCGGCAAACCGGGCGGCGACCCCGCGGCCTACGGCGCTGCGCTCAGGACCGGCGCCGCCGCGCGCGAGCGTATCCGCGCCTTCGTCGAGCGCCGGCGGTGCCCGTAAGACGCGGCGCTACTCTCCGCGCGCCGCCTTCTTCTCCTGCATGTCCCGGTCGGCCTCGCGCAGGAACTCTTCGGCCGTGTCGGGCGGCGACTGGGTCCACGCGATGCCGGTGGAGCACTCCACCGAGACCGGCAGGCGGCGCTGCACGCCGAGCGCGGCGAGCTTGTCGCGCACGCGCGCGGCAACGATCTCGACGTCCTTCGGCATCGCGTCGAGCAGCAACACCGCGAACTCGTCGCCGCCATAGCGGGCGATGACGTCGGTGGTGCGCGTGGACTCCGCGAGCGCATCGGCCACCGTCCGCAGTACTTCGTCACCGAGCGCGTAGCCGAAGCCGTCGTTGACCGACTTCAGCTTGACCACGTCGAGCGTCATCAGCAGCAGCCCGTTCTTGCGACGGCGCGCGCCGGCGGCCAGCCGGCGGTACTGCTCATGGAATGCGCGGCGGCTCGCGAGCCCGGTCAACGGATCCGGCGCGTAGCGGGCGAGCTTCCGGTCGGCGTCGTACAGACGGCCCGCCACGATGCGCAGCAACGCGTTCGCGAGCTCGGGGGACTCCTGGAGCACGGCCATGAAATCGCGCTGGCGGATCACGAGGCACTGCGTGCGATCAACGGCGATGACGGTGGCCGAGCGCGGTTGGTCACGCAGGATCCCGAGCTCACCGAAGATCTCGGCCTTGCCGAGCTCTCCGAGCAGCATCTCGGCCTGGCCGTCGGCGGTCGCCTCCACCACGCGCACGCGGCCCGAGAGCAGGACCCAGAGATTTTCGGACGGCTCGCCCTGCCGCGTGACGACGTGGCCGGAAGGATAGACCTGCTCGCTCGCATGCTGGACGAGCGCGTTCAGCTGCTCGGGCGTGCACTTTCGGAACAGCGGCACGGAGGCGAGGATGCTCGCCAGCAGCGTCTGCGTCGTCGTGCGGTCTTCCTGCGCCACCGCCGGCGTTCGCGGGGGCTCGGCGGAGGGCTGGCCGTCGAGGGCGACGACCGTCCGCGCCAGCCACGCGCGGACGCGCGCCCGGAGCATCGGCGGGCTGTACGGCTTCGCCAGATAGTCGGTGGCCCCGGTCTGCGCCCGGTCGGCGGCGCCGTCCGGCCGGTCGGCGAGGAGCAGGATCGGGAAATTGGGGCGACTCATGCGCGCGCGAAACGCGGCGATGAGATCCACGCCCGTCCTCGATCGCCATCACCTGTGTGTCGTCCGAGGTCACCACGAGGACACGCGCACCGGCGACGAGCCGACGGCGCAACGCCGAGACGTAGGAGACGGGCGCGGCGCGGCCGTCGCCGGTCAGCGTGAGCTCGAGGCCCTCGCGTGCGGCGAACACCTCGATGCGCGAGCCGGCGGCCTGCGCGCGCGCTTTCGCCCTCGCCTCGAGCGCTTCCATCGCCGCGTCGTCGTGCGTGGGATCGTGGTGGAAGAGCGCCACGCGCCGGGCGCCCGCTTCCATCGCGACGTCCACCGCGTACTCGACCGTCGAGTGGCCCCAGCCGACGCGCTGCAGGTATTCCTCTTCGCTGTACTGCGCGTCGTGAATGACGAGGTCGGCGTCTTTCATGAATGCGACGTGACGCTGATCGCCCGGATGATGGAGCACGCCGTCTTCCGGTTTCCAGAACGGCTCGTGGTCGGTCACGTACGCGATCGTGGCGCGGCCGCTGGTGATGCGATACGCGATCGTCGGCGCGGTGTGGTTGAGGTATTGGGTCTCGACGAGCACGTCGCCGACGCGGAAAAAGCCCTCCTCGAGCTCGGTGAAATGGATGCGCGAGCGCAGGTCGCGCAGCTTGACGGGGAAATACGAGTACTCCATCTGCCCGGCCATCGCCTCCTCGAGACTCTGCTGGAAGCCGAGCGGCGCGTACACGTTGAGCTCGACGCCGGGGACGAACGCCGGAACGAAGAACGGAAAGCCCTGGATGTGGTCCCAGTGCGTGTGGCCGATGAACAGGTGCAGGTGCATCGGAGGCTTCAGCGTCTGCGTGAGATGCAGCCCGAGCTCGCGGGCGCCGGTGCCGCAGTCGAGGACGATCAGCGTGCCGTCGGGCGTCCGCACCTCCGTGCACGAGGTGTTGCCGCCGTACCGCGCGGTGCGCTCGCCGGGCGAGGCGATCGACCCACGCGTACCCCAGAATCTTACGTACACGCTGCCCCCCGGCTGTCGCGCATGGGAACGCGGCGACTATAGCATCAACGCGCGCGAGCGGGCTACAATGACCGCCCCCGGCGCGGCCGTCGGGCCACCAAGGAGGGGCGCATGCGCTTGACTCGTCGACGATTTTTGAAGCTCACGGGGGTGGGCGCGGTCGCGGCGGCGCTGCCGCTCGACGTGGTCCCCGTCCTGGCGCAGAGCGGCCCTGTCCGGCTCGGGATCCTGGCGGCCAGGGCGGGCGTCCTCGCGCCCGTCGGCGAGTCGGGTCTGCGCGGCGTGCAGTTCGCCACGGATCGCATCAACGCCGCCGGCGGCATTCTCGGTCGCCGTCTCGAGCTGATCGTCGAGGAGGAGTCGAGTCCCAAGGACACGGTCGAACGCTTCCGCAAGCTGGCGCTCTCCGACAAGGTCGACGCGGTGAGCGGCGCCATCTCCACCGGCGTCGGCCTGGCCCTCGGCCCGGCCGCCGAGGAGATGAAGACGATCTGGCTCGCGTGGGACGCGACGACGCAAAAGGGCGTCGAGGAGTCGATGCCGAAGCCGAAGTATTCCTTCCGCTCCACGGACAACGAGTGCGAGGCGGTGATGGCGTCGATCCTCACCGCGCGGCACTGGAAGGGCAAGTTCAAGACCGTCGCCGGCATCAACCCCGACTACTCGTACGGCCGCGACAACTGGGCCGCGTTTCTCGCCATCATGAAAAAGTATGGGATCGAGGCGCAGGTGGTGAGCGAGCTGTGGCCCAAGCTCGGCGCGACGGACTTCACCTCGCACGTGGCGACACTCATACAGGCGAAGCCCGATCTGATCTTTTCCTGCTTCTGGGCGGGCGACACGCCGATCTTCATGAAGCAGGCGCACGCGGCGGGGCTCACGAAGTCGACGAAGGTCGTGCTCACGACCGGCGGCGGCGTGCACGAGTCGCTGAAGAAGGACTTCACGCCCGAGGGCGCGATCCTCGGCTACAACTGCTTTTACTTCGAGAATCCCAAGGCGAGCGCGCTGGCCAAGGAGTTCACGCGCTGGCACGCGGAGAAGTTCAAGGAGTGGCCGAACTACGAGTCCGACCACGGCTACTTCACCGTGGTGGCCTTCAAGGCCGCGATCGAGCGCGCGGCGAAGGCGGCCGGCGGCAAGTGGCCGACGCAGGACGCCATCATCCAGGCGCTCGAAGGTGTGGAGGCGGAGTCGCTGTCGGGGCCGCGCCGCTACCGCGAGGATCACATCATGGAGGCCGCGTTCTTCCAGGGCGTCACGACGCACCGCAATCGCCACGACTTCGTGACGATCGATCCGGTCGAGTCGATGAGTACCAAGCAGATCCAGAAGCCCTCGGGTGTCGGCCTCTACGACTGGATCAACGGCTGGAAGGTCTGACGCTCCTCGGCATCCTCCTGGGCGGCGTCTTCCACGCCGCCGTCCTCTTCCTGGTCGCCGCCGGGCTGCAGCTGGTCTTCGGAGTACAGAAAATCCTCAACCTCGCGTGCGGCTCGTTCTACGCGCTCGGCGCGTATGCCGGCGTGTCCGCGGTGCGGTGGGCCCTGGCTCTAGGATGGCCGACACCGCTGTTCCTGCCGGTGCTCCTCGCGGCGGGGCTGGCGTTGGCTGCCGTCGGCCCGGTCATCGAGCGGCTGCTGCGCCCGATCTACGACCGCGACGAGTCGTTCCAGCTCCTGCTCACGTTCGCGCTCGTGCTGATGTTCGAGGACGTCATTCGCTTCGTGTGGGGCACGGCGCCGCATCAGCTCGGCAACGTCTATCTCGCCTACGGCCAGGTGCGCGTCGGCGCGCTCACCGTGCCCACCTATAACCTGATCGTCATCGCGTGCAGCGCGGGCATCGCCGCCGGCATGGGATGGTTCCTCGCGCGTACGCGCTTCGGTCGCATCGTGCGAGCCACCGCCGAGAACCGCGAGATGGCGGCAGCCATGGGCGTCGACATGACGCGCGTGTACGCGCGCGTCTTCACCCTCGGGGTGGCGCTCGGCACGGTGGGCGGCGCGCTCGTCATCCCCGCCACCGCCGCCGTGAACGAGATGGGGATCGAGCTGATCGTCGAGGCATTCGCGGTGGTCGTGATCGGCGGCCTCGGCAGCATGCGCGGCGCCTTCGCGGGCGCGCTCGTCGTCGGCGTGGTGAAGGCGGTGGCCATCGCGACCTGGCCGGAGGTCGAGATGCTGGCGATCTACGTCATCGTCATCGCCGTGCTCGTGCTGCGTCCGGCGGGACTCTTCGCGCGAGCGACCGCGTGATCGTCCGCGCGCTGGGGCTGATCGCCGGCGCGGCCCTCGTGCTGCTGCCGCTGGCCGGCGTGCCGTACACGACCACGCTGTTGCTCCCGGCGTTCGGCTATGCCGTCGCGCTGCTCGGTCTGAATCTGTTGTTCGGGTCGACCGGCCTGCTGTCGTTCGGCCACGCGCTGTTCATTGCGCTCGGCGGCTACACGGCGGCCGCGCTGACGGGTCGGTTCGGCGTGCGAAGCCTCGAGCTCGTGCTGCTCGCCGCGGCGCTGGTGGCGGCGCTGGTCGCCGTCCCCATCGGCCTGCTGTGCGTGCGCTACGTGAAGATCTACTTCGGGATGCTCACGCTCGCCTTCGGCATGCTCTTCTACTCGTTCCTCTACAAGTTCTACGCGCTCACCGGCGGCGACGAGGGCATGCGCGTGCTGCGCCCGATGCTGCTCGGCCGGCCGCTCGAGCATCTCGACACGGTCGCGTACCTCACCGGACCCTTCTACTATTACGCGCTCGGCGTGCTGGTCGTGGCCGCGCTCGTCATGCGCCGGCTCGTCGGCTCGCCGTTCGGGCTGTCGCTGCGCTCGATCCGCGAGAACGCCGCCAAGGCGGAATCGCTCGGCATCGGGGTGCGCCGCTGCCGGCTGGCCGCGTTCGTCGTGGCCGCCGTGTTCGGCGCCATCGGCGGCGTGCTGCTCGTCGTGCCCACCGGGCTCGCCGATCCGCTGCTCGCGTACTGGACCCACTCGGGCAACCTCGTGTTCATGCTGCTGCTGGGCGGCTTCGACCACTTCCTCGGCCCCGTGCTCGGCGCCCTCGTCTTCATCCTGCTCCAGGATTCCGTCATGTCGCTGACGTCCTACTGGCGCTTCGTCTTCGGCGCGATCCTCGCCGTGATCGTCATCTTCTTCCCGCGCGGCCTCATGGGATTGCTCGACGCGCGTCGCGCCGCCGCGTCGTGACCGCGCTCCTCGAGGCGACCGACGTCCGCAAATCCTACGGCGACACGCTCGCGCTGGACGGCGTCAGCCTGCGCGTAGACGCCGGCGAGTTCGTCTCGATCATCGGCCCCAACGGCGCCGGCAAGACGACGCTCGTGAACGTGCTGACAGGCCTGACCCCGCCGTCGTCCGGGCGCGTGCGGTTCAAGGGCACGGACGTCGCCGGCGTGGGCCCGGCACGGCTGGCGCGGCTCGGGATGGCGCGCTCGTTTCAGCTGGTGACGATCTTCCCCGCGCTCAGCGTGGCCGACACGCTGGCGGTCGCCGCGCTGTCGCGCCTGCGACGCAGCACCCGCCCGTTCGCGGCGCTGAGCCGGGACGCCGACGTGCGCGCGGCGGTGGACGAGGTGGCCGCGCTGTTCGGCCTTCACGACAAGCTCGAGCGTGCGGCGCGCACGCTGCCCCAGGGCGACAAGAAGCTGCTCGACGTGGCCAGCGCGTTCGCCCTGCGGCCCGACGTCATCCTCATGGACGAGCCGACGAGCGGCGTGAGCACCGCGGACAAGACGACGATCATGCAGACGCTCGTGCACGCGGCGCAGCGCATGGGCGTGCGCGCCATCGTGCAGGTCGAGCACGACATGGACATCGTCTTCGGCTACTCCGACCGCATCGTCGCCCTCCACCAGGGTCGCGTGCTCGCCGACGCCACGCCCGACGCGATCCGTGCCGATGCCGACGTCGTGAGGGCGGTCTTGGGGATCGCCACGACGCAGGGGCGCACGCAGCCGGGTCGCGCCTAGATCAGGCCACCCACGGTGCACGGCGACCTCGCGGACCCTGCTCCAATAACCATGCTGCGCGTGCATGACGTCGACGTCTTCATCCAGGCCAGCCACATCCTCCGAAAGATTTCGCTGGAGGCGGCGGCGGGCGAGCTGGTCTGTCTCGTCGGGCGCAACGGCGCCGGCAAGACGACGACGCTGCGGACGGTGATGGGCTACCTGCGTCCGGCCGCGGGCACCATCACGCTGGCCGGCATGCCGATCGCCGGCCTGCCGACGCACACCATCGCCGCGCGCGGCGTCGGCTATGCGCCCGAGGAGAGCGCGGTGTTCGGCGATCTCACGGTGGCCGAGAACATCGAGCTCGCGACGTGGACGCGCCCAGGGGGTCGGCCCGCCGCCGAGCGCATCGCGCGGGCCTACGAGATCTTCCCGCGCCTGCGTGGCGCGGCGGCGCGAGGCGGCACGCAGCTGTCGGGCGGTGAGCGCAAGATGCTGTCGATCGCGCGGGCGCTGGCGCTCGATCCGACGCTGCTGTTGCTCGACGAGCCGTTCGAAGGCCTCTCGCCCGCGATCATCCCGCAGCTCACCGAGGCGATTGCCGCCATCGCGGGGTTGGGGCCGGGCATCCTGCTCGCCGAGTCCAACATCCATCACGTGCCGAGGTACGCAACACGGCTCTACGTGATCGAGCGCGGCGAGATCGTCTTCGCCGGCCGGCCCGACGAGTTGCGCGGGCGACCCGATCTGGCCCGGATCGTCGGCGCTGGCTTATGATCACGCCCATGACCCAACTACCCCTGCTGCCGACCTCGGTCGTGGGATCCCATGGCAAGCCCGGCTGGTGGTTCGCCGCCGTCAAGGCGTGGGAGGCCGGCGAGATGGGCTCCGGCGACATGGACGAGATGTTCGACGACGCCGTGCACACGGCGATCCGCGACATGGAGACGGCGGGCATCGACATCATCACCGACGGCGAAGTGCGCCGCACCGACGGGTACGTCGATACCTATTACCGGATCATCAAGAACATCGCCCCGCTGCCCGTCCGCCGCAAGGCGGGGCCGTGGGGTTACGACCAGCAGCAGCGCTACGAGGCCGTGGGCCGGATCGAAGTGCCGTCGACGGGCTTCGGCCTCGTCCGGGACTTCGAGTTCCTGCGCGCTCACACGGAGCGCGCGCTCAAGGCGACGTGTGCGGGGCCGCTCACGTTCGGCTCGCGGATCCATCCCGGCAGTGCGTACAAGAGCGTGGTCGAGGTTGCCGAGCGCTTCGCCGAGGTGATCAACGCCGAGCTGAAGGGCCTCGTCGCCGCCGGCGCCGAGTTGATCCAGCTCGACGAGCCCGCGCGCGGCAATGTCTCCGGCGAGGAGATGGCACGCCTGTTCAATCTCGCGACGGAGGGTGTGAGGGCCAAGCTCGGCTTCCACATCTCGACGGCCGCGAGCTCGGCGCGGGCGTGGTGGACGTGAAGGGCTTCCAGGAGGAGACCGCGGAGTCCGTGGCGAAGCGCATCCGCCGCGTGCTGAACGTCTGCCCCGCCGAGAAGCTCACGCTCAATCCCGATTGCGGGTTCGGCTGGTCACCGCGCTACATGTGCAACCAGAAGCTGACCGGCCTCGCGGCCGGCGCGAAGCTGGTGCGCAGCGAGCTCACCGGCAAGAAATAGCGCGTGGGAACCCCGGACTCGGCCGCACGGTTTGGGCCGTGTGCGATCCTCTAGCTCGATGGAGGCGTAACCCATGACAGGATCCCGCTCGCTCGCTGTCGTTGTACTCGGCGTCCTGGCCGTGCTGTCCGCGGTCGGATCGGCGCAGGCGCTCGCCGTCGGTGACAAAGCTCCCGACTTCGCGCTGCCCGCGGCCCCGGGCGCCCCGCCCGTGAAACTCTCCGACCTGACGGCGAAGGGTCCGGTGGTGATCTACACGTTCATCCAGGCCTTCACCGGCACCTGAACGCAGGAGATCCGCGGCTTCGACGCGGCGCTGCCGCAGTTCGAAGCCGCCGGCGCCCAGGTCGTGGGCGTCAGCGCTGATGCGCCCGGTACCCTCGTGGCCTTCAGCAAGGAAAACAATCTCCATCACCAGCTCCTGTCCGACTTCCCGCGACGGACGATGCTGACGGCGTACGACGCGGTCATCACCGATCCCGCCAGTCCGATCTTCCGCTACGCCAAGCGCGCGTACTTCATCGTCGATCGCCAGGGCGTCGTCCGCTACATGAAGGTGCAGGACAACCCGCTCGAGCTGCTCAAGCCCGAAGAAGTGTTGCAGGCGCTCAAGAACTCGGGGGCGAAGTGAGGACCTCGATCGTCACGCTCGCGGCCATCGTCGCCCTGACGATCGCCGCGGGCGCCGCCGCCGCGCCGAATTTCGCGAGTCTGCAGATTCAGCCCTACGAGCCGCCGAAGGCGGCGCCGGCGTTCTCGCTGCCAGACCTGGACGGCAAGCCGCAAACCCTCGACTCGTTGCGCGGCAAGGTGGTGCTGCTGTTCTTCTGGGCCACCTGGTGACCGGATTGCCGGAAGGAGTTGCCTTCCGTCAACGCGCTCTATAACGACTACAAGGCTCGCGGCCTCGAGGTGCGGCTGATCGCGTTCCGCGAATCGGCCGACGTCGTGCGACGTGCCGCCACCGAGCGCGGCTACACGGCGCCCGTGCTGCTCGACGAGAGCGGTGACACGTCGGGACGTGTGTACGGAGTCTGGGGGCCACCCACCGTCTATCTGGTCGATCGCCAGGGCCGGCTGGTCGGCCGCGCGGCGGGGCCGCGCGCGTGGGAGTCGCCGCCCGCCCGCGCGTTGATCGAGGCGCTGCTGGCATCGAGCTGAGACCGCGCTCGCGCCGCTGACCGCCGCCGCTCGCCGCGCCCGAGCACCGCTGCTACACTCCCGTCCGTGGCGCTGCCGCTCGACGGAATCGTCGTCGCCGACCTGACGCAGAACGTCGCCGGTCCGTTCTGCACGCAGACGCTCGCCGACATGGGCGCCGATGTCGTGAAGATCGAG
This sequence comes from Candidatus Rokuibacteriota bacterium, assembly GCA_003220475.1. Classification (GTDB taxonomy): domain Bacteria; phylum Methylomirabilota; class Methylomirabilia; order Rokubacteriales; family CSP1-6; genus AR12. The sequence goes on along the minus strand of QHSO01000059.1, from coordinate 7,604 downwards.
CGCACCGGACGCGGCGACGACGCGCGCGCGTGGGGCCCGCCGTTCTGGGGTCGCGAGAGCGCGGTGTTCATCGCGCTGAACCGCAACAAGAAGAGCCTCGCCCTCGATCTCAAGCGCGAGGGCGGCATCGAGATCCTCAAGCGGCTGATCGGGCGTGCGGACGTGTTCGTTCAGAGCCTGCGCGCCGGTGTCGTCGACGAGCTCGGCCTCGACTTCGCGGGCGCCACTCGGCTCAATCCGCGGCTCGTCTACTGCTCGATCACGGCGTTCGGCACCGACGGTCCGCTCGCCGCCCTGCCGGGCTACGATCCGCTCATGCAGGCGTACGCGGGGCTGATGTCCGTCAACGGCCACCCGGGACAGGAGCCGGCGCGCGTCGGCACGTCGATCGTCGACATGGGCACCGGCATGTGGGCCGCGCTCGGCGTCGTGGCCGCGCTGCGCGAGCGCGATCGCACCGGCCGCGCCGTGGAGGTGACGACCGCACTGTTCGAGACGGCGCTCACCTGGGTGTCGTATCACGCCGCGGGCTTCTTCGGTGACGGCGAGGTCCCGCAGCCGCAAGGCTCGGGCACGGCGATGATCGCGCCGTATCAAGCGTTCCCGACCGCCGACGGCTACGCGATGATCGCCGCCGGCTCCGACACGCTGTTTCGTCGGATGACGGACGCGCTCGGCGACCCTGCGCTCGCCGCCGACCCGCGCTTCGCCGACAATCCCGCGCGTGTGCGGCATCGCGCCGAGCTCGTGGCCCTCATCTCGGCGCTCACGCAGCGGCTCAAGACCGCCGATGTCCTCGAGCGACTCCGGGCGGCGGGCGTGCCCGCCGCGCCGATTCTCGGCATCGACCGCGTGCTCGAGGAGCCGCAAACGGCGGCGAGCGGCATGCTCCTGACGGCGCCGCATCCGCGACTGGCGAACTATCGCACCGTCGGCCTGCCGATTCGCTGGGATCGCCGGCGACCGGGCGTGCGTCGCGTGCCGCCGCTGCTCGGCGAGCATTCCGCCGACGTCCTCACCTGGCTCGGCTACACGCTCGACGACGTGCGCAATCTCCAAACGCAAGGCGTCGTGCACTGATGGCCAACACGAGCCAGCAACGGTTGACCGGGGAGCGCAGCCACCATCCATCTAGATCAGGCCACCCACGGCCCAAGCCGGCCTCGCGGCCCCCGCTACAATAAACCATGTATCGCCATCTGCTCGTGACACGCTCGGACGACCGCCACGTCGTCACCGTCGTGCTGAACCGCCCGGAGCAGCACAACGCGATGAACACCGCGATGGGCGAGGACCTGCTGGCCTGCTTCGAGGCGCTCGCGCACGACGCCGATGCGCGCGCCGTCGTCTTCACGGGGGCGGGCGACAAGGCGTTCTGCGCCGGCGGCGATCTGAAAGAGCGCAACGGGATGACCGACGAGGCGTGGCGCGCGCAGCACGTGATCTTCGAGCAGGCGGCCATGCGCGTGCTGCGCTGTCCGATGCCGGTGATCGCCGCGGTCGAGGGTTTCGCGCTCGCGGGCGGCTGCGAGCTGGCGATCCTGTCGGACTTCATCGTGGCCGGCGACACCGCGGTCTTCGGCGTGCCGGAGACGACGCTCGGAATCTTTCCCGGCATCGGGGGGACGCAGCTGCTGCCCCGCATTGTCGGCGCGCCGCTCGCCAAAGAGCTGATCTTCACGGGGCGGCGCATGAAGGCCGACGAGGCGAAGACGGCCGGGCTGATCAATCACCTCGTGCCCGCCGGCCAGGCGAAAGCCAAGGCGACGGAGATCGCGGCAGCGATCGCGCGCAACGGGCCGATCGCAGTGCGACAGGCGAAGAAGGCGATCGCGTACGGCGCCGAGACCGACCTCGAGACGGCGATGATCCTTGCCATCGAGGCGTACAACGCCACCGTGGTGACGGAGGATCGGCTCGAGGGTGTGCGCGCCTTCAACGAGAAGCGGAAGCCCGAGTTCAAAGGACGGTAGAGGTCCCATGGCCACGATTTCGCTCCGATTGACCGACGAGCAGCGCGCGCTCGAAAAGGGCGTGACGGAGATCTGCAAGCGCTACCCGGGCGAGTACTGGCGCGAGCTCGACGCGCGCCGCGAGTATCCCGAGAAATTCGTCGACGAGCTGACCCAGGCCGGGTATCTCGCGGCCCTGATCCCGCAAGAATATGGCGGCGCGGGGTTGCCCATCCGCGACGGCGCGCTGATCCTCGAAACCATTCACGCCAACGGCGGCAGCGCGTCGGCCTGCCACGCGCAGATGTACATCATGGGCACCGTGCTGCGGCACGGCAGCGACGCGCAGAAGCAGAAATATCTGCCGAAGATCGCCACCGGTGAGCTGCGGCTGCAGGCGTTCGGCGTGACGGAGCCCGACGCGGGCTCGGACACGACGAAGCTCAAGACCACCGCCGTGCGGAAGGGCGACCGCTACGTCGTCAACGGCCGCAAGATGTTCATCTCGCGCGCGCAGCAGTCGGATCTCATGCTGCTGCTGGCGCGCACGACGCCCGTCGAGCAGGTGGCGCGCCGAACCGATGGGCTCAGCGTCTTCCTCGTCGACATCCGCGGGCTGAACGGGCTCGAGATCCGGCCGCTGCGCATGATGATGAACCACTCCACCAACGCGCTGTTCTTCGACGACATGGAGATTCCCGCCGACAGCCTCGTGGGCGAGGAGGGCAAGGGGTTCTCGTACATCCTCTCGGGCATGAACGCCGAGCGCGTGCTCGTCGCCTCCGAGTCGATCGGCGATGGCCGCTGGTTCACCGAGAAGGCCGTCGCGTATTCCGGCGCGCGCGTGATCTTCGGCAGGCCGATCGGCGCCAACCAGGGTGTCCAGTTCCCCATCGCCAGGGCCTACATGAACGTCGAGGCCGCCGCGCTCATGCGGGACAAGGCCGCCGCGCTGTTCGACGCCGGCGAGCCGTGCGGCGCCGAGGCGAACATGGCCAAGTTTCTCGCGGCGGAGGCGGCGTGGGAGGCGGGCAACGCGTGTATCGACTGCCACGGCGGCTACGGCTACGCCGAGGAGTACGACGTGGAGCGCAAGTTCCGCGAGGCGCGCCTCTACAAGACGGCGCCGGTCAACCAGAACCTCGTCATGGCGTACGTCGGCGAGCACGTGCTCGGCATGCCGCGCTCGTACTGATCACACGTGGCGCTCTACCTCGAGGATTTCACGCCGGGTCAGGTGCTCGAGTCGCCGCCCTGGATGCTGACGAAGAACGAGATGGTCGACTTCGCGAAGAAGTACGATCCGCAGCCGTTCCACATCGACGAGGCGGCCGCGACGAAGTCGATCTACGGCGGCTTGCTGGCCAGCGGCTGGCAGACGATCGGAATCATGATGCGACTGATGTGGGACACCTTCCTGTCCAGGACGGCGTCGCTCGGCTCGCCCGGATGCGACGAGATCCGCTGGCTGAAGCCGGTGCGCCCGGGCGACACGCTGCGCGTGCGGTTCACCATCACCGAGGTCACGCCTTCGCGCAGCAAGCCCGACCGCGGCATCGTGCGCACATTCAACGAGGTCCTCAACCAGCACGGCGAGGTCGTCATGACCGTGCGCGGGCTCGGAATGTTCGGGCGCAAGCCGAGCTAGATCGAGGAGCGCCACGATTCACTCGGGGCGCGACGCGCGTTGGGGGCGAGATCGAGGAGCGCCACGATTCACTCGGGGCGCGACGAGCGTTGGGGGGCGAGATCGAGGAGCGCCACGATTCACTCGGGGCGCGACGCGCGTTGGGGGCGAGATCGAGGAGCGCCACGATTCTCTCGGGGCGCGACGCGCGTTGGGGGCGAGATCGAGGAGCGCCACGATTCTCTCGGGGCGCGACGCGCGTTGGG
>QHSO01000059.1:2575-3738 GCA_003220475.1 Candidatus Rokuibacteriota bacterium | reverse complement strand
GTGTGGGGGGCCATTTCGGGGCCCCCCACTATCAGGACGCGAACGCGCGCAGCATCCAGGCCATCTTCTCGTGCTTCTCCAGCAGTCCGGTGAGGAAGTCGCTGGTGCCAATGTCCTGGAACTTCTCCGCGACGGGGCCGATGTCGGCGCGTAGCGCGCGGATGACCGACTCGTGGTCGGCGAGCAGCACGCGGATCATCTCGGTCGCCGCCGGCACGGCGCCCGGCTGCTCCGTCAGCCGCGAGCTCTTCGCGAACTCGGCCAGCGTGCCGAAGGCGCGGCCGTCGAGCTGACGGGCGCGCTCGGCCACCTCGTCCACGATCTCGTTCAATTCGTCGTACTGGCCCTCGAAGAACTTGTGGAGATCATTGAACTGAGGGCCGGTCACGTTCCAGTGATAGTTGCGGGTCTTGGTCAGCAGCACGTACTCGTCGGACAGCAGGCGGTTCAGGATGTCGACGACGCTCGCACGTCCGGACTCGGGAATGTCGATGTTGGATTTCATGTCCTTTGGATGCGCGTCGCTGCGCTTTGGTTCCAAACGCGGCATGGTACAGTTTTGGGCACTTCAGGCGAGGAGGCGACGGCATGCGGCTGCCCGAGCGCGTGACGATCTGCGAGGTGGGAACCCGCGACGGCTTCCAGATCGAGCCCGACTTCATCGCGACCGAGCAGAAAGTCGAGGTCGTCGATCTGTTGTCGGCGGCCGGTCTGCCGCGCATCGAGGTGACGTCGTTCGTGCATCCCAAGGCCGTGCCGCAGCTGCGCGACGCCGAGGAGGTGATGGCGCGCATCAAGCGCCGGCCGGGCACGCGCTACGCGGCGCTGGTGCCCAACGAAAAGGGCGCCGTGCGCGCGATCGACGCCGGCGTCGACGCGATCCACACGGTGCTGTCCGCGAGCGAGAGTCACAATCTCGCCAACGTCAACATGACGATCGCCGAGTCCCTCGATCGGCTCGGATCCGTGCTGCAGGTGGCCGCACGCGCGAAGACCCCCGTCGGCTGCGGCATCTCGACGTCGTTCGGCTGCCCGTTCGAGGGTGACGTCCCGCTCGGGCAGCTCGAGCGCGTCGTGGGCCGACTCGTCGAGATGGGCGCGCGCGCGGTGGGCCTCGCCGACACGACCGGTATGGCGAATCCGCGTCACGTCTCACGCGTGTT
>QHSO01000059.1:0-2475 GCA_003220475.1 Candidatus Rokuibacteriota bacterium | reverse complement strand
GTGCAGACCGGCATCGATTTCGATCGTCTCCTCGCGGTGAGCCGCCGCGTGCAGGAGATCGTCGGCCGCGCGCTGCCGGGTCAGCTCGTCAAGGCCGGACCGTCGACGCGACGCTATCCGGTGCCCGACTCCGTGGCCGCGCGGCTGGCGTCGAAGCGCCCGGCGTGATCAAGAAAGCGCAGCGCATGCTCGCGCTGATGGACCGCACGACGCGCCTCTGGCACATCCCCAACGTGGGACGCGCGAAGGGGCGCGTCATGCGCCGCCTCATCGAACGGCACCGTCCGACGCGCGCGCTGGAGATCGGCTCGCTGCTCGGGTACTCGGCGATCCTCATCGCCGGTTCGCTGCCGCCGCGCGGGCGGCTCACCTGCCTGGAGACCAGCGAGTACCTCGCGCGGATGACGAAGCACAACGCGGAGGAGGCGGGTCTCGGCCGCAAGGTCAAGGTCATCCAGGGCGACGCGCTGCGCCTGCTGCCGCTGGTGCCCGGCCGCTTCGACTTCGTCTTCATCGACGCCGCGAAGGAAGACTACCTCGACTATCTGCGCTCGCTCGAGCCCAAGCTCGTGGCCGGCGCCGTGGTGGTGGCCGACAACACCGGCGTGTTCCGCAAGGAGGTCGCGCCCTACCTCGAGCACGTCCGCAACTCCCCGGACTACGCGAGCCGCGAGTACGAGTTCGACGACGACGCGATGGAGGTGAGCCTATACCGCTCGCGGCGTACCTGATTCCCGGCGCGGATCTCGCGGCTGCCGTCGAGCTGGCGCGCGCGGCGGAGCGGCTGGGCTACGACAGCGTCTGGGTCACGCACGGGCTCGGACGCGATTCCTTCGTCGTGCTGGCCGCGTACGCCGCGGCGACCACGCGCATCGGCCTCGGCAACGGCGTGGTGCCGATCTATCCGCGGCATCCCGTGACCATGGCGCAGGCCGCCGCCACGCTCAACGAGGTCAGCAGCGGCCGCTTCCGTCTCGGCATCGGCGTCAGCCACAAGAGCGCGATGGAGGCGATGCTCGGACTGCGCCTCGTCGAGCCGCTCGGGGTCATGCGCGAGTACGTGGCGGTGCTGCGCGGCGCGCTCGCGGAGGGAACCGACTTCCAGGGAGGTCACTATCGCGTGCGCTGGTCGCTCGCGCTCCCGAAGCGCCCGCCGGCCCCCCCGATCTATCTCGCCGCGCTCTCGGTGAAGATGCTGGAGCTGGCCGGCGAGATCGCCGACGGCGCCGTGCTCTGGCTGTGTCCGCCCGCCTACGTGCGCGACGTCGCCCTGCCCGCGCTCGAGCGCGGCCGCCGGCGCGCGGGCAAGCCGCTCGCGGGCTTCGAGATCGTCGCGGCGGTGCCGCTCGCCGTCTCGGACGATCGCGCCGCCGCGATGAGCGCGTTCCGCGGCGAGCTGAAGCGCTACGTCGAGCAGCCGTTCTATCGCGCGATGATGCAGGCGGCCGGGCTCGGCGACGCGGTGGCCGCGTTCGATCGCACCGGCGAGGTGCCGGAGTTACTCGCCGAGGCGCTCGGCGGCATCGGCGATGCGCGCGGGGCGCGCGACTACGTCGAGGCGTATCGCAAGGCCGGCGTGACGCTGCCGGCCGTGAGGCCGATCACCGTTCCCGACGCGCCATGGTACCGGCGCACCCTCGAGGCGGCCGCCGGCTGGTGAGACGCGCGCTGGCTGCGGCGCTGGCGATCTCGCTGCTCGCCGGGTGCTCGTGGACGCGTGGCGGGGCGGCCGCACGCACGCTGCCGGCCGATCGCGACGCTCCGATCGTGTACGTCGCCCTCGGCGACAGCACCGTCGAGGGTATCGGCGCGAGCCGACCGGAGCTGAACTACGTGAGCCGGCTGTCCGCGCGTTTGCGCGAGGTCTATCGCCACGCGCGCGTTGAAAATCTCGGGGTGGGCGGCGCCACGTCGATCGACGTGCTGGCGCGACAACTGGATCGCGCGGTCGCGCTCGCACCGGATCTCGTGACGCTGTCGGTCGGACCCAACGACATCACCGAGCGCGTCCCACTCGCCGATTACACCCGCAACGTCGAGACGATTTTTCGCCGGCTCGTGGCCGAAACGCCGGCGGTGCTCGTCGTGAACCTGCTGCCGGACCTGGCGGTGACGCCTCGATTCCGTGGCCACGAAGCGGAGGCGGTGGTCGCCCGGCGCTCGATCGAGTTCAACGCCGCGCTGGCGCGTCTTGCCAAGCGTCACGGCGTGGACATCGTCGACCTCTACGCGCCCAGTCAGCGCGAGGTCCCCGCCCGGCCGGAGCTGATGGCCGGTGACGGCTACCATCCCTCGGACGTCGGTTACGCGCGGTGGGCGGAATTGATGTGGGAGGCGATTCGGAGCAGAATTCGCGCGTGACGATGAATACGACACACAACGTGCGGGTCACAGGTGCCATGAGGATCCGCACCGGCCTACTCGCGATACTCGCCGCCCTGCTGCTGGCCGGGCCCGCATGGGCCGCCGATAGAT
>QHSO01000255.1 GCA_003220475.1 Candidatus Rokuibacteriota bacterium | reverse complement strand
GAACGAGGTGGAGCTCTTCGCCGTGGCCGTCGAATGGTTCTTCAAGGCGCCGCGCCGCCTGCGGGCGCGGCATCGCGAGCTCTACGATTCGCTCGCCGAGTACCTCGGTCAGGAGCCGGCCGGATCACGATGATGCTCGACGCCACGCTCGAGACGCTCGACGTCGCGCGCCTGGGCGCGTATCAATGGCGCCGCCTGCGCGCGCTGCTCGACGAGATCTACGGCGTGCCCGGGAACCCGTTCTGGCGCGCGGGGTGGGCTCGCGCCGGTGTCACCGGCGCCGACGATGTGAAGACGTGGGAGGACTTCCAGCGACTGCCGTGCTCGACGAAGCGCGACCTCGTCGACGATCAGGCCGCGCATCCGCCGTTCGGCACGAACCTGACCTACCCGCTCGAGCGATACGTGCGCGTGCATCAGACGTCCGGGACGACGGGAACGCCGCTGCGGTGGCTGGACACGCAGGCCTCGTGGGAGTGGTGGGCGCACTGCTGGCGCTTCGTCCTCGCGGGCGCGGGGCTCGGGCCCAGCGACCGCATCTATTTCCCGTTATCGTTCGGGCTCTTCATCGGCTTCTGGGCGGGCTTCGAGGGCGCCCGCGCGCTGGGCGCGCTGGCCATTCCCGGCGGCGGCGCCGACTCGCTCGCGCGGCTCCACGCCATGCAGGCGCTGGGCACGACGGCGCTCGTGTGCACGCCGTCGTATGCGCTGCACCTCGCCGAGACGGCGCGCGAGCGGGGCATCGACGTCGCGGCGCTGCCCGTGCGCGTCACGGTTCACGCCGGCGAACCGGGGGCGGGGATCGCCGCCGTGCGCGCCCGCCTCGAGGCGGCGTGGGGCGCGCGCGCGTTCGACCATGCCGGCATGACCGAGATGGGCGCCTACGGCTACGAGTGCGCGGCCCAGGCCGGCCTGCACGTGAACGAATCCGAGTTCATCGTCGAAGTGCTGGACCCCGAGACCGGAACATCCGCGCGCGAGGGCGAGCTGGTGCTCACGAATCTCGGACGCCTCGGCTCGCCGGTGATCCGATACCGCACCGGTGATCGCGTCCGTCTCGCCGAAACGCCGTGCGCGTGCGGCCGAACGTTTCGCCGGCTGGAGGGCGGCATTCTCGGCCGACTCGACGACATGTTGATCGTGCGCGGCGTGAACGTCTTTCCCTCGGCGGTCGAGGGCATCGTGCGCCGCTTCGCGGCCGTCGACGAGTTCCAGATCGAGGTCTTCCGAACGGGCGAGCTGGACGAGGCTCGCGTCCTCGTGGAGATCGGTTCCGGCGACGCGGCGGCGGTGTGCGCGGCGCTGCAGGAGGCGTTGCGCGCCGGTCTCGGGCTGCGGCTGCCGGTGACGCCGGCACCGACGCGCAGCCTGCCGCGCTTCGAGCTGAAGGCCCGGCGCGTTGTCCGCCGCTAGGTCAGCTAACGTCAACCAGCAGAATGCGCGCCCGGCGGATAGTGGAGGGCCAGCCACACGGTCGGCGTCTCGGTCCACTCCACGCGGTGGCGGACGTGGGCGCGTAGCAGCAGATGATCGCCGACGCCGAGCGTGCGGTCGGCGGCCTCGCCTTCGATGCGTAGCCGCGCGCGACCGCGCAGCACGACGACCCACTCGTCGCGGTCCTCGTCGTACCACTCGCCGGGCGGCGTGGCGTGGCCCGTGGACACGATGCGCTCCAGCCGCAGCGTCCGCGTCTCGAGCAGCACGTCGATGCGCTCGGCCGTCAGCTCGCGCGGCACGTCGTCGAAGAGGTTGGTCATGTCAGTGCCTCGATGATCGCGCGCTGAGCCGGCCAGCCGGCGAGCAGCGTCGCGCGGTCCGCAAGCTCGAAGTCGGCGAAGTCGAAGCCGGGCGCGACCGTGCCGCCCATCAGCGCGTACGCGCCGCCATCCACGACACGCGCGCCATACCAGACGCCGCCCGGCACCACGGCCTGCGGCTCGCCACCACGGCCCAGTCGTATCTCGCGCGCGGCGCCGGGCGCCTCGAGCAGCCAGACCGTGACCGCGTCGCCGGCGTAGTGATGCCAGACTTCGTCCGATTTGATCCGGTGCAGCGCCGAACGCTCGCCCGATTGGAGCAGATAGTAGATCGCCGTGCCGAAGACGCGCGCGCCACCGAACCGTGACGGCAGCGCCGCGGCCGGCACGTGCTCGCGCGACCGGTAGGTCTCTCGATACCAGCCGCCCTCGGGATGACGGATCAGCGCGAGGCGCGCGATCCAGTCCTGCGCGGTGGACGCGGTCGTCACAGCGGCCGAGAGAATAGCACCCGCGGCGAACCGCCGGGCCGGCGCCGCTCGTAGAACAAGGCGGCGCGCATGCGCTTGCCTTGTCACCGCGGAGCCAGTTTGATAGTGGACGGCATGCCGACGCCGGGGACGGAGCTCATCCGGGCGATGGCCGCAGGCGATCACGAGGCGTTCACGCGCTTCTACGACCGGTATGCCCCGCTCGTGTTTCCGCTCGTGCTCCGCGTCGTGGGCGAGCGCGCCGACGCGGCCGACGTGCTGCAAGACGTGTTCTGGGAGGCGTGGCGGACCGCGGCCGCGTATGATTCCGCGCGCGGCACGCCGGAGGCGTGGATCGTCACGCGCGCGCGCACGCGCGCGATCGATCGCGTGCGCGCGGTGCGCCGGCGTAGCGAAACGTTCGTGCCTGCGCTCGATGCTGCCTCCGCGCCCGCGGCGCCCGGCGGCGACGTCGCCGAACGCGCGGGGGACCGAGCGCTCGTCGCCGAGGCGCTGGCGCGCTTGCCGGCACCGCAACGCGAGGTCATCGAGCTCGCGTACTATGCCGGTCTCACGCAGAGCGAGATCGCCGAGCGCCTCGAGCAGCCGCTCGGCACCGTGAAGACACGCATTCGTCTCGCGCTGGCCCGGCTGCGCGAGCTGGTGACGCTTCCATGAGTCACGAGCCGTTCGAGACGCTCGCCGCGATCTACGCCGTGGGTGCGCTCGACGGCGACGAGCTGACGCAGTTCGAGGCGCACCTGCCGACCTGCCCCGCGTGCGAGGCGGCCGTTCGCGACGCCGAGGAAACATTGGCGCGGGCGGTGCTCACGGCGCCGCCGCAGGCGCCGCCCGCCGCCGCGCGCGAGGCGCTCATGCGCCGCGTCACGGAGCGGCGTGACGTCCGCTCTCGCGCGTGGCTGCGCTGGGCGGCCGCCACCCTCGTCGCCGCCGGCGCCGCCGCCGTGTTCGCCGGCACGTGGGTGGCCGTGCGTTACGAGGCGCGCCTGGGGCAGATGGCACGCGAAATGGCGGCCGCCAAGGAGGCGCTCCGCGAAGAGCTCTCGCTCGATCGTCGTGCGGTCGAGTTGCTGCGTGATCCGACGACGCGCGTCGTCGACCTACGCGGTCGTGACGGCGCCGCCGCCGCGAACGGGCGGATGATCTGGAACGCGGCCGGCGGCGGCCATCTGCTCGCGACCGGCCTGCCGCCGGCGCCTCCGGGCAAGACCTACGCGCTCTGGGCCATCGCCCGCGGCACGCCGCGTCCCGTCGGACTGTTCGCCGTCGATGCGAACGGTCGCGGCGGCCATCGCGTCGCCGCCGACACCGCGCGCGATGCCGTTCAAGGGTTTGTGGTCACGCTCGAGCCTGAGGGCGGCGCGCCGGCGCCGACTGGACCGATCGTGCTCACGTCGACACGATAGCTCGGCACGCGGCGGCTCAAGCGTCGCTCCGCGATTGGCGGTCGGCGATAGGCAGGCGGCGTGCACCGACCCAGCGGCGCTCGAACCATCCCTCATCGAGCCGCGAGATCTTCACGCCGTCGCCGGTCTTGCTCGCGTGCACAAACCGGCCATCGCCGATATAGATGCCGCTGTGATTGAGACGGTCGAAGAACACGATGTCGCCCGGCGCGAGCTCCTTACGTGACACCGGTGTCCCGAGCCTGTACTGCTTCGCCGCGCCATGAGGAAGTGACACGCCCGCCCGGCCGTACACGTACATCACGAGACCGGAGCAGTCGAAGCCTCGGGGATCGGCCCCGCCCCAGCGATACGGCGCGCCGACCTGCGCCAACGCCAACGCCACCACACGCGACGCCCGCTCGACGTGCGCGGCAGACACGACGGGCGCCGATCGGTTCGGCTCACCGGTCGAGCGACACCCGGCGACGATCACTGACAAGCCGCAGAGCGCGATGGCCAAGACGGTTACGGTAGTCGACATGGCTGTGAAGGCCCAACCGCAAACAGCCTGACGACAAAGAATGCGTCGGGCTTCGCGCTGCTCGGGTCGGCTGGAGTACGCTCTCCGACCGGAGGGCAGGCATGCTCAAAGACAAGCTCGAGGCGATCAGGGCGATGGCCCGGCGGCTTCCCGAGGACGCACAAGCGCTGATGCAGCGGAGCATCGACGACCTGCGCGCCTCCGGCATCCTGGACCGCGTCGTCAAAGTCGGCGAGCGTGCGCCCGACTTCACGCTGCCGAGCATCGACGGTGTCCCCGTGAGTCTCGCCGAGCTGCTCGTAAAGGGCCCGGTCGTGCTCAGCTTCTTTCGAGGGCGCTGGTGACCGTACTGCAATGCGGAGCTGGTAGCTCTGCAAGAAGCGCTTCCCGAGATCCGCAAGCTCGGCGCGACGCTCGCCGTGATCTCACCACAGGTACAGCGCGCCGCGCGCGAGACGGGGAATGAACCGGCCGTGACCCTCCTCGCGCTGCGTGATCGCGGCAACGAGGTGGCGCGACGGTATGGCATCGTTCACGAGGTCCCGCGGGACCTTCAGCAGCTCTACGCCGGCAAGCTCAATCTCGACCTCGCCACCGTCAATGGCGAGTGGGCGCTGCCGATGCCGGCGCGCTTCGTGATCGACCGCACCGGCATCGTGCGATCGGTCGAGGCCGATCCGGACTACAGGGACCGTCCGGATCCGGCCTCGACGCTGGAGGCGTTGCGACGGCTCCGGACTTGAAGCGTGAATCTCTTCACCGAGCACGCCGAGGCGGACGTCGAGCACAGCCGCCGCCAGGCGGAGTTGTGCGCCCGGTACCTCGACAACGACGCGGTCAACGCGCGCGCGCTCGAGGTGGCGGAACAGGCGTGCATGCTCCGCTGGGCCTCGATCACCGATCTCTATCGCCGCGACTACCTTGGGGAGAAAGACGTCTGGCCGTGAGGATCCGCTACGCGACGGATTCGGCGGCGAGGGCGCGGGCCGACTCGACGCGTGAGAAGTACGCAAAGAAAATCAGGAAGGCCAGCGCGTAGACCGCGCCCGCGAGGCAGTACGGCATCGTCCAGTTGCCGGAGGCCATGAACGGTCCGGCGATCCACGCGCCCACACCCATGGGGAACTCGCTGAAGGCGTGCATGATGCCGTTCGTCGTGCCGCGCTCGCGGTCCTTCACGACTTCCATCGAGAACAGGCTGTAGATCGGATCGGTCAGCGACTTGTTCGGGAACGCTCCGCCGATGAACACGATGGTCAGGACGTAGGCGACACCTGCCGTTATCACGCCGGGGGCGAGGGCGATCAGGATCAAGAAGGGCACTCCAAGGAATTTCAGGTACGCCACCGTACGGACGCGGCCGAGCCGCCGCACGACGACCGGGCCCAGAAGCGTCGCGAATGCCGTGACGATCGAGCCGGCGCCGAAGATCACACCGATCGCTGTGGTCGAGGCGTGGAGCTCGTGCGCGAAGTACACGGCGAAGAACGGCGCGGTCATCCCGAGCGCAAGCCCGGCGCCACCCTCCGTCAACGCCAGCATGCTGATAGTCCCGTGGCTCTCGAGGCTTCGCCACCACCGCTTGATGTCGATCGGCTGCCACTGCTCGTCGATCAGGTAGATCGGAAGCGCCGAGCACAGCATGACGGGCAGGACGCAGACGAGACCCGCGCGCAGGGTGCCGGCGCTCTCCGGCCCGAGCCCGAGGACCGGGGCGAACGCGATCGGAAGCACGCCCGCAAGAATGTTGCCCAGGCTGGCGGCGCCGACCGTCAGGAACGAGCCGATGCTGAACAGGTGCACGCGCTCGGCGGGGCGGCTTTGCTCCACCATGAACGGCGGACCGACGATCGCGTGGCCGCCCTCGAACGCGCCCTGCACAGCGGCCAGCACGAGCAGCGCCATGGGATCGTGGGCGACGATCAGTCCAGCCGTGCCGAGGATGTTGCCGCTGTAGGAAATCAGAAAGACGCGGCGCCGCCCGAAGAGGTCCGAGAGGATCCCCGAGGGGATCACGGACAGACCGTGAGCAATCCAGTTGATGGAGGCGAGCTGCGCGACGAAGAGCGTGTCGTGTCCTGAGGCGACCCGCGCACGCGCCGCAGATAGTCCCCGCCGCGGCGCGCCTGCCGGAGGAGCAGGAGGCCCACGAGAATCGTGAGCGCGATGCCGAGGAGCCAGACGACGCGAGGTACCTGCGTGCCTTCGTCCGGAGCGTTCGCGTGTCCGACGTCGCCCCAGGCCACCGCCGTCGCGAGCGCGAGGACACCCACCAGGGCGGCAGGGGCCACCACATACGTTGCGCTCGCTCTTGACGTCGCACGAACCCCGACCATATAACGTTCCCCTACCCGACCACGGTGAGCTCGGGAGGGGTCGATGATCGCAAAAGCGCGCGTGGTTTTCGTCTCATTCTTTCTGCTCCTGGCGACATGGGGTGGGCAGGCCGCCGGCCAGAGCCGGCCCGAAGGCGAGTTGACCATCGCCTTCGACGCCTCCATCGCGCCCACGTTCCTCGATCCCGCCGAGACCTCGGGACTCAGCACGCCGTTCGTCTTCCTCTACGCCCTGCACGACGCGCTGATCAAGCCGCTACCCGGCAACAACATGGCGCCGTGCCTGGCCGAGTCGTGGAAAGAGAGTCCGGACGGGCTCGTGTACGAGTTCAAGCTGCGAGAGGGGCTCAGGTTCCACAACGGCGATCCGTTCACGGCCGAGGACGTGAAGTTCAGCTTCGCCCGTTACCGCGGGGTCTCGGCCAAGATCCTGCACGAACGGGTCAAGGCCGTCGAGATCGTCGACCCCCATCGCGTGCGGTTCGTCTTGAACGACCCGTGGCCGGATTTTCTGGTGTTCTACGCGACGCCGGCCACGGGCGCAGCCTGGGTCGTGCCCAAGAAATACATCGAGAAGGTCGGCGAGGACGGTTTTGCCCGTCACCCCATAGGGCTGGGGCCCTTTCGGTTTCTGCGTATGAGTCCGGGCACGGAGCTGGTGCTCGAGGCGAACGAGCAGTACTGGCGCAAGAAGCCCTCGATCAAGCGCGTCGTCATCAAGGGCGTCCCCGATCGCACCACGCGTCTGGCCATGCTGAAGACCGGCGAGGCGGATCTCGGCTACCTGATGGTCGGCGTCGAAGCGGCGACCATCAAGGCCGACCCCAAGCTTCGGTTGGTCCACGTCATCCCCACCGCGAGCTGGTGGGTCGAATTCCCGGAGCAGTGGAAGCCGAGGTCGCCGTGGGCCGATCGCCGCGTCCGGCTGGCGGCCAACCTGGCCAT
>QHSO01000254.1 GCA_003220475.1 Candidatus Rokuibacteriota bacterium | reverse complement strand
CCAGGCATCATGCGGCCGGTGAACTCGTCGACGATGATGACCTCGCCGTCCTTGAGGACGTAGTCCACGTCGCGCCGGTAGAGCGCGTGGGCGCGCAGCGCCTGCTGGACATGGTGGAGGATCGTGATGTGCTGCGGGTCGTAGAGGTTGTCGACGTTGAGCAGCCGCTCGCACGACGCAATCCCCTGCTCGGTGAGCGACACCGCGCGGGATTTCTCGTCGACGATATAGTCGCCTTCGCGCTGCTCCTCGATCTCCGACAGCTTGCCTTCCACGATCGTTGCGGCGCGCTTCAGCTTCGGAATGATGCGGTCGATCTTGTAGTAGAGCTCCGTCGATTCCTCGGCCGGGCCGGAGATGATGAGCGGCGTGCGCGCCTCGTCGATGAGGATCGAGTCGACCTCGTCGACGATGGCGTAGTGGAGCGGGCGCTGCACCAGCTCGTCGAGCGAGAACCGCATGTTGTCGCGCAGGTAGTCGAAGCCGAACTCGTTGTTGGTGCCGTAGGTGATGTCGCAGTGATAGGCGGCGCGGCGGTCGATCGGACGCAGCGCCGTGAGGCGGATGTCGGGCGTGGCGTAGGCCGGATCGTAGGTGAACGAGGCCTCGTGCTGGATCACGCCAACCGACAGCCCGAGCGCGTGGCAGAGCGGGCCCATCCATTGCGCGTCGCGCTTGGCGAGGTAGTCGTTGACGGTGACGATGTGCACGCCCTTGCCCGTCAGCGCGTTGAGGTACGCGGGCAGCGTGGCCACGAGCGTCTTGCCTTCGCCCGTCGCCATTTCCGCGATCGTGCCGTCGTGCAGCACCATGCCGCCGATGAGCTGGACATCGAAGTGCCGCATGCTCAGCGTGCGGCGCGCCGCCTCGCGACACACCGCGAAGGCCTCGGGCAGCACCTCCTCGACGCCATCGCCGTCGGCCACGCGCTTGCGGAGGTCGTCGGTCTTGCCGCGGAGGGCCGCATCGTCGAGGGCCTGCATGGTGGGCTCGAGCGCGTTGATCTCGGCCACCACCGGCATCATCCGCTTCACGTCGCGCTCGTGCTTGGTGCCGAAGATTTTCTTGAGGATGGCCTCGAGATCTCCGCGGCCCGCTCGTCCCCGGCGATGACGGCGGTGGTGGCGCGCGTGCGACCACCGCGCACGCTCTTGGCCACCCGCACGTGCTGGTCCGCCAGCGCGGCGATGGGAGCCAGATGCGTGACACAGAGCACCTGCCGGCTGCCGCCGAGCGCGGCGAGCTTGTCGCCGACGACGGAGGCGGCGCGGCCGCCGATGCCGGCATCGACCTCGTCGAAGACCATTGTCGGCGCGTCGTCGTCGCCGGAGAGGACGACCTGAAGCGCCAGCATCGTGCGCGCGAGCTCGCCGCCCGAGGCGATTCGCGCGAGCGGCCGGTTGGGCTCGTCAGGGTTCGCCGTGAACCGGAACTCGACGCGCTCGGCGCCTCGCAGACCCCAGTCGCCAGCCGCGAGGTCGATCGTCGCGACCTCGAAGGCCGCGCGGTCCATGCCGAGCTGCCGGAGTTCGCGCTGCACGCGCGGCCCGAGCTTTGCCGCAGCCTCCCTTCGCGCGGCGCCGAGGGCGCGCGCGGCGCTCACCATCTCCGGCTCGAGCTCAGCGAGCCGCCGCTCGTCCTCGGCCAGCAGCTCCTCGTGCCGCTCGAGCCGATCGAGCTCCGCCGCCGCGTCGGCGCGGAAGCGTAGCAACGCCTCCTCGCTGTCGCCGTACTTGCGCTTCAGCCGCGTGAGTGCGTCGAGTCGCTCGTCGATCCCCTCGAGCCGTCCCGGCTCGAAGACGATCGTGTCCCGCAGGCCGCGGACAGCCGCCAGCGTGTCCTCGACGTGAGCACGTGCGGCGTCGAGCGTTTCGGCCGGCGCGGCGAAGGCGGGGTCGAGCCGTCCCAGGTCGCTCAGCACACGGCCGGCGCGCGCGAGCCGCGCAGTGGCCGAGGCGGCGTCGGCGTGCAGAAGAGACGCGACCTCCTGCAGTCCGGCGGCGAAGCGCTCGGCGTGCTGCAGCCGCCTCCGCTCGGTGCGCAACTCGTCGTCCTCTCCTACCCGCACCCGAGCGGCGTCGAGCTCAGAGACCTGGAACCGCAGCAGGTCCTGGCGCTGCGCGCGGTCGCGGGCGGCGCCCCGGCGACGCTCGAGCTCCGCGCGCGCCTCGGCGTGCTTCGCAAATAGCGCCGCGAACCGCTCACGCAGCGGCTCTGCGTCGGCGAACCGGTCGAGCACATCCAGCTGACGCGTCGGCTCGAGCAGCCGCTGGTGCTCGTGCTGGCCGTGGACCTGAACGAGGGCGTCGCCCAGCCGCTCGAGGAGGCCGACCGTGACCGCCGCGTCGTTCACGAACGCGCGATGCCGGCCGCTGCGCGAGAGCTCGCGGCGGATGACCACCTCGCCGTCCTCGAAGGGCAGGCCCGCCTCGTCGAGCGTCGCCACCGCGCCGTCAGAGACCTCGAAGACCGCCTCCACCGTCGCCGTCTCGGCGTCCGCGCGAATCACGTCGGTCTGAGCGCGCGCACCCCGAAGGAGGAGGATCGCGTCGACCAGAATCGACTTGCCTGCGCCGGTCTCTCCGGTGAGGACGTTGAAGCCTGGAGCGAAGGGGACGGTAAGGTTCTCGACGACCGCGAAGTTTCGGATTCGCAGCTCACGCAGCATCCGCCACGATGCTAGGTCAGCACGCGCTCACGCTCAAGATGTATCTATCGCTCAAGATGCATCTATAAGGATGGCCGGCCGGCGCGGCCTTCCGTCAGCGCTCGCCCCATTTGAGCTTCGTCCGCAATACCGAGAAGAAATCGGTACGGGGGAAGCGGACGAGGCGCACGCGCCCCGTGGCTTTCTCGATCTCGACGACGTCGTGCTCGCGCAGGGGAACTCCCACCTGCCCGTCGATCGTGAGCATGACCTCCTGGTCGGTCATGAGCGTGACCTCGATGCGCTGGGTCGCCGGCAGCACGATCGGACGATTCGTGAGCGTGTGCGAGGCGATCGGCACCAACACGATCGCGTCCATGGTGGGAAACAGGATCGGACCGCCGGCCGACAGGCAGTAGGCCGTCGATCCCGTCGGGGTCGAGACGATCAGGCCGTCGGCGCGATAGCCCGTGGCGTGGCCGCCCTCGACGGCGACCTTGAGATTGATGATGCGGCTCATCGCGGACTTTGTGATGACGACGTCGTTGAGTGCCGTGTGCTCGCCCACCGTGGCGCCGCCGCGCATGTGCCGCGCGGACAACAACATTCGCTCGTCGATCGCCATGCGACCGGCGAGGGCTGCCTCCACGGCCGGCAGCATCTCATCGAGGGTGGTTGCGGTGAGGAAGCCGAGATCCCCGAGGTTCACGCCGAGGATCGGCACGCCGAGATCGCCGACGGCGCGCGCCATGGAGAGCAGCGTCCCGTCGCCGCCGAGAACGACGAGCAGATCCACCTGTGCCGCGAGATCGGACTTGCGGACGCTCGGCAACGCGGCGACCGGCGCCAGCCCTGCGGTCTCTTTCTCCAGCACCATGGTGAGCCCGCGGGGCCCCAGCCAAGCAATGAGCCGCGCCAGGGCGTCGGCAGCGCCCGCGGCATCCGGCTTGGCGACGATGCCGACCCGTGTCACGCCAACGCCTGCACCGTGCGGTCGATGATGCCTTCGAGGTTCGCAGCCGTGCGGCCGTGCATTGATAGATGCAGGAAGAACTCGCGGTTGCCTTTCGGCCCGCGCAGCGGCGAGGCCGTCACGTCGAGGACGTGCCAGCCACGCAGCACCGCGTAACGCGCCAGGCGCTGGACCACGGCGCGATGCTGTACGGGATCGCGCACGACACCGCCCTTGCCGACGTGCTCGCGGCCGGCCTCGAACTGCGGCTTGACGAGCGCAATCACTTCGCTGCGCGGGGCGAGCACGTTGAAGATCGCCGGCAGCACCTTCTCCAGCGATATGAAGGCCACGTCGACCACGGCCAGCGTGGGCTGGTCGCCGAACAGCCGCGGGTCGAGCGTGCGCGCGTTCGTGTGCTCCATCACGACCACACGCGCATCCTTGCGCAGCTTGTCGTCGAGCTGGCCGCTGCCGACATCCACCGCGTAGACGATGCTGGCGCCGCGCTGCAGCAGGCAGTCGGTGAAGCCGCCGGTCGACGCGCCGACGTCCACACAGATGCGGCCCTTGAGGTTCGTGCCGAAGTGCTCGAGCGCATGCGCGAGCTTCTCACCGCCACGGCTGACGTAGGGCGACCGGCCCTTGAGCTCCACCTCCGCCTCGGTGGACACCAGGGCGCCGGCTTTGTCGGCGCGCTGCCCGTCCACCAGGACGTCGCCGGCCATGATCGCGCGCAGCGCCTTCTCGCGGCTGTCCAGCATTCCCTTCTCCACCAGGAGGCGATCCAGCCGCATCCGTGTCGCCACGCCGTCGATTATAGGCGTGCGTTTCTCGGGCGCTACGACGGGACGCTTCTCCGGGGCCGGCACCATGGCCGGGATGTGCACGAACCGCCAGAAGAAGGCGAAGCCCACGAGCGTGAGGATGGTCGCGTATGGAAACAGCAGGACGTAGGCGGCGAGCACGCCGGACACCGCTCCACTGGCGCCGATCATCGGCACGGCCGAGCGCGGCGCGATGAGCGTCTGCGAGATCGCGGCCCCGACACCCGCAAGCAGATAGAAGACGAGGAAGCGACCGTGCCCGAGACTGTCTTCGATGTTGTCGCCGAAGATCCACAGATAGAGCATGTTGCCCGCCACGTGGATGGGATTGAGCGAATGCATGAACATCGAGGTGAAGACCGTCACCAGCGGACTGGGAAAGTCGTCGATGCCCACGCACGCGCCGCTGAGGCGGCATGGCGTCGCGCCGAACTCGAACATGAACGCCCGCACCGCGCCGGGGTCGCCAACGTCGCCGGCGCCGGCGCCGAGCGAGACCTCGTAGAGATAGACCAGCGCGTTGAGGACGATGAGGACGATGGTCACCACGGGCACCGATCGACTCGGGATGTCGTCGCGCAGCGGGATCACCGCACCGCCTCCGCCGGCCGCAGCACGACGACCGTCGGCCGTGCGAGATAGCGCTCGGCCACGCGCGTGAGGTCGCCGACGGTCACCGCTTCCACGGCGCGCGCATATCGCTCCGGCCAGTCCCATCCACCGCCGAGCAGCTCGAACACGGCGAGGTACCACGCGTGGCGCGCGCTCGTTTGACGATCCATCGCGAGATTGCCGAGCAACCAGGCCTTCGCGCGTGCCAGCTCGCGCACCTCGACCGGATCGCGGCGAAGCCGATCGATCTCCGCCAGCACGCCGGCGACCGCGGCGTCGGCGTTGGCGGGCGCGGTGCCGAGATACGGTAGGAACAACGAGGGGCCCGTGCGGTTCGTCGTCACCACGCCCGTGGAGTACGCGAGGCCGCGACGATCGCGCAGCTCGACGAAGAGCCGGCTCGACATGCCGCCGCCGAGGACCGCGGCGAGCACGCGCATCGGCGCGTAGTCCGGGTCCGTGAGCGGCGGCGCGAGGAAGCCGACGAGCACCTGCGCCTGTCGCGCGTCACGCTCGACGAGCCGTCGCTCGCCGCGAGGCACCGCCTCACCTGCCGAGTGAGCGGCGGGACCAGCGGCGCCCGGTACGGCCTTGAACAGCCGCTCGGCGGCCGCGATCACACGCTGGCGCGGCACACCGCCGGCAACGGCAAGCACCATGCGATCGGCCCGATACGCGGCCGCATAGCGCTCCAGCAGCGCTTCCCGCGTCAGCCGCGCCACGCTCTCGGCGCGTCCGAATTCGGGCCACGCGTACGGGTGCCCACCATAGACGTCGGCGAGAGCGGTATCGAAGGCACGCTGAAAAGGCTGGTCCGCCCGCGTCTGCAACCGTCCGAGGATCAGCGCGCGCTCCTTTTCCAGCTCGTCGGCGGGCAGCGTAGGCGCGAGGGCCACCTCGGCGAGCAGCGTCAGCAGCGATTCCCAGTTCCGCGCGATCGCCGTGCCGCTGACCTCGGCGTAATCGACGCCGCCGGAGGCGTCGAGAGTGCCGCCCAACTCCTCCGCCGCCTCGAGAAGAGCGAGCCTCGAGTGCCGCTTGGTACCGCGCAGCAGCGACCGCTGCAGGAAGTTCGTCACACCGGCCGTCTCGGCCGTCTCGAACGCCGAGCCGCTCCGCACGACGAGCGACGCGGCGACGACTCCGACGATCGGATCGTCGCGCACGAGGATCACGAGGCCGTTCGGCAGGACGTGCCGCGCCACGGCGGGGGTCTGGGCGGCGGCCGGCGACACGAGCACGGCGAGCACGAGCAGAATCAGCAGCGCGCGTCTCATCGGGCCCCCGCCGGCGGCAACAGCGCGAGCCGCGTATAGCGCTCGAGATCGAGATACCGCCGCGCGACCGCGCGCACCTGCGTCGCGGTGACCGAGCGGATCCGCGTCAGGTACGCCAGCTCATCTTCGAGAGTCCAGATCGTTTCGGCGAGGCCGAGCGCGCGGGCGCGGCCGTCCGCCGTTTCGGTCTCGAATTCGTGCTCCGCCTCCGCCGCGGTAATGGCGCGTCGAAGCTCGGCGTCGGTGATACCGGCGTCGCGGATGCGGCGGATCTCGGCGAGGATCTGGGCCTCGGCCCGATCGAGGTTCGCCGGTGGCAGCTGCGCGTTCACCGTGACGGCGCCAGCGCTCTCCATCGCCGAGAGGGATGCGCCGATGCTCACGACGAGCCCGTCGCGCTCGCGCACTGCCTGCACGAGACGTGACGAGGGGCTGCGGCCGAGGATGGAGACGAGCAGATCGAGCGCGGGCGTATCGGCGTGATCGAGCCGTGTCGCGGGCCACGCCATCCCGAGATGCGCGTGCGCGCCGGGATGCGTGAGCTGCTGCCGCTGGGGCCGGAACGCCGGTGGCGGCGGAACGGGCAGGCGCGTCACGCCACTGCGCGGAAGCCGCCCGAACGTCGTGGCAGCGGTCGCGAGGACCTGACGCGGATCGACGCTGCCGACGACGACGACCACGAACGCCTCGGGCACATAGTGACGGCGATAGAAGCTCGTGAGCGTCTCGCGCGTGAGGCCGCGCACCAGCTCGGGAGTCCCGATAACCTGGCGGCCGTAAGCATGGCCGTCGAAGAGTTGCGTGTAGAGCTGACGTCCGAGACGGCGACGCGGATTGTCGTCGCTCAGGCGCATCTCCTCGAGGACGACTTCCTTTTCCTTCTCGAGAACGTCTGCATCGAGCGTCGCGTTCACCGCGATGTCGGCCAGCATTTCGAGGCCGGGCACCAGACGCTTCGCAGGCAGCGTGACGTAGTAATAGGTGTAGTCCCACGAGGTGCCGGCGTTCATACGGCCGCCGACGCCCTCGACGTCACGCTCGACAAATCCACCCGGCCGCGCCGTCGTGCCCCGAAACAGCATGTGCTCGAGGTAGTGCGCGAGACCCAGCTCGGCCGCCGTCTCGTCGCGCGCTCCAGCGCGCACCCATAGTTGGAGCGCGACGACCTCGCTTCCGCGATGTTCTTGAACGATGACGGGAACGCCGTTAGCGAGCACATGGCGCGTCGGGGTCATCGTGATCGCCGAGGGCTTCGAGTCCCACCGCACAGCGCCGCATCCCCAACTCGTCGAGAGGACGACCAGCGCCACGGCGGTGCGTGCCACCCGGACCATAAGCCCTAAAAGCCTATCACAGCAGGCGTCTTTGCCCTTCTCTTCATCGGTCGGACCCTTGGTGGTCCAGCGGGCAATTTGCCGGGTGGCCCAACCACCACCGAACGGCACATCGCCTCGCCGCACGCTCATCCTACGCCGCAACTGTGCGTTATATCGGTCGATATGAGCCCGAAACCTCTTGGCAGTGACCTTGCGTTCCTTCTCAGCGATCGATTCCGGAACCCTCCGAGCGTTCCGAGGATCCAAGAAGGAGAGATTCGCGGTGATCGGTTCGGGCGGCGGCCAATGGGGGTCGCGCCAGTCAACCAACCCTAACGAATTGAAAGGGACGCGATGAAGAGACTGTTTGCAGTGTTGATGAGCTCCTTCGCGATCGCCACGTTTGCGACGGCGACCGTCGAGGCCCAGACGCAGTGCCCGCCCGAAGTCGCAAAGGCCAAGGAACAGCTGAACACGCGGAGTGCGAAGGCCGACGCCGTGTCGGCGCCGCGATCGCTCGCCGGCGCGCGTGCCTCGGCGAATGAGGCCCCGCGTGGCCAGGATGTTCAGGCTCCCCGTGGTCAGGATGTTCAGGCTCCCCGTGGTCAGGATGTTCAGGCTCCCCGTGGTCAGGATGTTCAGGCTCCCCGTGGTCAGGATGTTCAGGCTCCCCGTGGTCAGGATGTTCAGGCCCCGCGTGGTCAGGACGTGCAGGCTCCGCGCTCGCTAGCTGGTGC
>QHSO01000058.1:9065-23249 GCA_003220475.1 Candidatus Rokuibacteriota bacterium | reverse complement strand
GCGTGCGCCTGTACGAAGAGCGCACGCGCGCCTACGGCGAGCTGGCGGCCGCCCAGGACCAGCTGGTGCGCACGGAGAAGCTGCGCGCGCTCGGCGAGATGGCCTCGGGGGTCGCGCACGACTTCAACAACCTGCTCGCGTCGGTGCTCGGGCGCGCGCAGCTCCTGATGCGCCGCGTGCAGGATCCGCAGCAGCTGCAGTGGCTGCGCGTGATCGAGCGCTCGGCCCTCGACGGCGCGCAGACCGTGCGCCGGCTGCAGGAGTTCACGCGCATCCGCCGCGACCAGCCAATGGTGCCGCTCGACGTGACGCTGGTCGTGCGCGGCGCGCTCGACATCACGCAGTCGCGCTGGCGCGAGGAGCCGGCGAGCCGCGGCGTCGTCATCGAGGTTCGCACGGAGCTCGCAACGGTGCCGCCCGTCCTCGGCGACGCCGCCGAGCTGCGCGAGGCGCTGACGAACCTGATTCTCAACGCGGTGGATGCGATGCCGCGCGGAGGCACGCTCACGCTGCTCAC
The DNA here is from genome assembly GCA_003220475.1 of Candidatus Rokuibacteriota bacterium. GTDB lineage: Bacteria > Methylomirabilota > Methylomirabilia > Rokubacteriales > CSP1-6 > AR12. The sequence goes on along the minus strand of QHSO01000058.1, from coordinate 22,732 downwards.
CCGCGCCGGCGACGAGCAGGTGGAGGTCGCGGTCTCGGACACCGGCATCGGCATTCCCGCTGCCGTGCGCGACAAGATCTTCGACCCGTTCTTCACCACGAAGGGCCCCCAGGGAACGGGGCTCGGCCTGGCGATGACCTACGGTATCGTCTCGCGGCATGGGGGCGTCATCACCGTCGAGAGCCAGGAGGGCCACGGCTCGACGTTTCGTCTGTCGTTCCCCTCGGCGGCGCTGGTCCAGGCGCCAACGCCGCCGCCGGCGCGCGCCGAGGCGGGGCCGGTGCGGCCGCTGCGCTGCCTCGTCGTGGACGACGAGGAGCCGGTGCGCACGATGCTTGCCGACACCGTCGAGTCGGCGGGCCATCACGCGACCGTGGTCGAGGACGGCGCCGAGGCGATCGCGCGATTCCGCGCCGAGCCGTTCGACATCGTGCTGACCGACCTCGCGATGCCGCGCGTCTCGGGCTTGCAGGTCGCGCGTGCCGTCAAGCAGCATGCGCCGCACGTGCCCGTGCTGCTCGTCACCGGCTTCGGCGTGGAACTGTCGCCCGAGGAGCGCCTGGCGCACGGTGTCGACGTCGTCCTCGGCAAGCCTCTGCAGATCCAGGAGATTCTCGATGCCCTGGCCGAGGCGGCCCGCAACGCGCCGCCGGCCGCCCCGGAGGACAAGCCATGGCCTTCCAGCACCTGATCGTCGAGCGCGCCGCGCACGTCGCCACCGTCACGCTCAATCGCCCCGACGCGTACAACGCGCTGAACCTCGGGCTCGGACGCGAGCTGTTCGCGGCCTCCATCGAGCTCGACGAGGATCCGGACGTGCGCTGCGTCGTCATCACCGGCAGCGGCAAGTCGTTCTGCGCCGGCGGCGACGTGCGTGACTTCGCCGAGAACCTGCCGCGTGTCGGCGCGCTGATCAAGGAGCTGACGACGTACCTGCACGGCGCCATCTCGCGCTTCTGTCGCAGCGACAAGCCGGTGATCATGGCCGTCAACGGGATCGCCGCCGGCGGCGGATTGAGCCTGGCGCTCTCGGGAGATCTGGTGATCGCGACGGAGTCGGCGAAGTTCACGATGGCGTACTCGAAGATCGCGGCCACGCCCGACGGCTCGTCGTCGTACTTCCTGCCGCGGCTCGTCGGCCTGCGTCGTGCGATGGAGCTCTACTTCACCAACCGCGTGCTGACCGCGCGCGAGGCGCAGGACTGGGGCCTGATCACGCGCGCCGTGGCCGACACGGAATTCAAGGGCGCGGTCGAGGCGCTGTCGCGCGAGCTCGCGCAGGGGCCGTCGAAGGCCTTCGGGGGCGCCAAGCGGCTGTTCCACCAGTCCACGTGGGAAAGTCTCGAGACGCAGATGGAGCTCGAGGCCCAGGCCATCGCCAACTCCGGCCGGACCGAGGACTTCAAGGCCGGCGTGACCGCATTCGCGAACAAGAAGTCGCCGCCGCCGTTCCAGGGGCGCTGACGCCCCGCGTTGGGCGCGCGGCGGGGCCGCCGGGGCGGGGCGGTACCCCGTTCGACCACGCAAATCGACACTACGTTGCGCCTGTCGTGGTGCACCGATTTCTAGCCGGGTCCGACGCAATGCCCGAAACACGGGTCTCACGAGGTACCGCCCCGCCCCGGCGGCGCCGGCGCGTCGGATCAAGCCGTGTGTCCGAGCGGAAGGCGAGGCGGCCGCGCGCAGTGTGCGTCGTCCGCTCCGTCGCCGGCTCCGCGCGCTTGCGCGCCGCCGTCCGCTTCCAGTCACGAACGTCGAGCAGCAGGATCCCGCCCGGCGCCAGTGCGCGGGCGAGCGTGACGCAGACGGCGTCGCGCTCGCGGCCGCCGAGCACGTCGTTGAGCACGCCTCGGCAGAGCACGGCGGCGAACGGCGCGGTGGGACGATACGTCGTGAGATCCGCGCGCCGGAATGTGGGACCCGCCGTCGCGGGCGCGTGCCGAGCGCGCGCCGCCGCGAGCAGCGGCGCTGAACGGTCCACGCCCACGACGCGATAGCCGTGCCGCGCGAGGGAGCGCGCATAGTTGCCCGTGCCGCAGCCGGCGTCGAGCACGCGCGCCGGCGGGCGCACACCGTGGCTCCGCAACAGCGACGCCAGCCGTCGCACGCGGCCCGCGCTGGCGTCGGGCACCACGAAGTCGAACGCCCAGGCGAATCGGTGATAGAGCGGACGCTGCGTCGTCATCGGACGTCGAGTATAGTGACACGCGATGAAGGCACGCCTGTACACCCGCCCCGGCTGATCGTCCTGCGCCAAGACGAAGGAGCTCTTGTCGTCTTGGGGGGTCGAGTTCGACCCCATCGACGTCCAGGCGGACGTCGTCGCGCGCGAGGAGATGGTGCGGCTCGGCATCCCGCGGCCTCCCGGCGTGGCCATCGGCGATCGCGTCGTGCACGGCTGGAATCCGGAGGGCTACGCGGCGCTGCTGGGCGTCGATTATCGCGCCGCGAAACGTTTCGCGCCGGCCGAGCTGGCATCACGGCTGGATCGCGTGCTCGAATCCGCGCAGGCGCTCGTCGCGCGCTTCGACGCGCGTCAGATGGATCACGTGCCGCCCGAGCGCAAGCGCACGCTGCGCGACCTCGCGTTCCACGTCTTCCGTCTGTCGCTGGGCTTCATCGACGCCGTCGACCGCGCCGAGCTGCCGGAATCCGTGTACGAGGAGCCTGCGCCGCAGGAGCTGGTGAGCGGCGCCGACGTCGCGCGGTACGGCGCGCTGGTGCGCGCACGGCTCAGCGGCTGGTTCCAGGGCGCAGGCGCCGACGAGTACCACCGCACGGTGCAGACGTACTACGGGCCGCAGGCCGCCGACGACCTGCTCGAGCGCACGACCTGGCACGCCGGCCAGCACCTGCGCCAGCTGTACGTGCTCGCCGAGCGTCTGGGCGTGACGCCGCCGGCGCCGCTGCCGATGGACGCGCTCGCGGGCCTGCCGCTGCCCGAGGCGCTGTGGTAGCACGCCGCCCGAGCCGCTAGAGCAGGCTCGGCAACTCCTTCAAGTCGCGGATCTCGAAGTCGGGTCGCGGCACATCGCGCCGGCGCGGACGGCCCTCGCGATTGAGCCACGCGACCCGCAGCCCCGCCGCTTTCGCGCCCTTGACGTCGTCCACGTCGCTGTCGCCGACGTGCAGCACCTCGTGCGCCTCGAGCCCCAACCGCTCGAGCGCCGTGCGAAACACGAGCGGGTCCGGCTTGTACGCGCGGATGCCTTCCGAAATGACGATGAACTCGACGGGCAGACTGAAGCTCCAGGCCGCGATGTGCTCGGAATCGGCATTGGATACGATCGCCGTGCGAACGGCGCCGAGCGCACGTAGCACCTCCGGCACTTCCGGATAGAGCTCCACCTTCGTCGTCGCCTCGAAAAACAGCTCGACGTACGGCGCGGCATCGGCGTCGACACCGAGCGAGCGCAGCACCTGTCCGAGAATCTCCGGCTGGATCTCGCGCAGCGTCCGGAACGGCGGCCGCTGGGTGGCTTCGGAGTAGCGATCGATCCACGCGTCGAAGACGTCCTCGGCGCGCGCGGACAGGCCGTGGTCGGCGACGATTCGCTGAGGAATGCGCCTCAGCCCCTCGTTGCGCACGAGCGTGCCATACGCGTCGAAGACGACCGCCTTCACCGGCACGCGTGGCACGCCCGACCGATCAGCTGTCGTCCGTCTCCCACGCGGCGGCCAGTCGATGAGCCAGCCCGCGGTGGCGGCGGAAATAGAACGCGAGCATCGCGGCGGCCGCCAGCACGTTGCCGACGAAGACCGTCCAGCCCGCCAGCTCGTCCATCACCCACGACGCCGCGATGAGAATGAGACCGAAGAAGAAGATCTCGAACGAGGTGAACAGGATCACCAGCGCGAAGATCAGCATCGGCTGCTGCTCGGCGCCCGCGATGAGGAACGCGCCGATGATGCCGAACAGCACGAACGCGACGCCGTGCACGACGGTATAGGAGAGGACGGCGGCCAGCGGCGTCTGCTGTCGCAGCAGCGCGGTGCCCAGCAGCGTCGGCGTGCGCAGCAGCTCGCCGTGGATCGCGTCGATGGCGAAGAACCAGAGCGCGACTACCGCGGCGCCGACGATACCGGCCAGCACGCCCTCGCGGATCACCGCGCCCCACGAGCCGACGAGGCTCTGCCGCAGCGCGCGATGCGCGCGGAAGAAATACCAGAGCATCGCGACGGACGCGAGCAGGTTGCCGACGAGCACCGACCACCAGGTGAGCTCGCCGGCCTTCGACAACCCGAACACCTGCACCATCGCGAAGAAGAACGCCTCGAAGCACGCGAACAGGATGATGAACCCGATGAAGAGCGCCGGCTCGCGCTCGCTCATCGCCATGAGGCTGGCCGCGATGACGCCGAAGGCGATGAAGGCCAGGCCGTGCAGCACGGTGTAGCCGAGGATCAGGCCGACGGACGGGTCGAGCCCGGTCGGCGTCTGGACGCCGAAGAAGACGAAGGCGCCGAGGAGGGTCGGCGTGCGGAAGGGTTCGCCGCGGGCGATGTCGTACACGAAGAACCACACCGCGACGACGGCGGCGCCGATCAGGCCGGCGACGATGCCTTCCCGCAGAACGGAGCGTTGTGGGCCCGCCATGGCCGTACTCGCGCGTATGGTAGCACTACGCTCGTCGCGGCTCGCGCGCCAGTCGGAAGCCGTAGTCCGAATAGCGCTGGGCCGGCGAAAGCGACGAGCGGTGGCCCACGGCGCTCCAGGGATCGGCGTGGCGCCACGCGCCGCCGCGGCTCACACGCCGCGTGCCGTCGGGCGGGCCCGTCGGATTCGCCGCGGGCGAGCACGCGTAATAGTGGTCGTCGTACCAGTCGGCACACCACTCGTGACAGACGCCGGACAGATCGAACAGTCCGAGCGGATTGGGCGGCGTAATGCGCACGCGCGGCGGGCGCGCGAAGCGCTCGCCCGTCGGCGCGCCCGTCCAGGGCAGGCGCCCACCCACGATGCCGCCGCGTGCCGCCTTCTCCCACTCGGCCTCGGTCGGCAGCCGCGCGCCCGTCCACGCCGTGAACGCGCGCGCCTCGTCCCACGAGACGCCGACGACCGGCTGCTCGGGATCGTCGAACCCGTCGCGGCCCCAGAACGCGGGCAACGCCGCACCCGTTGCCGCGAGATAGCGTGCGTAGGCGGCGTTGGTCACCGGCGTCACGGCGAGCGCGAACGCGTCGAGCCAGACGCGATGCACCGGCCGCTCGCACGGCGCGCCGCCGGCGTCGCCCATCAGGAACTCGCCTGCGGGGATCTCGACGAAGTCCACGAGGATATAATGCGCCCCATGAACGTCGCAGAGCGCATGGGACGACTCGGCACCGAATCCGCCTTCGAGGTGCTCGCGCGCGCCCGCGCGCTCGAGCGGCAGGGCAAGCAGGTCGTGCACCTCGAGATCGGCGAGCCGGATTTCGACACGCCCGAGCACATCAAGGCCGCCGCCAAGCGCGCGCTCGACGCGGGGGCCACGCACTACGGGCCATCGGCGGGGCTGCCGGAGCTGCGCGAGGCGATCGCCAAGCACATCACCGAGACGCGCGGCGTGCCGGTGTCGCCCGATCAGGTCGTGGTGACGCCGGGCGCGAAGCCGATCATGTTCTTCACGATCATGGCGCTCGCCGGGCACGGCGACGAGGTGATCTACCCGAACCCCGGCTTTCCGATCTACGAATCGGTGATCAACTTCGTGGGCGCCACGCCGGTACCGATTCCGTTGCGCGAGGCGAGCGAGTTCGGCTTCGACCTCGACGTGTTCGAGAAGAGCCTGTCCCCGCGCACCAAGCTCATCATCATCAACTCGCCGGCGAATCCGACGGGCGGCGTGCTCGATCGCGCGCAGATCGAGCGCATCGCGGCGCTCGCGGCGGCGCGCAACATCCCCGTGCTCTCGGACGAGATCTACCGGCAGTTCCTCTACGAGGGCGAGTTCGTTTCCATCTACAGCCGACCGGGCATGGCCGAGCGCACGATCATCCTCGATGGCTTTTCGAAATCGTACGCGATGACGGGCTGGCGGCTCGGCTACGGCGTCTTTCCGCCGCCGCTGGTCGAGCACATCACGCGCCTCATGGTGAACTCGGCGTCGTGCACGGCCTCCTTCGTGCAGCTCGCCGGCGTCGCCGCGCTGCAGGGCGAGCAGGCCGGTCGCATGGTGGCGGAGTTCAAGCGGCGGCGCGACATTTTCGTCGACGGCCTCAACAAGCTGCCCGGCGTGAAGTGCCTGCGTCCGCGCGGCGCGTTCTACGTCTTCCCGAATATCACCGGCACGAAGCGTTCCTCGGCAGAGGTCGCCGAGCGGCTGCTCAACGAGGCCGGCGTGGCCGCGCTGTCGGGCGCCGCGTTCGGCGCGCACGGCGAGGGCTACCTGCGCTTCTCCTACGCCGCCTCGGAGGCCAATCTCCGGACGGCGCTCGAGCGCATGCGGCCCGTCTTCGAGTCGCTCGCGCGCTGAGCGGGTGTTCGCCGCCGTGAGCCGCAGCAGCGTCGCGGCGGTGATTGCCGATGCGCTCGCGCGTGCCGACGTGTCGCGCGTGTTTGCCGCCGCCGGCGCCGAGCGCGCGCTCATCGACGCCGCGCGAAACCGTGGCCTCGCCGTCGTCGAGACGGCCGGCGCTACCGCCGCCTGCATCATGGCCGCCGTCACCGCCGAGCTCGGCGACGCACCGGGTGTGGCGCTCGTGTCGCTGGGCGCTGGCCTGGCGCCGATCGTCGACGGCGCCGCCCATGCGAGCCGCGACCGCGCGGGGATCGTCGTGATCTCCGACGGTGGCAGCGACGCGCGGCTGCTCGAGCCCGTCCTGAAGGCGAGCGTCTCCGTCGAGCCCGCCGCCGCCGCGCACTGGATCGCACACGCCGCGCAGGCGGCGATGGCCCATCCGCGCGGCGCCGTGCATCTCGCGCTCGGAGCCGGCGTCGCTGGGGCGCCGGCGCTGCCCGTGGCGACGACGGTGCGCCGGGCTGCGGCAGCCGCGCCCGCGAGCGAGGCGCTCGACGCCGTCGCGGATGCGATCGCGCGGGCGTCACGTCCGGTGCTGGTCGTAGGGCTGGAGGTCGCTGCCGACGACGCGAAATGGGTCCGCGCGCTGGCGGAGTCGCTGCCCGCGCCCGTCCTGACGACGCCGAAGGGCAAGGGGGCGCTGCCCGATCCGCACCCGCTCGCGCTCGGGCTGTTGGCCGCCGACCATGCGTTGCTCGCGCAGAGCGATCTGCTGATCAGCCTCGGCGTGGATTCCGTGGAGCTGACGCCCCGCGCGTGGCCCGCGGGCGTGGCGATCGTCCGCATCGCTCGCGCGCCACAGGACGATGCCATCGTCGCCGACATCGCGCTCGTGCTCGAAGAGCTGGCGCCGCGGCTACGTGGCCGGATGCGCGCCGACTGGGACGTGGCCGCGCTCGATCGGCTCAAGCGCGCGCACACCGCGTCGGCGCCACGACCCGGGCTCGCGCGCCGTCGCGTCGTCGAGATCGCTCGCGAGGCAACGCCCGCGGGAACGATCCTGGCGCTCGACGTCCCGCTCGCCGACGCGTGGGCATCCGTCGCGCCGCGCGAGTGCCTCGTGCCCAACGGTGCCGCCACGCTCGGCTTCGCGCTGCCTGCGGCGGTGGCGGCGGCGCTGGCTCGCGAGGCGTCGCGCGTGATCGCAATCGGCGCCGCGGCGGGGTTCGAGACAATGGCCGGCGAGTGGGCGACGGCGGCGCGGCTCGGTGTCGCGATCGTCGCCGTCGCACTCAATCAGGCCGGCTCGAGCGACGTCGCGACCGCTGCCCGCGCCGCCGGTGTTCAGACGCTGAGTGCGGGCGACGAGGCGGGCCTTCGCGTGGCATTCGAGCGCGCGTGGCGCAGCAAGGCGACGGCGTTGATCGATGCGCACGTGCGGTAGCATGGGCGCATGAAACACGGAGCGACACTCGCCGTCGTCGCCGTGCTGCTGTTGGCATGCGTCGCGCTCGCCGGCGACCATCCGCTGCTCGTCGCGCCCGCATGGCTCGCCGAACGACTCGGTCGCGCCGATGTGCGCATCGTCGATCTGTCGGATGCCGAGGACTATGCGAAGGGCCACATCCCGGGCGGACGCGCTCCTGGGACGCGAGATACTTCCGCGTCGTACGGGTGTCGGGAGACTGACTTCTATGGCATAAAGCGCGCGAAACTTCGCCCTTTGAGGCGACCAAGCAAACGTCGCCTCACTCCCACTCGCGATAGCTGAGCGGCGACAGCTCGTCGGCGCTGCGGCCGGCCCAGTCGAACTGCTTCATGCGTGGCCACATGCGCGCGCCGGCGGCCTGGAGATCGGCGAGGATCTTCGCCTCGTCCGCGGCGAGCACGCGGCCGCGATCGACCACGAGGCGTCCGCCGACCCACACGCGGTCCACGTCTTCGGCCGTCGCGTTGTAGACGATATTCTTGATCGGATCGCGCAGCGGCGTCATGCCCCAGGACGACGCCTTCCAGAGCACGAGATCGGCGGTGGCGCCGGCGGCGATGCGTCCGAGATCGTCGCGGCCCAGCGCGTGGGCGCCGCCGAGCGTGGCGGCGTCGAACGCGTCGGCCGCCGTCGTGGCCTCCGTGTTGCGCTCGACGATCTTGCTGCACACGGCGGCCCAGCGCATCGCCTCGATGACGGACTGCGGGTTGGTGTCGGTGCCGAGCGCTACGTTGACGCCGGCCTTGCGATAAAGCGCGAAGGACTCCATCAAGACCCCGCGCCGCGCGAAGACCCACGGCGCGTGCGCGACCGAGCAGCCGGCCTCGGCCATGATCGCGACGTCGCCGGCGGGATAGTTCGTCCACGAGGAGCCGCCCACGATGATCGCGTGGCCGAGCACAGTGTTCTCGCCGAGCACGCCCAGGTCATCCAGCCACGCGATCGGCGTCTTGCCGTGGCGCTGAAGCATCTCGTTGAACTCCACCACCGACTGCGAGGTGTGGAGCGTGAACGGCCGGTGAGCCTCATCGGCGCGCTGCTTGGCCTCGAGCAGTAGCTCGGGCGTGCACGTGTCGACCTGCGCCGGCGCGAAGTAGCAGCGCACGAGCCCGCCATGCGCGCCGTCGTGCTTCTCGAAGAACTGGACGGCGCGCGCGAGGCCCTGGCGGCCCGCCTCCTCGTTCCACTCCCACACCACGCGGCGCCCGTCGGGCGTGAACCAGCGGCCCGACCGGAACGCGAGCCCCATGTACACACGCAGCCAGCAGTGCGCGGCACGCTCGACGACGTAGGCACCGAGGCCGCCGATCTCCGTGCACGTCGTGACGCCGCCGCGCAGTAGCTCGGCCATGGAAAAATCCACGCAGGCGCGCCCGGCCTCCTCGTCCTGCGCCTCGCTGCGGACGGGAAGCATCTCGAACAGCCCCGAGTACCAGAACTGCGGGCTGCCGCGGTCCTCGATGAAGGAGCGGTCGAGCGGCGAGCCGGCGATGTGCGCGTGCGTGGTGATGAGCCCGGGGGTCAGCACGCGGTCGCGCGCGTCGATCGTCTCGTCCGCCGTGCCGTCGAACGTACGGCCGACGTGCACGATACGCTCGCCCTCGAGCACGACCACGCCGTCGCGTAGCAGGCGATGGGCGCGGCCGTCGAACGCCACGATGAAGCCCGCGCGGATCGCGACGCGCCGGGTCGTCACTTGGCGACGATGGCCGGATCGACGCGCATGACAACGTAGCCGCCGACGGCGCCGGCGCCGAAGCCCGGCGCGAAGATCCGCATCGGCCGATCGATCTTGCCGTCCTGCACCGCGTCCCAGATGGCCAGGGGAATCGACGCCGAGGACGTGTTGCCGACGCGCTCGATGTTGAAATAGAGGTTCGCCGGGTCGATGCCGGCCGCTTTGGCGTACTGCACGACCATCGTCTTGTTCGCCTGATGGGGCACCACCAGGTCGATCGCCTCGAGCAGCGAGCCGCCACCGCCGTCAGGATTCGGCAGTGCGGACAGCTCTTGGATCATTTGCGTGAGGTAGCGCTTCACCAGCGCCTTCACCTCGGGCCCGTACACGGTGATGTTGTTGTCGAAGTCCGGGTTGGGCCAGACGATCGAGTCGACCTCGCTCATTGGCCCGCTCGCGTACGTCTGGTAGTACTCGACGTCGGGCGCCGCGCCCGCGGGAGCGGGGCCGACGACGACGGCGGCGGCGCCGTCGCCGAAGATCATCCGCGACGTGCGCACGGTGCCGATCTTGTCCGAGAACTTCTCGCCGCAGACGACGAGCACCGGCCGTTCGACCTCCTGGAGCAGTCGCACCGCCTCGGACAGCCCGTACGGCAGCCCGGCGCACGCGGCGACGATGTCGCACGAGGCGTGCGTCTGCAACATCCCCAGGCGGCCCGACAGCCACGTGGCGAGCGAGGGCATCATCTTCGCGCTCGTGCACGAGCAGAAGAGCACCGCGCCGATGTCTTCCGGCGAGCGCCGCGCCTTCTCGAGCGCGCCCTGCGCCGCCAGCAGCGCGATGTGGTCGAGATCGAGATCGGTATAGAGCCGCTGGCGGATGCCCGTCTTCTGCTCGATCTCGTCGGCCGTCATCGGCGACCACGAATAGGCCGCGTTACGAATGAGGTCGTCGTTGGTGCACGGCCGCTCGCCCTGGTAGACGGCGAGCGACTCGAGCCGCGGCATCACGCGGAAGCGGCGGCGCACGTCGACGGGCGGGTAGGGCGCCACCGGCTGACGCGCGGTGAGTGCGGGGGGCTTCGGCGGCCGACTGCGCTGGCCGCGCTTGACGCGACGGATGAAGTCGCGCACCTCGTCGTTGCGCGGATGGTAGACGACCACGAAGTCGTCGTCCGCCATCTTGCCGACCTCGATCACGCGCATGCGGTCGCGGTTCCAGCGGAACTGATTGTGGAGCACCATCATCTGCCGCAGCAGCGCCTCCAGCTCCGGCACCGGGTGGGTGCATTCGATGATGTCGTCGTGGCCATAGCCGGGGAAGTCGGGATTGTGCACCACGAGGTGATAGGTGAGATTGCGCGGATTGGCGAGGATCTCGCCGACGGTCGGCTTGATCGGCTCCAGCTCCGCGCCGGCGCCGGCCTTGTGGCGGAAGACGTCGATCAGCACGCGGAAGATCTTGTCCTCGGTGCCCTCGTCCCACGTCGGCTTCAGCGCGCGATAGCCGCGCTCGATGGCGGCGGTGAGCTCACCGCCCTCCCAGGGCTTGAAGATCGGCAGGAAGATGTCGTCGCGCATGCGCGGCACGTCGCGCCAGCGGGTCGGCCGCTTGTCGTACATCGTGAGCGCGTACCGATTGACCCAGAAGAGATCCAGCGCGAGATCGCGCAGCAAATCGTAGCGGCCACGATAGGCGCTCGACTCGATCCGCGTGACCATGTCGATCTCGGTCGGCGCCTTCTCCTCGAAGTCGCGGCGAATCACCGCCGCGAACTGATCGAGCGTCTCGAAGACGGAGAAGTCGAGGTTGGGAAAAAAGTTCGACGGAAACACCATCCGGCCGTAGCGATTGATGACGAAGGGCTTCATGACGGGCGCTCCTCGACGGCGACTATATAATGAGGCATGTCGATTCTCCAGCCCCGCGACGAGGAAGCCGTTCGTAAAGAGTTCCAGCGCATTGCCGGACCGGTCAAGCTCGTCGTCTTCTCGCAAGAGTTGGTCGCGCAAGACCTGTGCCGCCAGAACGAGCAGCTCATCAAGGAAGTCGCCGCGCTGTCCGATCGCATCAGCGTCGAGGTGCTCAATCCGGTCGTCGATCGCGAGCGCGCGGCGGCGTACGGCATCGAGGACGTGCCGGCCACGGTGGTCGAGGGCGCGCGCGATTACGGCGTGCGCTTTCTCGGCATTCCCGCCGGCTACGAGTTCAGCAACCTCATCGATTCGATCGTCGCCGTGTCGAGCGGCGAGGCATCGCTGATGGCCGAGACGAAGTCCTCGCTGGCCACGCTGGCCGGCGACGTGGAGATCAAGGTCTTCTCCACACCCACCTGACCGTACTGTCCCCGGGCCGTGCGCCTGGCACAGCACATGGCGATCGCGTCGGAGCGTGTGACCGCCACCGCGATCGAGGCCACCGAGTTTCCCGAACTCTCGCAGGCGTACCGGGTGAGCGCGGTGCCCAAGGTGGTCATCAACGACCGCGTGGAGTTCGAGGGCGCGCTGCCCGAGCCGCAGTTCCTCGAGGCGGTGCTGCGCGCCGCCGGGGAACCTGTCCGCGAAGGCTGAGCGGCTGTTCGCGTACGGCACGCTGATGCGCGGCTACGCGCTGCACCGCGTGCTGGCGCGCGGCGCGACGTTTCTCGCCGAGGGCAGCGTTCCGGGACGGCTCCTCGACCTCGGCCGCTATCCCGCGCTGATCCCCGGCGCCGGGCGTGTCAGGGGCGAGCTCTACCGGCTCGACGACCCCGAACTTCTTCCGGTGCTCGATCGGGAGGAGGGGTACAATTTCGGCCGTTCCAAGACGATCGTCACGCTCGGGGGCGGCCGGCGCCTGCGGGCTTGGGTCTATCGTTACCGAGGCCCGCGCGAGCGCGCGGTGCCGGTCCCTCACGGCGATTACCGGAGGATTCGATGGCGCTGACTGCCGCCGAGATCATCAAGGCCGACCAGGAGCACCTGATCCACCCGCTGCACCACCCGATCGACCACGCGGAGCCGATGATCTACGTCCGCGGCAAGGGGGCGACGATCGAGACGCTGGGCGGCGAGCGTTACATCGACGGCCTGGCCGGCCTCTGGAACGTCAACGTCGGCCACGGCCGGACCGAGCTCGCGGAGGCGGCCGCCGCACAGATGAAGGAGCTGGCCTACTTCTCCGCGTACACCGGCTCGTCCAACCTGCCGGCGGTGCAGCTCGCGGAGAAGCTGATCGGGATCGCGTACGACAACATGCAGGGCGTGTTCTTCACCTGTGGCGGTGCCGAGGCCAACGAGTCGGCGTTCAAGACCGCGCGCTTCTACTGGAAGGCCAAGGGCAAGCCCGACAAGTTCAAGGTGATCGCGCGGCAGAACGGGTATCACGGCGTGACGCAGCAGGCCATGAGCGCGACCGGCATGGCCGCCTACTGGAAGATGTTCGAGCCGCGCGTGCCCGGCTTCGTGCACATCCCGACCTGCTATCCCTACCGCCAGCAAGACGCCAAGCCGGGCGAGACGCCGGGCCAGACGGCTGCGCGCCTGCTCGACGAGGCCATCACGCGCGAGGGCCAGGAAACCGTGGCCGCGTTCATCGCCGAGCCGATCCACGGCGGCGGCGGCGTGCTCTATCCCGACGACGACTACTTCCGGCTCGTGCGCGAGATCTGCACGCGTCGCGAGGTGCTGTTCATCGGCGACGAGGTGATCACCGGCTTTTGCCGCACCGGCCGCTGGTTCGCGCTGTCGCACTGGAACGTCAAGCCCGACATCATGTCGTTCGCCAAAGGCGTGACGTCCGGCTACCTGCCGCTGGGCGGCATCATGGTCAGTCGCGAGATCAAGGACGCGATGGACTCGGTCAAGCCCGAGGACCGCTGGATGCACGCGTACACGTACTCCGGGCATCCGACGTGCTGCGCGGTCGCGCTGAAGAACCTCGAGATCATGGAGCGCGAGCGTCTATCGGAGAACGCGGCCAAGATGGGCATGCGTCTGTACGCCGGGCTGCAGTCGGCGTTCAAGGATCATCCCAACGCCGGCGACATCCGCGGCGGCAAGGGACTCCTCGCTGCGGT
>QHSO01000058.1:0-9041 GCA_003220475.1 Candidatus Rokuibacteriota bacterium | reverse complement strand
TTCTTCGCGCCGCCGCTGGTCATCAGCGAGGCCGAGGTCGACCGGCTCGTGTCGGTCACGCGCGACGCGGTGAAATCGGTCCTCGGCGTCTGAGTCGCGAGCGCCCGAGATGCGTCTGATCACGGCCCATCGGATCTTGATCGTCGCGGGCATCGCGTTCTTTCTGCTCTATGCGCTGATCGAGGCGCGCGCGTACGTCCGCACCGGCTCGTACGCGGCGCTCGCGCAGGCGATCGTGTCGCCCCTGATCTCCGTCGGCTTCTGGTTCTACTACCGCTCGCTCGCCAAGCGCTGGGGTCGCTGAAGCGGGGCACGTATGATGGCGCCGTCGGTCCCGGTCGCGACGCTGATCTACGACGGCGAGTGCGCGATGTGCCGCGCGAGCGCGCTGTGGCTCATGCGGCGAGCGATGGACGGCGGCGCGCTCGAGATCCTGCCCTGCCGCTCGGCGCCCCGTCGCCACCGCTTTCCCCACCTCACCGACGAGCAGTGCATGACGGCGATGCAGCTCGTGCTGCCCGACGGCCGCGTGCTCGCGGGCGCCGACGCCGTTCCCGAGCTCTTCGCGCGCATCCCGCACTGGCGCTGGGTGCCGACGCTCTTCTCGCTGCCCGGGATGCGACCGGTCGCGCGCCGCGTGTATGCCTGGATCGCGCGCAACCGGATGAGGATCTCGTGCGCGGTCGGCCACTGAGGCGCTGCACGAGCACATAGCAGTCCCGGGCGCGCTGCCGAGGAATTCGGCACTCGGCTGTGCCCGCGCCGCGGGCAGCATCGCTCGAAGTCGCGTCGCTATCGCGTTCCGTCTCCGCACGCGACCTGGCATCGCCCCTGCACGTTCCTTCGCGAGCGTCACCGACGACGTTCGCACAGCACAGGCGCTGAGGCCGTGGCCCCGGCGCCTTTTGCTTTTTGATCACAGTCACGCGGAGGTCGTCAGCGATGGCGTACGTCAAACCCGATGCGGTCGTGGACCAGATGATCCAGATCGGCGCGCAGAAGAGCCGGCTCCCCGTACGCGATCTGCTGGTGCGCGGATTCTTGTCCGGCGCGCTGCTCGGCTTCGCCACGACGCTGGCGTTCACCGCGTCGCTGCAGACACGCGTCGGCCTCGTCGGCGCTCTCGTCTTCCCGGTCGGCTTCGTCATGATCGTGCTGCTCGGGCTCGAGCTCGTGACCGGCAATTTCGCTGTCGTCCCCCTGGCGCTGCGCGAAGGACGGACGACCGCCGCCGCCCTCGCCGCCAACTGGGGCTGGGTGTTCATCGGCAACCTGCTCGGCGCCGTCTTCTACGCCGTGCTGTTCACGCTCACGCTCTCGCCCGACGCCGAGATCGCCAAGCAGATCGTCGCCGTGTCGGAGGCGAAGACGCTCGGGTACGCGCGGCTGGCCGCCCACGGGCAAGTGGTCGCGGTGAGCAAGGCGATCCTCTGCAACTGGATGGTGACGCTCGGGGTCGTGATGGCGCTCACCTCCCAGTCGACCGCCGGCAAGATCCTCGCGATGTGGCTGCCGATCATGACGTTCTTCGCGCAGGGCTTCGAGCACTCGATCGTCAACATGTTCGTCATCCCGGCCGGGATGCTGCTGGGCGCCCACGTGAGCGTGGCCGACTGGTGGCTCTGGAACCAGATTCCGGTCACCGTCGGCAACGTGCTCGGCGGGGTGATCTTCACGGGCTTCGCGCTGTATTACACGCACGGCAAGACCGCGGTCCGCGTGGCGGCGATCGCACCCACCGAGCTCGCGAGAGACGCCCGCGCGTGAACAAGATCGAGGCGCTCAAGGCGGACAAGGACGGCCTCGACGTCACCGAGGATCTCGCGCGGTTCGCCCGCGAAGGCTGGAAGACGCTGGGCGAGGACGATACCGAGCGGCTGAAGTGGGTCGGCGTGTTTCACCGCAAGCGTACGCCGGGGCACTTCATGATGCGCGTACGCATGTCCAACGGCATCGTGACGGCCGCGCAGGTGCGCCTGCTCGGCGAGATCACGCTCGAGGCGGGCCGCGCGTCGAGCCGGCCGATCGCGGACATCACCACGCGCCAGCAGCTGCAGCTGCGCTGGGTCACGATCGAGCGCGTCCCCGACGTCATCGCGCGGCTCGAGGCGGCGGGGCTGTCGACGCTGCAGACCGGGATGGACAACATCCGCGGCATCGTCGGCTGCCCGGCCGTCGGCCTGACACCACGCGAGCTGATCGACACCTCCGGCATCGCCGCCGCCTTCCAGGCGCTCTTCCTCGGTAACCGCGCGTTCACGAATCTGCCGCGCAAGTTCAACGTCACGATCACCGGCTGCCTCGAGCACTGCACCGGCGGTGAGACGCAGGACATCTCGATGACGCCGGCGCTCGCCGGTGACGTCGCGGGCTTCAACCTCGCCGTCGGCGGCAAGCAGGGCTCCGGTGGCCCGACGCTCGCCGCGCCGCTGGACGCGTTCGTGCGGCCGGAGGAGGCGGCGGAGGTGTGCGCGACGATCGCGCTGATCTTCCGTGACCACGGGCCGCGCGAGGCGCGCAGCCGCGCGCGGCTGGCGTTCCTGCTCGAGGACCGCGGCGCGCCGTGGCTGCGCGAAGAGCTGGTCGCGGGGCTCAAGCGCCCGCTGCCGCCCGCCGGCCGCGACGCGCGGCTGGCCACGACGACGGACCACGTCGGCATCTTCCGCCAGCGACAGCCCGGCCTGAACTACGTCGGCCTCAAGACGCCCGTCGGACGGCTCACCGGCGAGCAGCTGCTCGAGCTCGCGCGGCTCGCCGAGCGCTACGGCCGCGGCGAGCTGCGCTTCACGCCGCTGCAGAACGTGCTGCTTCCGCACGTGCCCGACGCCAAGCTGGGCGATCTCACCCAGGAGCCGCTGCTGAAGGCGCTGCCCTACAACCCCACGGAGATCGCGCGCGGCCTGGTCGCCTGCACGGGCACCGACTTTTGCAATCTCGCGCTGATCGACACCAAGGCGCGCGCGCTCGCACTGGCCAAGGAGTTCGAAGCACGCTTCGACAGCACGCGGCCGATCACCGTGCGCTGGTCGGGTTGCCCCGCGTCATGCGGCAACCATCACACGGCGGACATCGGGCTGCAGGGCTGCAAGGTGAAGATCAACGGCAAGGTCGTCGACGGCGTGCACGTCTTCGTCGGCGGGCGTGGCGGCGCCGATCCGCGACCGGGCGTTCGGATCCTCGAGGACATGCCGTGCGACGAGCTGCCGACCGTGCTCGAGCGGCTCGTCCGATTCTTTCCTCGCGCCGATCGAAAGGATCCCGCCCCATGAGCGCGCGTCCGTTCGTCTCGTTCGTCGGCGCCGGCCCCGGCGACCCCGAGCTCGTCACGCTCAAGGCATTGCGGCGTCTGCGAGAGGCCGCGGTCGTCGTGCACGATCGGCTGATCCCGGCGGCGCTGCTGGCCGAAGCGGCGCCGGACGCCGAGATCATCGATGCCGGCAAGGCGCCCGGTCGTCGCTGCATCGGCCAGTCGGAGATCAACTGGCTGCTGATCGATCGCGCGCGCCGCCGAGGGCGCGTCGTGCGACTCAAGGGGGGCGACCCGTCGATCTTCGGCCGGCTCGCGGAGGAGATCGAGGCCGTCCTCGGCGCCGGCATCCAGTTCGACATCGTGCCCGGTGTCACCGCCGCCACGGCGGCCGCCGCCCAAACGGGCATCTCGCTTACCGCGCGTGGTCACACCTCGATGCTCATCCTCGCCACCGGCAGCGATCACCACGCAGACGGCATCGCGGCGCTGGACTGGGCGTTGCTCGCGCGCGCGGAGGCGACGCTCGTCTTCTATATGCCGGTGCAGGGCCTGGAGGCCATCACCACGGCGCTCACGGCCATGGGGCGCGATGGACGGGAGCGCGCGCTGGTGGTCGAGGGCGCGGGCACCGCCGACGAGCGTGTCGTGGCGGGACGCCTCGACGATATCGGCGCGCGCTGCCGCGAGGTCGGCGTCGCCGCGCCGGCGCTGCTGCTCGTCGGTCCCACGGTCGACACGGCGGCCGTTCCGGTCGCCGTGCGTCACCTGACTGCAGCGGAGGCGTGATGCCGGATTACTTCCCCGCGTTTCTGGATGTGCGCCGCCGGCGCTGCCTCGTGGTCGGCGGCGGTGCGATCGCGGCGCGCAAGGTACATGGTCTGCTCGAGTGCGGCGCGCGAGTCACCGTCGTCAGTCCCGCGCTCATACCCGAGCTCGCGCGGCTCGCGACGATGGGCGGCATCGACCACCGCGCGCGTGCGTTCCGCCGAGCGGACGCCCGGGGCGCGATGCTCGTGATCGCCGCGACGGGCCTCGCTGCCGTCGATGACACCGTCGCCGAGGCCGCGCGGCGCCACGGCGCGCTGGTCAACGCGGTGGACAGGCCAGCGTCCTGCGACTTCATTTATGGTTCGGTGCTCCGGCGTGGTGAGCTGCAGATCGCCGTGTCGACTGGCGGGCGGGCGCCCGCGCTGGCGCGCGAGATTCGCCGGCGACTGGAGCCGGTCATCGCCAGCGAGTACGGGGCACTGGTCGAGCGCGTCGGCCGTGCGCGGCATCTCGCGCGTGCGACCGCGACGACGCTGCCGGCGCGCCTGGCCGCAGGCGAGCGTGTCGTCGCCGACGCGCTTCGCGCGCTATAGCGTCGCGCCGACGCGTTTTGCGCGCTCTGAAGACGCGATCGAGACCGGCACCGTCGACCGCTCAGGTGGCGTGGGATGGCCGCGCCAGCTGCGCCACCGTCATCGCCAACGCGGCCGGATCGATCGGTTTCGGTTGATGCTCCTGGAACCCGGCGGCCAATGCTCGCTCGCGGTCGCTGACCGAGGCGTATGCCGTCAGCGCGAGGGCAGGCACGCCGCCGCCGCGCTCGACGGGGAGCGAGCGAATCGTGCGAATGAGCTCGAGGCCGCTGGTTCCCGGCAGCCCGATGTCGCAGATGACGATGTTTGGCCTGCCGTGCTCCAGCGCCGCCACGGCGGCCGTTGCCGAGGGCGCGCTCTGCACCACGGCTCCGTGCCCCTCGAGGATGATCGTCAACATGTTCCGCGTGTCGTCGTCGTCTTCCACGAGCAGGACGCGAAGTCCCTCGATGGCGCGGGCCTCGGCGTTGGACGCCTGAGCACCCATCCGCATCGGCGCCGTCTGCGCGTCCGACGCGCCAGTGCCGGCAATCGGCAGTCGGACGCGGAACGTGGCGCCGCGACCCTCACCAGGACTCTCCGCCCTCACGCTGCCGCCGTGGAGCTCGGCCAGATAGCGCACGATGGACAGCCCCAATCCGAGCCCGCCGTACACTCGCGTCGTCGACGTGTCCGCCTGGCGGAAGCGGTCGAAGACGTACGGCAGAAAGTCGGCCGCGATGCCCTTGCCCGTGTCGCGAACGCGGATCTCGATCCACCCGTCGAGCTGCTCGCAGCTGACGTCCACGCGTCCACCGGCCGGCGTGAACTTCACTGCGTTGGACACGAGGTTCCAGACGACCTGCTGCAGCCGGTCGCGGTCGCCCGCCACCGGGCCGGCGAGGGTATCGATCTTCGCGCGCAACGCGATGTCCTTCGCCTGCGCGCTCGGGCGGAAGGAGTCGACGACGCCCTGCACGATCTGCCCGATGGCGTCGATCGGGCGCAGCGTGACCTGCAGCTTGCCGGTGACGATGCGAGAGACGTCGAGCAGATCTTCGATCAGCTGGGCCTGGGACGCCGCGTTGCGCTCGATGATCTCCATCGCCCGCAAACGCTCGCTGGCCTTGAACTCGCGCGTGCGGAGCATCCGCGCCCAGCCGAGGATCGCCGTCAGCGGCGTGCGCAGCTCGTGCGACAGCGTCGCCAGGAAATCGTCCTTCGCGCGGTTCGCGGCCTCCGCCGCCTGCCGCGCGGTGTCCGCCGCCTGATAGAGCCGCGCGTTGTCCATCGCGATGGCGGCCTGGGCGGCGAGGCCCTCGATGATCCGCTCGTGGCGCTCGGTGAATCGCCCGACGGCGGGATGACCGAAGAAGAGCCCGCCCAGCACGCCGCCGGCGCGCGCGATCACCGGCACCGCGAGGTAGCTGCGCACGGGAAGATGGCCGAGTGGCGTGCCGTCGCGCGACGCGCTCTGGCCATGGCGCGGATCCGCGCGCACGTCGTCGAGGCGCAGGGTGCCTTCGCCGCGGAAGGTCGGCTCGAAGAGTGGGGTGTTGCGCGGCAGCGGAAAGTCGTTGGACGCCTCCGGCGAGGCGCCGGACAGCGCGTGGAGCATGGACGATTCCCCGTGTTCGTCGGTCGCGTTGTAGAAGAACGCGCCGAACGCGGCGCCGGTGAGCGTGGTGGCCGCGTCCGTCACCGCCTGCACGAGGGCTTTCGGCTCGAGCTCGGCGGCGAGGCGGCGACCGATTGCGTTGAGAATCTCCGCCTCCGCGCGCGCCTCCTGCTCGCGCGCGAGCAGCCGCGCGAGGGCGTCCTCCGTGCGCCTGCGCTCGGTGATGTCGAGCATGAAGCCGAGCAGATGGCGCGGCCGGCCGGCCTCGTCGTGCGCGACGCGGACGCGGTTGTGCAGCCAGACGACGTCGCCGGTCAGCGTCAGCGCCCGATACTCGAGCTCGTGGTCGCCGCCGCCGCCGTCGGCGAGCGTCTGCCACTCCGCGGCCACGCGCCCGCGGTCATCCGGATGCACGGAGGCGATCCAGAATTGCGGGTCGGCGAGCCAGCGCTCGACGGGATAGCCGAGGATGCGCTCGGCCTGCTGGCTCACGAAGGTGAATTGCAGCGTGTTGACGTCGGCCTCCCAGAAGATGGCTCCGATGCCCTCGACGACGTCGCGATAGCGCTCCTCGGTGCTCCGGACCGCGCGGGCGACGAGGATCTGCTCCGCCCGCTTGCTCTCCGTGATGTCGAACGCGATGCCCTGCAGGAAGAGCGGCCGGCCGCGCTCGTCCTTGACCAGCCGCGCCTCGCCGCGCACCCACACGATCCGGCCGTCGCGGGCGAGGAAGCGGCACTCGGCGCGGAACGGGCCGCCGGTGCGACAGCCGCGCGCGAACTCCGCGATCCAGAGCGCGCGGTCGTCGGGATGAAGCTGGCGATACCAGAGGAAGGGATCCTCGAGCCACTCTTGCTGGCTGAAGCCGAGCAGCGTTTGAATGTGCGGGCTGACGTAGACCTCGTTCTCGCCCTCGCCCAACACCGCCATGAACGTCACGGCGGGGATCTGCTCGATCAGAGTTCGGTAGCGTAGCTCCGCCGCGCGTACGCGCGCCTCGCCGTCGTCGCGCTGGGACGCCAGGGCCACCGGCGTCGGCTCGCCGCCGTCGGCGGCGGCGCCCCAGGTCATGTGCTCGAGCCGACCGCCGCCCGCGGGAAACAGCGCGGCCGCGAGCCGCGCGAGGACCGCTTCGGCGCCGGAGGCGTCGCCCGCGATGGCCGCCAGCTCCGCGGTCAGCGCCGCCTTGTCCATGCCCGCGGCCTCGCGCTCGCTCACGCCGTCGGCGCCTCCACGGCGGCGCGGCGGCTGCGGAGCCACGCGTACCAGGCGCCGAGCCCGACACCACGCTTCGCCGAGAGCGAGAGCACGTCGACCCCCGGATGCGCGGTGCGCGCGGCCGCCAGCCAGCGCTCGTGCGCGAACGCGACGTGCGGCGCCAGATCGATCTTGTTCAGGACGACGAGGTCGGCCGCCCGGAACGCGTGCGGGTATTTCAGCGGCTTGTCCTCGCTCTCCGGCACCGAGGCGACGACGGCCTTGGCGACCTCGCCGAGGTCGAACAGGGCAGGACAGACGAGATTGCCGACGTTCTCGATCAACACGAGCGCACCGGCCGGCGGATCGAGCTCGTCCCGCGCACGCGCGACCATCGCCGCATCGAGATGACAGCCCGAGCCGTGGTGACCTGGACCGCGCGCGCGCCCGCGGCGCGAACGCGATCGGCATCGAGCTCCGTGGCCTGATCGCCTTCGATCACGACCAGGGGCATTTCCGCGCGCAGCGCGCGGATCGTCTGCTCGAGCAGCGTGGTCGAGAGCAGGTCCTCGCGGCTCGGCAGCGTGGCGGCCGTCATCGCGACGGTATCGCCGTCGCAGCCGAGTCCCGCAGTGATCCAGAGGATATCGATTTCAGCCATCAGTCGAACGCGGCGAGTACGCGAACGGTCGGATGGAGCGTACATGCGCCGTGGAGCGCGTCAAGCGTCCGTTACGCACGTGGGGTAAATGTTTACCCATTCCCATCGGCGGCCTCCCGTAGAATCGTTGGCGTATGACTCCGTCCGAGGCGAGCAAAGTCATCCGCGGCGTCCTGTGCCGCGGGCTGTCGTACGAGCAAACCGAGCAGATCCTGAAATCGATGGTGCCGGTGAAGGCCGAGTCCGGCCTCGTCGTGTTCAAAGAGGGCGAGCGGCCGCAGGGCCTGATGGTTCTGCTCGATGGCACGGTGGAGATCTTCAAGGACGGCACGGACGAGGTGCTCGCGACCATCGCGGCACCGACGGTGCTCGGAGAGATCAGCCTGCTCACCGAGGGGCCGCACACGGCCAGCGTCCGCGCGCAGACGGCCTGCGAATTCAGCCTGTTGACCACGACGCAGTTCCATCGACTGCTGCGTGAGGAGAGCCTGGCGGCCTACAAGGTGATCGCGACCCTCGCCGAGGTGCTCGCGCGGCGGCTACATCGCATGGACGAGAAGTTCGTCGAGGTCACGCGCCGCTCCGCCTCCGCACACGCCGAGGAGCTCAAGCAGCGACTGTTCACCGACTGGAGTATCTGAGCTCAGCGCAACCTCGACGACGAGCGCGGCATTCGCCGGATGCTCATCGCGGTAGTCACGAATCGATCCCGAAACCACGGCGACGTCCGGCTCCGGCTCGGACTCGTCGTCGGCCGCGATCGGATCTTGCGTGTTCACGGCCGTGCTCTGCAGGCTGCTCTTCGGCTCGGACACCACGAGCTGGCCACCGAGTAGCTCGATCGGCTCGTCCTCGTGCAGATGCCGAGCTCGATGAGCCGGTGGTACTCGCGGCGGGTCCAGCAACGCGTTCGGATCGGAGAGGCCGACATCGAGCCGATGCCAGGCGCCGCACGCGCGCGGCGTCAATGTCGCG
>QHSO01000253.1 GCA_003220475.1 Candidatus Rokuibacteriota bacterium | reverse complement strand
GCGCGCACACACGCGACGAACGTCCTCGAGCGCGACGCCAAGAACTTCGACGCGCTCATGCTGCTGGCCGACTCGGCGACGCGGGCCGAGGACGTCGAGGCCGCGCTGGTGCGGCTCGAGGGCGCGCGGGCCGCGTTCGCCGACCGCGCACAGTTCCACATCGCGCTCGGCACGCTCTACATGAAGAAGCACGACGCGCCGAAGGCGCTCGAGGCGTTCAAGGAGGCCGTCGCCCGCGATCCGAAGTCGGTGCCGGCGCACACGGCGCTGGCGCAGTACCACGCGCTGACGGGCGACCTCAACGCGGCCGAGGAAGAGCTGAAGATGGCCGCGGAGCTCTCGCCGAACGGCTCGCCGCCTCGCCTGCAGCTCGCCGAGTTCTACGTCCGGACTGGCAAGCGCGAGCAGGCCAAGGCCGTGCTCACCGCGATCACGACGAAGGATCCCGAGTACCTGCCCGCGTGGCGCCGGCTCGCCGAGATCGCGCTCGCGGAAGGTCGCTACGACGACAGCATCGCCGCGCTGCAGCCCGTGCTCAAGAAGCATCCCTCCGACCTCGAGGCGCTGCTGGTGCGCGGGCGCATCCATCTGGCAAAGCAGGAGACCGCGGAGGCCATCGCGGCGTTCCAGCGCGTCGTGCAGGTGGAGCCGCGCCTGGCGGCCGGCCACTACAACCTGGCGCTCGCGCAGCTGCAGGCCGGCAACGCGCAGCAGGCGAAGGCCGAGCTGACGGCGGCACTCGCCGCCTCACCGCAATTCGTCGACGCGCGCCTGATGCTGGCCACGCTGAACATCCAGTCGGGCAGCGTGCAGGCGGCCATCGAGGATCTCGACAATCTCACCCGCTCGATGCCGCGACTGCGCGAGGCGTACCGCCTGCTCGGCACGGCGTACATGCGCCGCGGCGACGCGCGCAAGGCCACCGAGACTTACCGGAAGTTCGCCGAGCTCGCGCCCAACGATCCACAGGGCGCCTACCTCGTCGGCATCGGGCTGGGGGCCGCTGCACCAGGTGCTCGGCGAGGTCTATTTCGCCCAGGGCAAGCGGGAGGAAGCGGAGCAGGCGTTCTTGAAGGCCATCGAGCTCGAGCCGCGCCTGAGCGCCAGCTACACGAGCCTGGCCACGATCTATGCCGCCCAGAACAAGCTCGATGCGGCGATCACGAAGCTGGACGAGGCGCATCGCCTGGCGCCGAAGAACCTCGCGCCGCTGATGATGCTGGGCCAGCCGCAACAGCAGCGTGGCGAGCTCGCGAAGGCACAGGAGGCGTACACCACGGCCCTCGCGATCAATCCACGCTTCGCGCCGGCGGCCAACAACCTCGCGTGGCTGATTTCGGAGACCGACGGCGACAAGGAGAAGGCGCTGCAGCTCGCGCAGACCGCGAAGGAGGCGGCGCCCGACGATCCCCGCATCTCCGACACGCTCGCCTGGATCCTCTACAAGCGCGGCGTGTATCAGCGTGCGCTCGTACTGCTCGAAGACAGCGCCGCCAAGCTGCCCGAGGAGCCGACGATCCAGTACCACCTGGGCATGACCTACGCGAAGATCGGAAACAAGGACGCCGCGCGCAAGGCCCTGGTCGCGGCCACCAGCACGAAGCGCGAGTTCCGCCAGCTCGCGGACGCGAAACGTGCGCTGACCGAGTTGAATTGATCTCCCCGGGCCGACCCTGATGTCGCCGCAGGCGCTCGTGCCGACCATGGCCGCCGTCAGCAGCCTGGCGCTGGCGGCGGTGGCGCTGGTGGCGCGGCCGCGCCTGCGGGTGCAGTGGCTCTTCGCCGCCGGCATGCTCGCCTTCGCCGCCGAGGCGCTGTGCGCGTTCATGCTGCTCACGATCGGCGGCGGCAACGGCGACGCGCGGATGTGGGTCACCGCCACCGAAGTCACCGCGCTCCTGCTGCTCCTGCCCTGGGCGTTCTTCGTCGCCCTGCTCGCAGATCTGGAGATGCCCTCGCTGCCGCGCGCGTGGCGCGGGGCGCTGGGCATCGGCGTCGCGATCACGCTGGCGTCGGCCGGCGCGCTCGCCGTGTCCCCCGCGTTCGTGGTCGGCGCCGGCGGGTGGAACACGCACGGCGCGCTGCTCGGCTCGCCGGCGCGCGCGGCGGCCGTCGTTCAGCTGCTGCTCACCGTCGGCATCCTCGCCGGGCTGGAGAGCTGTCTGCGAACCGCGCGCGGCGACAACCGCCGTCGCGTGAAATATCTGGTGCTCGGGCTCGGCGCCATCTTCCTGATTCGCTTTTACGTGCTCAGCCAGCTGCTGCTGTTCCACGTCATTCACCCGATCCATCTCAAGATCACGTGCGCCACGTTGTTCCTCGGCAACGTGCTGCTCGCCATTCCGATCGCGCGCGACCAGCTGCGCGGCGTCGCCATCGCGGTGTCGCGACAGATGTTCTATCGCTCGGCGCTCGTGAGCGTGCTCGGCATCTATCTGTTCGCCGTGGGCGCGCTCGGCTCGCTGCTGACCTATCTGGCCATTCCCGAGGAAACGTTCTGGGGCTCGGTGCTGATCTTCGTCTCCGCGCTCGCCCTGGGCGTGCTGCTGCTGTCCGATCGCCTGCGCCGGCGATTCCAGCGCTTCGTCGCCCGGAATTTCTATCGCAGCAAGTACGATTACCGCGAGCAGTGGATGGCCTTCACCAAGCGCATGTCCTCGCGGCTCACGACCGAGGAGATCGGCCGCGAGCTGATCGAGGGCGTCGCCGAGGTGACGGATGCCGTCGCGGGCGCCGTCTATCTGTCGGACCCGACGACGGACACGCGCTATCGTCTGTGGGGGCAGGTCGGCAACGCGAAATTCCTGTCGGTCCTCGACGGCAATTCCCCCCTGCTGTCGTGGCTCGGCAGCCAGAACGTCGCCGCGCCCCTGCCCCCCGACGTCGCGGCACCGGTCGTCTCACCGGAGCTGACCGGTGCCGTCGGCGCGCCGCTCCGCTGGCGCGCGACCACGATCGGCCTGATCGTGCTCGGCCCCGACCGTAGCGGCGCCGACTACACGATCGAGGATTTCGAATTTCTCTCGACGGTGGCCGAGCAGGCGGCCGGCACGCTCGTGACCGCACGCCTGTCGGAGGCGATGGCCCAGGCGCGTGAGATCGAGACGTTCGACCGGCTCACCGCGGTGGTGATCCACGACATCAAGAACTCCGTCTCCGCGCTCTCGATGCTGGCGCGGAACGCCCTGCGCAACTTCGACGATCCCGAGTTTCAGCGCGACACGATGACGACGCTGTCGCGCACGGTCGATCGGATGCGACGGCTCCTCACGCGCCTGTCGTCACCGGTGAGCGAGGCGGAGTCACTGCGCGTGGAGCTGATCGATCTCGGCGCGATCGTTCTGGAGGCCACCGCGGCGCTCGCGGCCGAGCCGCGGGTGCGACTGGTGCGCGAGCTCGGCGCCGTCCGGCCGGTCGCCGGCGACCGCGATGCGCTGCTGCGCGTCGTCGAAAACCTGGTGACGAACGCCGCGGAGGCCATCGAGGGCGAAGGCACCGTGGCCATCACCCTGGCCGAGGCCGACGGCCATGCCATCCTCACCGTGAGCGACACGGGCAGCGGCATCTCCGCGGAGTTCATGGAGCGTCATCTCTTTTCACCGTTTCGATCCACCAAGAAGGCCGGATGGGGCATCGGCCTCTATCACACCAAGCAGATCGTCGAGCACCATCACGGCACCATTCACGTCGACAGTACCGAGGGCACGGGAACCACATTCAGGGTGACGCTGCCACTGTGGCAGGCGGACGCGACCGCCCGAGACGTCGGGCGCGCTGCGAACCTTTGGGAGACAGTACGATGAACGCGGCACAGCCAAGACTTCTGATTGTCGAGGACGACGACGCCATTCGCATGCAGCTCAAGTACGCGCTTCGCGATCAGTACGCATTGACGTTCGCCGAGACGCGCATGAAGGCGCTTGCCCTCATGAACGACGTCCGCCCCGAGATCGTCAGCCTCGACCTCGGCCTGCCCCCGCATCCGGACACCGCCGAGGAAGGCCTCCAGGCGCTCGAGGATATTCTGAAAGCCGCGCCCACCACGAAGGTCATCGTGGTGACCGGCAACGGCGACCGGGCCAACGCGCGGCGCGCCGTCGAGCTCGGCGCGGTCGACTATCTCTCGAAGCCGATCGACCTCGCGGAGTACGAGACGGTGCTGCGTCGGAGCACCTATCTGCAGAACCTAGAAACCGAGAACGCCAAGCAGGCCGCCGACGCCGAGGCCGCGGTCCGTTTCGACGAGATCATCGGCAGCACGCCGCGGATGCGCGAGATCTTCGCCACCGTGTCGCTGGTCGCCAAGACCGACGTCACCGTGCTCGTGCAGGGCGAGAGCGGAACGGGCAAAGAGCTCGTGGCCCGCGCCGTCCACCAGAAGAGCCGCCGCCGGCACGCGCCGTTCGTGCCGATCAACTGCGGCGCGATCCCCGAGACGCTGCTGGAGTCCGAGCTGTTCGGCCACGAGAAGGGCGCCTACACGGGCGCGCACGTGCAGCGCAAAGGCAAGCTCGAGCAGGCCGACAACGGCACGGTCTTCCTCGACGAGATCGGCGAGATGAGCCTGCCGCTGCAGGTCAAGCTGCTGCGCTTCCTGCAGGAGCGGCAGATCGAGCGTCTGGGCGGCAAGCAGCTCATCGCGGTCGACACGCGCGTGATCGCGGCGACCAACAAGGATCTGAAGGTGGAGATCGCCGCGGGCCGGTTCCGCGAGGATCTGTACTTCCGCCTTTCGGTCGTCACGGTGCCGCTGCCGCCGCTTCGCGAGCGCGGCGAAGACGTCGGCATGCTGGCCAACGTGTTCCTGCGGCAGAACTGTCAGCAGTACCGGCGCCGCCTGCAGTTCAGCCCCGAGGCCCTCGGCGCCATCGCGCAGTATCAGTGGCCGGGCAACATCCGGGAGCTGCAGAACGCGATCCAGCGCGCGACGATCCTCGCACGCGGGCGTGCGATCGAGCCCTCGGACCTCGGGATTCCGCCGCTCGCGGCGCCCCCGCGCACGTCGCTGCGCGAGGCCCGCAACCGCGTCGAGCGGCAGGTCGTCGTCGACGCGCTGATCCGCACGCGGGGCAACATCAGTCGCGCCGCGACCGAGCTCAGCATCAGCCGGCCCGCGCTCCACGATCTGCTCGACAAGCATCAGATCGACAGCAAGGAGCTGCGCGCGACGGCGGTTTCGGGCTGAGCTGACGCCGCCATGGATGCGACTCTGCGAGCCGGCGCGAGTGTGGACGCTCTGCCGGCGCAAGTGCAGACCCCCGACTTGCCGAGCGAGCCGGTGGTCACCATCCGTCCGGATGGCGCCACCGGCCGGCTCGACCTGCGCGACCTGTGGCAATATCGGGAACTGCTCTACTTCCTCACGTGGCGCGACGTCAAGGTTCGCTACAAGCAGACCGCGCTCGGCATCGCCTGGGTTCTCGTCCAGCCGGTGCTGATGACCGCGATCTTCACCCTCTTCCTGGGCGGGCTCGCACGTGTCCCGTCCGAGGGCCGCACTCCCTACCCGCTCTTTGCCTACGTCGGACTCCTCCC
>QHSO01000252.1 GCA_003220475.1 Candidatus Rokuibacteriota bacterium | reverse complement strand
GAGCCGCATCCCATTCAGGGGTGGACGCCCGACTTCATTCCGTGGGTGCTCCAGGAGGCGGTCGACAAGAAGTTCATCGACGAGCTCATCCCAATGCCGGGAGCGGTCGCGATCGAATGGTCTCGGAAGCTCGCTCAGCGAGAGGGCATCTTCACCGGCATTTCGGGTGGCGCCACCTTCGCGGTCGCCATGCAGGTCGCCCAAAGTGCGCCGGCGGGATCGGTAATGCTGGCCATGCTGCCGGACACAGGTGAGCGGTATCTGTCGACTCCGTTGTTCGACGGCATCGTCGAGGGAATGGACGAGGACGAGATCGCCATCATGAAGTCGACGCCCAATTGCCAAATGCCGAGCTGACGGGGCGGCTCAGCGCTCGAGATTCTCCTCGGCAATGGCTTTCCGCGCCGTCATGTTGAAGCGGCCGTCGTAGATCGGACGGCCCCCGGTCGTCGGTCCCTGGTACTGCACGAAGAACATGAGCCTGCCCGTCGACGTCGACAGCGGCGCTTCCGAGTGCGGGTCCGGTCTTATTTGGTGGCGAAGCAATAGAAGAGTCCGTTGCCGCCGGTGCTCTTGAGATCGTTCTGACTGCAGCCGCCATCAGGCCCGCGCGTGGGGTGCGAGGAGTTCCAGGACTTCGACGCGTCATCGTCGCGCAGGCCCTGTCGGTCGTGATGGCCGACCATCGCGGCACCCTGACCGCTCTTTGTCCAGTTGCCGCAGGTGCGGTCGTCGCCCGCCGCGAACGCGTTGCCATCGGCCTGCGAGCCGGTCAGGATGTCGTGCATGTTGGGTGTGTCGCCACGGCCGTTGATCATTTCCCCCTTCTCGCTCAGCGCGGTCTGCTTGGTGATCTTGTTGTTGGCGCTGTGAAGCTCAGTGACATTGTTCGCGATGACCGTGCCCTTGGCGTTCTGCCACGGGCCGGAGCCGATGCGGTCGCGCGCGTTGACGGCACCCGCGCCTTGGGTACTTAGATAGGCGTGCCATGTTTTGCCACCCGCTCCGGCTGCCTGCGCGAGCATTTGACACTGCTTGTCCGCACCGGCAAGGCCGCCGAGGTCCCCACCCTGTCCAGAGCCAGCGCTGGTAATGAAAAACGTCATCTCGCTCTGCTGGGCATGCGTGATGGTCGCTTCACCGAGCCCAAGCAGCATGAGCGATCCCACGATTAACCGATTCACTCTGTTCATGCCCATCCTCCCGTGGAATGCAGCGTTCGTGCACAATATCTGGCCAGCGATGCGCCGTCCCGCCGTTGTCCTTGCTCTATTGCCGATGCTTCTGATGGTCAGCACCGCTATCGCCACGGTCGCGAGCGCCGAATCCCCATGGTTTCGACAAGTCGCTCCGGGCATCGATCACGTAAAGTTTCAGGTGCAGACAGCGGATCCCGAGCCGTTCTCCGGCCACGCCTTCAAGATTCATCTCGACGTGACGGAGCTCCGTCTCATTCCCGCCGGAGGCGCCGCGTCACGACGCACGGTGGAAGAGATTGTCGCATCCTACGCTGCTGTCGTCGCGATCAATGCAAGCTTCTTCGACCACGAGGGCCGGCCGATGGGCCTTGCCGTCGATAAAGGACGACTCATTGGCAGTAGCAAACGGCAGAGCTGGGGCGCTCTGGTGGTCGATGATAAGAAGGCGCGGATCGTGCTCGGCGCCGACGTCGACGCGCCTCTCGCATATCGGCTCGTCGTTCAAGGCATCCCACGTCTCGTCGTCGCGGGAACGGTCCAGCAGCTGAAGCCGCAACTGGCGGAGCGAACGGCGGTATGCGCCGAGGGTAACGTGGTCGTCTTCGTTGTCTCGACGAAGGCCGAGACCACAGCATTCGCACGCTTTCTTGCCGATCCGCCGGACAAGGGTGGCCTCGGATGTCGGGACGCTCTCAACCTCGACGGCGGGCCGTCGACACAGCTCGTCGTAAAGCTTCCGGGTCTGACGCTGTCGCTACCCCGCGGATGGGGTGTGCCAAACGCACTGGTGGTCGCTCCTGGTCGAAACTAGCCGCGTACTCGTGCTTGCCTGCACCGGCACGTGATGCTACATGAGCGCCATGACGAACGACCGACTGGTGTTGACGAACGCGAACGTCATCGACTGTGTCGGCGAGCGACCGATCGTTGGCGGCAGCGTCGTGATCGAGCGAGGACGGATTGGCGAGGTTCTCGATGGGAGCCGCTCGCCCGATCTACGGCATGCGGACGTGATCGATCTCGATGGCATGTATCTCTTGCCCGGACTCTGGGACGTCCACATTCATCCCGACTATCTCGCAGGCGTCAGCGCCGTCGATCAGACCATCGCCTTCGGCCATCGCTTGATGGAGGCACTCACGGAGGCGGGGGTCGTGGCGGTGCGGTGTGCCGGCGCCGCGCACTTCATGGACGTGGCCTGGAAGCGCGCATTCGATGCGGGTCAATACGTGGGTCCGCGTGTGTTCGCCGCCGGCCACTTCTTGACGACCACGGGCGGTCATTTCCTGACGTCGGGACATGCGCTCGAGTGCGACGGCCCGTACGGCTTTGTCCGCGCGATCCGGGAGCAGATCAAGAATGGCGTCGATCACATCAAGCTGAACCTCACGGGCGGCATCATGGGTCCGCCCTGGGACCGCCACTGGCATTCATTCCTCCTCGACGACGAATTGGAGGCGGCGTTCGCGATTTGTCGCGCTCGCGGTTTCCCGGTGATGGCACACGCGACGAACCCCGCGGCGGTGAAGGCGGCCGTGCGGCTCGGCGCGCATAGTATCGAGCATGGGTACATGATGGATGCGGAGTGCGTTGACCAACTGCGCGAGCGCGATAGCTGGTATGTACCCACACTCGCCATCAGCCACCTCACTCCCGAACAGGCCAGCGATCCGTGGGAGAAGCGATGGGTCGAGCAGCGCAACCTCTCGGTCGACCTGTGCGAGCGCGCCGACAAGGCCGCCGCTGAGCACCGCGAATGGTTTCAGCGGGCGCTGGCGGCCGGCGTCAGGATGGCGCTCGGCTCTGACATCCGACCGCTCAAGGAGGCAGCGCTGCTCGAATTGGGCCTGTGGGTGAAGGACGGAGCAACACCGCGGCAGGCGCTTCTCGCTGCCACTCGGGATGCTGCTGGGCTCTGTGGCGTCGGCGCTGCGCTCGGAACAATTGAGCCGGGCAAGCTCGCCGATCTCATCGTCGTCGCGGCCGATCCGCTGCAGGACATCACAAATCTCCGGACGCTACGTCTCGTGTTCAAGGAGGGTCGCCTCGTCGCTGACCATCGCGCGGGCGCGAGACAGGTCGATTAGTCGGGCTTCGTGAGCTGCCCATTCTGTCGACACGAGAACCCCGCCGGCGCGAGGTTCTGCAACGATTGTGGCGCGCGCCTCGCGGCGCCGACCATCATCCCCGAGCCGCGCTCCTACACGCCGCGGCATCTCGTCGACAAAATTCTTGCGTCACAGAGCGCGCTCAGGGGCGAGCGCAAGCTGGTCACCGTCCTCTTCGCCGACGTCGCGCGCTCGATGGAGCTCGCGGAGCGCGTCGATCCCGAGGAATGGCATCGCCTGCTCGATCGCCTCTTCCGGATCCTTGCGGGCGGCGTTCACCGATACGAGGGGACCATCAACCAGTACACCGGTGACGGCATCATGGCGATCTTCGGTGCCCCGATCGCCCACGAGGACCACGCGCAGCGCGCCTGTGCGGCCGCCCTGGATCTGGCGCGCGAGCTCGGCGCGCTCGCCGAAGACGTGCGGCGCGAGAGCGGACTCGAGTTCGCGGTGCGGATGGGCCTGAACTCCGGCGAGGTCGTCGTCGGGCGGATCGGCGACGACCTGCGCATGGACTACACCGCGCAGGGACATGTCGTCGGGCTCGCCGCCCGGGTGCAGCAGCTGGCGCCACCAGGCGGCATCACGCTGACCGAGCAGACCGCGCGCTTCGCGGCGGGCTTCTTCGACTTCCTCGACCGTGGCGAACAGAGTCTCAAGGGCGCCAGCGCTCCCGTGCGCGTGTTCGAGCTGCGGGGTCCGGGCCAGATCCGGAGCCGCCTCGAGAGCTCCCGGGCGCGCGGCTTCTCGCGCTTCGTCGGCCGCGAGCGCGAGCTCGCTCTGCTCGAGAGGGCTCTGCGCGAGACGCAGTCGGGTCGACCGCACGTCGTCCTGGTTACCGCGGAGCCGGGCGCGGGAAAGAGCCGCCTCTGTCACGAGTTCGTCGAGCGCGCCGGCGGCGTGGCGCTTCACCATGCCCGCGCGCTCTCCCACGGACGCATGCTTCCCTTTCACGTGATGGTCG
>QHSO01000057.1 GCA_003220475.1 Candidatus Rokuibacteriota bacterium | reverse complement strand
AACGGCGCCGCGACGAGCCCGACGGCGACGCTGACCAGCGTCATCGCGTTCGGTGTCACCGACGTCGTGGCGAGGCGCCGCGTGATCGCCAGCGAGATCCGGCGCTCGAAATGCCGCGACATGAATCCTTCGTTCTGCTTGATCAGGCTGCGCAGCAGCCAGGCCTCCGCCGTCCGGACGTCGCCGGCCGAGGAGAGCGCAACGCGCCCGTCCAGCGTCAGCGGCTCGGAGCCCTTGTCGAACACGCGTGACAGCGCGCCGATCAGCGCCGGGGCGCTCTCAGAGGCCGCGGCCGCCGCGATGACGGCGTCCGGGCGGGCGGTCTCGACGAGCACCACTGAGGTGCCGTCGACGTAGAGGCGTTCGGCCTCGATCGGCTCTGACAACAGCGCGCGCAGCCAGCGCGGCTGCGGCACGATGTTCGCCGGAGCCACGACGATCCGGCAACGGCCGCTCACCACGATGCCGCGCGACGGCGTCAGCATCGAGCCTCCGGCGGACGCGACGAGGTCACGAATGTCCGCGCCGCCCATATCGCTCACGAGCACGTCCGGATATCCGGTCGCTCTTGCCGCGCGGACGAGCCGGGTGATCAGCGGAAGCCCGGCCACGACGGTGGCAGGCGAAATTCCGTCGAACGGCGCGAAGGGGACGACGACGAGGAGGGGTCCGATCATCCCCGCGGCATGCGGGGCGATGGCACCGCCATCACCTGCCCACCACGGCGGCTCGATTCGCGCGCGAGGCTCTCGAGCACGCCGCACATCCGTGCCTCCGCGAGGTTGGAAGACGGCGGCGTGCGCGTCACGGCGTCGAGGAACTGAGCGATCTCCGGATCGAACCAGTCCGGATGGACGGAGCCGTTCGACAGCGCGGGCGGGCACGTCCACCGCCGAACGTCGCCCGCGCGCTCGAGCGTGAGCGTCTCTGCCTGCAGCGTGATGCGGCCGTCGGTGCCGATGAGCTCGGCGACGTTGTCGCGGCGGTCGGCGGCCCACGTCAGAAAGATTTCGGCGGTCGCGTCGGGAAACGTCAGGTGAACGGTCGCCGTGTCTTCGACCAGTGAGGCGCCGGGCCGGCGCCGCTCGAGGCGCGCGCTGAGCGACGTCGGCGTCTCGGTGATCCAGCTGCCAACCAAGTAGAACGCGTGCCAGCCGTGGTCGGTGAGGATGCCGCCGCCGGCGAGCGCCGGATCGAGCCGCCAGTTCGATCCCTTGCCGTTGTGCGCACCCGCGGCCTGCGTGCGCAGCGTGTGCCACACGACGCGCGTGACGCGTCCGATTTCCCGTGCGCGTACGAGCTCGGTCGCGCGTGCGATGATCGGCGCGTGATGCCAGTTGTGAACGGTGTGGACGACTCGGCGCCTCGCCTCGGCGAGTGCGCTGATGCGATCCAGCTCGTCGCCGCCGATCACCAGCGGCTTTTCGCAGAACACGTGAAGCCCGCCGTCGAGCGCACGGCACGCCAACGGTGCATGCGTCGAGGGCGGCGTGCAGATGTCGACGAAGTCCAGTGGCTCGCGCGTGAGCAGCTCGTCGGCCGAGTCGTACCACCGCGCCGCCGGCAGCGCCGCGGCGGACACGGCTCGACGCGCGGGGTCGGTGTCGCTGACCGCGACGATCGCGACATCATGACGAGCCCACGCGGGAGCGTGGACCTCGAGGGCGACCTTGCCGAGACCGATGATCGCGCCGCGCAGCATCCTCAGCCGAGCCCGTGCTCGCGCGCGACGGTGTCCAACGCTTCGTCCAGGATGGCGAGTCCGTCGAGCGCGGTCGCTTCCGAGATCACCAGCGGCGGGTTGATGCGGATCGACGGCGAATAGGTCATCGCCACCAGCCCTCGACGCAGGCATTCCTGGTACAGCGCGCGCGTGATCTCCTTGCCGAGCGGCTCCTTCGTCTGCCGGTCACGGACGAGCTCGATGCCGAGCATCAGGCCCTTGCCGCGCACCTCACCCACGCAGCGGTGTTTCTCCTTCATCGCCTCGAGCCGCGCCAGCATCACCTTGCCCACACGCTCGGCGTTGCGCACGAGATCTTCCTTCAACAAGATCTCGACCGTCGCGAGGCCGGCGGCGGCGGCGAGCGGATTGCCGCCGTAGCTCGATGAGCTGGCGCTGGGATTCGACCACGGCGGACGGCTCGTCAGCGCATCGGTGGAGACCACCGCGCTCAGCGGAAAGCCGCCGCCCATGCCCTTGCCGACGGTCATCACGTCGGGGACGACGTGGTCGTGGTCGCAGCCCCACATCGAGCCCGTGCGTCCGAATCCGGTCAGCATCTCGTCCGCGATCAGCAACGCGCCGTGCTCGCGCGCGACCGCCTGCACCGCTTGCAAGAAGCCCGGCGGCGGGACGACGTTACCGGCCGTTCCCTGGATCGGCTCGACGATGATCGCCGAGATCTCGCCCCCGGTCTGATAGCGAATGACGTCGCGCAGGAAGTCGGCGCACGCGATCCCGCAGTCCGGGAACCGCAGCTTGAGCGGGCAGCGATAGCAGTCGGCGTACGGCGCGACGTAGCGCCCGGGGAGAAACGGCCCGAGGCCATGCTTGAACTCGCTGCCGAGGAGCCCGAGCACGCCACCCGTTTTGCCGTGAAATCCTCCCCAGAAGCCGACGACCTCGTGCTTGCCCGTGGCCGACTTGGCCAGACGCAGCGCCGCCTCGACGGCCTCGGCGCCCCCCGAGAAGAGCTGGATGCGCGTGAGGCCTTCGGGCATGAGGCCGGCGAGCAGCGTCAGGAACCGCGCGCGGGTCTCGGTGGTGAAGCTGCCGAACGTCAGGCGCTCGAGCTGGCGCTTCAGCGCATCGACGTAGTGCGGATGACAGTGACCGACGCTGCCCACGCCGATGCCGGCGATGAAGTCGATGTACTCGTTGCCGTCCTCGTCGATCAGCGTGCTGCCCTGGCCACGCGCCATGGCCACGCCGGCCGTGAGCGCGAACGACTGCAGGCCCGGCGAGAGATGCCGCTGCTCGTCGGCGACGATCCGTCGCGACCGGGGCCCGACCTCCCGGCGCGGTGTCATCGACCGACTCCCGCGAAACGCAGCGCCACGTGCGCGGCGATCCGCTGGGCTGCTTCCTCGCGATAGAGCGCGAAGCTCGGCCACGCGTTGACGTCGAGCAGCACGATCTCGCCGGCCGGCGTCACGATCGCGTCACCGCCGTACACGTCGAGCCCGAGCGCCAGCGCCGCGCGGCGCACGGTCCGCGCCAGCTGAGCGGTGTCGAGGGGATGTCCGGCCACGCGCTGCTCTCGATGGTAGAACGAGCGGAACCACGGCGGGCCGCCGGCGGGCCCGGCGCCGGTGCCGACACCGTAGAACTTCACGAGATCGCCCTCGACGTGCGGCTGGATGACCGCGCGCGGGATGCCGCGGGCGGCCAGCGTCGCGAGCGCGTCCGACGCGGCATTACGGGTCGGCGCGAGGGTCACGTCGCCCTCCTGCGTGTTGTGCACGTCGGCCCGCTTGATCCAGACCGGCAGCGCGCCGACGTCGACGGGCGCGTCCGTTGCCACGACGCGACTGTCGATGAACGGAACGTTCGCCTCGCTGAAGAGCGCGATCATCCGGTCGCGGTACGTGTTGAGAATCGCGTTGGGGCCGTTGACGTGGGGAACGCCCAGCAGCTCGAGATCGCGGAGACGATCGAGGATCGGCGGCCGCTCGCACATGAGAAACACACCGCGAGGTCGGACGTCGCGCGTGCCGAGCGCCTCCTCGGCGGTCTTGAACGTGACCTCGAATCCGTGACCCTCGAGATGCTTGCCCGTCAGCTTGAGGATCTCGGCGTCATCCGATTCGCGGCCCGGCGAATGCTCGCGTTCCCGAAAGATGCCCCAACACGATGCGTCGCTCACCTATCACCTCCACGCACGAGTGCCTCGGCCAGCACCACGTCCGACTTCTGATCGACGTCGACGACGTCCGCGATCGTCTCCGCATAGAACGGCTCGCCCTGCGCGAGCAACCACGCCAGGAACTCTCTCAGGCTTCCCAACGGCGGCGGCACGGCGGCTCGCGCCCGCTCGGAGAGCATATACATGCCGGCGGTCACGTGTGTGCCCGCCGAGCCGCCAATCCGGCCGACCCGACCGTCGTGGCCCACGTCGACCCACAACGGCCGCTCGTCGGCGACCAGTGGCGTCACCGCCAGGACGCTCGCGTCGGCGGGCCGGCGCAAGGCGGCGTGCACGAAGGCGGCGAAGTCATCGGCGCGACACCATGTATCCACGGTGGAGATCAGCGCACGGTCCCCGCCGAGGCGGCGCGTGACTTCGCGAAAGCTCTCCAGCGAGGAGGGCGTCGTCTTCACGATCACCTCGATGTCGAGGTCCGGGAATCGCGAGTGCACCCAGTCGCGGCAGGCGCGCGCCTGCTCGTTGACGATGATGACGAGCGAGGTGATGCCGGCGCCACGAAAGTTCCCGATGACCCCGTCGATCAGCGCGACGCCGGCGACGGGCACCAGCGGCTTCGGCATCGAGAAACCCGTCGCGCGTAGACGGCTGCCCTCACCTGCGGCGATGATCCCGCCGCGGCAAGTCGGCGTCACAAGAGCAATCCTCGGAGGTCTCCGAGCGAGCGGATCACCGGATCCCCGGGGCAGCAGGCCCGCGAGTCGGAGGCGGCGTCGGCGGCAAGCCAGATGTGCGCCATGCCGATGCCGCGGGCGCCGCTCATGTCGCGCGCCAGCGAGTCGCCGACGAACGTGGCCTCGCTCGCTTCGACGCCCAGCGTGCGCAGCGCGTGCGCGAAAATGCGCGGATCGGGCTTCGTCCAACCGACCTCGGCCGAATCGACGATCGTTCCGAACAGCGGGCGCAGGCGCAGGTCGTCGCAGACGGGAGCGAGGTTGCCGTAGAAGTTGGACACGATACCGAGGCGATAGTGGCGCGCGAGCTCGGACAGGAGCGAGATGTTGTCCCGGGCATAGCCGATCGCGTCCTCGACGAACCGCCGCGCGATGCGATCGGCGAGCGCGTCACTCAGATCCAGGGCGGCGCCGAGCCCGGCGACCAGCCGGCGGACCGTCTCGGCGAGGGACAGCGAGTCGGGGATGGCCCGCACAAGCGCGTCGTCAGCGCCGTAGAACAGGGGGTCGAACCGCTCCGGCGTCACCATGACGCCCTCGGCTCGACAGAGCCGAAACATGCGGTCCTTCCAGGGCAGTACGCCGTCCAGCGTGCCACCGAAGTCGAACAGCACGGCGGCACGCCGCTGGCCGCTCCCGGCTCGTTCCGCTGCGCGTGCGGGACGCATCGGTCGTTGATCTTCTCACGGAAGCGCCACGCTCGCGACGACAGTTCGGCTGCACCCGGAGCCGAATCTTGCCCCGTCCGCGTGCCGCGGTGTGCGGTTTGCTCGAGGTGAGCGGCGGGAACGTTGAATACGCACCAGGCCGCTGCGCATCCAAAGGGCAGGGAGTGAAGAAGTCATGCTTCTGAGAAAGGTTTCATCCATCGTCCTCGTCGGTATCGCGATCATGCTCACGACCGCAACGGCCGGCTACGCCGCCCCGGGACACGGCGGGGGGTTCGCGGGACACGCACCGAGCGGGCGCTTCGAGGGGCACCATGGGTTCGGGGCCCATCGCGCGTTCGATGGCCGCCACTTCGACGGCCGCCACTTCGATCATCGATTTCACGGTGGCGTCGTCGTCGCGCCGTTCTACTGGCCATACTACCCCTCCGTCGACCCCGGCTACACGTACGAGGCGCCGGCGCCGAGCTACTGGTACTACTGCCCCAGCTACGGGGCGTACTACCCATCGGTCCAGAGCTGCCCGGAAGCGTGGGTCCCGGTCCCGGGTTAGGACGTTAGTCGTATACGGCGTCGTACGCGCCATGCGGCGGCGCTGCAGATTCTGCGGCGCGGGGAGCGTTTGCCTGCCGTTCGACGGCACAAAATTCGTGGATCGTAACGCTCCAGAACCCCTCAAATGGCCGGTATTCGGGGCCCCTTGCGTCTGGCATGGCAGACGCACTATGCTGTCGATCCCTCCGGTTCCCTCTTCGGAGGTCTAGGCCACAGGGGCCTGGCGTTTCAGCCTTGGAGTCCTCATGATGCCTCGCCGAGCGTTGCTCTTCTTCACCGTCCTCATTTCGTTCGTGCTGGCCGGATGTGGTGCCTTCAACAAGCCGTCCACGCAGTGGTGGCGCGTCGGGAATTGCCTGGTTCTCTACGACCAGACCAAAGACGAGAAGCAGCTCATTGCCGTTGGTCAGCAGTGCGAGATCAAGCGCGACACGATCAGCGCGGCGGGGGACGTGAAGTAACTGTCCTCCACCCCGAGCGCGGTGCGCCCGCCCCCCGGCCGCACCGCGCTCGTCTCTCTCCGAGCTATGCCCCCTCGTCGAGAAACCGGCGCACGCGCTGCATCACCTCGTCCTTGTCGTAGAGCGCGTTCAACGCGCGTGCGCGCGTGAGCGGGTCGCTGGCGAAGAATCGCTCGTAGAGCACCTGGCGGCTCCCGAACGAGCTGCCCGCGATGTCCCACGCGAGACGAAAAAGCTTCACGCGGTCGCGGGCGGCTGCGGTGTCGGTGGCGAGATATTGGTCGATGTCTGACGCGATGGGACTCTGAAAGTCCGCCTCGCTCGGCACGATCATGAAGCTGCTGGAGCCCAGCAGCTCCAGGATCTCCGCCATGCGCGGATAGGCCGTCATCATCAGATTGCGCGTCAGCTCGATCTGCAGGGGGACCGGGCACATGACGCCCCACTCGTCGAGCGTCGCGTCGGCCTCGGCGGATCGCATGCACGCGCGCATGAGCTCCGTGTACATCATGAGCTCGCCGAGACGCTCCTCGGAGTGCGGCAGGTGCGCGTTGCCGAGCGT
This sequence comes from Candidatus Rokuibacteriota bacterium, assembly GCA_003220475.1. Classification (GTDB taxonomy): domain Bacteria; phylum Methylomirabilota; class Methylomirabilia; order Rokubacteriales; family CSP1-6; genus AR12. Next base: position 7,359 of record QHSO01000057.1, on the reverse strand, counting down.
CTGGGTCATGTGCAGGGCCACGCCGAGGACGAACTCGCACTTGGCCAGGTTCTTGGCCGCGTTTTGATGGGCGGTGTGCGCGGCCGAGTGGGTCGTCATGGCGGTGCCGTTGATGAGGTCCACGTCGCCCAGCACGAAGACGCGCTCCCACGGCACCAGCACGTCGTCGAAGAACACCACGCAGTCCATCTCCTCGAAGCGCGATCCCAGCGGATGATCGAAGTGCGATCGCCCGAGATCGAAGCTCTCACGGCACAGAAACCTCAGCCCGGGCGTGCCGCACGGGATCGCGAAGTTGATCGCGAACGGGCTGTGCTTCTCGGTGTGCCGCGCGACGCGCGGTGAGTACACGGCGATCTCGTCGGACATGGGCCCGAGCGTGGCGAGGATGCGCGCGCCGCGCACGACGATGCCGGCATCGGTTTCGCGCACCACGCTCAGCGCGGTACCCTGCTCGAGGTTGAACACCCCCGAGACCGTCCGGCTCCGCTGCAAATTGATGAGCGCGTGGGTCAGCGTGACGTCGTGCTCGCGGATGTATTCGTAGTAGCGACGGACGTTCTCGCCGAACTCCGGACGTTCCTGCGCGAAGTAGCGCGCGGCCGCCGACCAGGCCGCGAAGGTGACATTCATGAAATCGGGCGAGCGCCCCATCATCCCGCACGTCGCGCGCGCCCAGTGCAGCATCATCACGCGGCGGCGCTCGAGCTCCTCGCGCGTGTGCGGCACGATGAACGACAGGCCGACGCGCTCGCCGCTCGTCGGCGACACGTAGGTCATCTCGTCGCGCAGCGCCGGGTCGTGCTGCATGTCGTACAGCGCGGCGATCGCGCGCACGCCGTTGGCCAGCCCCGGGTGCGTGGTTACGTCCTTGACACGCTCGCCGCCCAGCCAGACCTCGCGCTGCTGATCCCGCAGCCCTTTGATGTACTGCCGTCCCGTCCGCGCGCCCATCGTCGCGAGCTTATACCTCCCTAGGCGCTCAACCGCTTGCGCAGGTACTCCGCGACCTCCAGCGTGCACGTCAGGCCTTGCGGAATCGCCTTCGTCAGCGACACGAACGCGTGGATCTGCCCCGGATACTCGCGATACACGACATCGACCCCGGCCCGGCGCAGGGCCTCGGCGTAGGCGTGTCCCTCGTCGCGCAGCGGATCGAAGCCGGCAGTGACGATCATCGTCGGCGGCTGGCCGGCGAGGCGCTTGGCGCGCAGCGGTGATACGCGAGGGTCCACCGTGTCGGCGTCGGCGCCGAGGTACTGCGCCATGTACCACACGATCCGCTCACGCGGGATGACGTGCGCGTCCGCCAGCTCGCGGTGCGACTCCGTGTCGAGCGAGGCGTCGAGCGCGGGATAGATCAGGACCTGGCACGTCGGCACGGGCAGGCCGGCGGACGCGGCGAGTTGCGAGACGACGGCGGACAGGTTGCCGCCGGCGGAGTCGCCAGCGACGGCCACGCGCGTGGTGTCGGCGCCGAGCTCGCGACCATGCGCTCGCAGCCAGCGATATGCGGCAAAGGCGTCCTCGACGCCGGCCGGAAACTTGTGCTCGGGCGCGAGTCGATAGTCGATCGCGACCACGAGCGCGTCGCCGTGCAAGGCGAGCCGCGCACAGAGCCCGTGATGCGTCTCGAGATCGCCCTGCACCCAGCCGCCGCCGTGGAAGTACGCCACGGCGGGCGAGAGCGCGCGCGTCGTGTGCGGGGCGTAGACACGGGCGGGAATCTCGCCGGCGGCTCCCGGGATGCGAATGTCCTCGATGCGCGGCAGCGCCGGCGCCGGCTCGTCCATCAACGTCACCATCGTGCGCAGCTGCTGGCGCAGCTCGGGCAGCGGCGGAAAGTATCCGGGCACGCGCACGGACTTGACGAACTCGCCGACGATCTGCGCCTTGGGGTCCATGACACGGCTGCCGCGTCGGATGCGGTGGCCGTCGAGGATGCGCAGCGCTTCGTCTTCGCTCAGCGCCGTGTGCGACAGCTCCAGCTTGGGCGGCGTGGCCTGGTCGGTCATGACGTTCCTCCGCCGCGCATTGTACTGCTCGAGTCCTCCGACGACGGCACGCGCCGGCAGTAGAATGGGCGCCATGACCTCCACCGCCAAGCGCAACCTCATCGCGCAGTGGGCCTTCGACACGCGCCCGGTGCTGCTGCGGTTTCACCTGTGGCTCGAGGATGTGGAGGTCGAGCGCGCGCAGGCGGAGCCCGTCTCGGCGCACACGTTCGCGCCGCGCGGCATCGCGCGGTGCCTGGCCATGACCTCCGCGGCGACCGCGCTCGGCACGCGGCTCTTCGGCGACTACGGCGGCGGGCGCGGCAAGGACAAGTCCACCGTCAACCAGGTGAAGAAGGCGGCGGATGCGGTGAGCGCGTACGTGATGAGCGAGGGCCTCTGGCACCTCACGCGAACGCTGCCGGAGAACCACGCGTTGATGGTCTCGCTCGGCGAAGGCCTGATGCCGAAGGTCGGCGAGACGCCCGAGATGGGCGCCAATCCGATGCTCGGCTTCGGACGCGTCTACGCGCGGCCCGAGCTGGCGAAGACCGTCGATCGCCGCGTGCGGCGGCTGCTGAACGAGACCGGCCACACGTTCGAGCAATTCCACGAGTGGCTCAAGAGCCGCGGCATCACGCTGTGGGGCGCGGCCGTCGACACGCTCGAGAACACCTCGCGCTTCGCCGACGGGCAGCCGACCGGCCCGATGGCGGTCTTCCATCTCTTCGACTCGCCGCTGCGGCTGTCGCGGCCGTACGAGTCTTACATGGGCTGCCTCACCGTGCCCACACGCGTGGCGGAGGCAGCGGAGAACGCTTCGGTGCTGCTCGACTACCGCACGCCGCGCAAGCAGGTGGTCGAGGCGATCGAAGGGGCGTACCCCGGCGTCCGCCGCGAGAACATCCACGTGTGGACGCTGCGCGGCAAGAGCCGAGTCCACCGCCTGGGACGGCTCTGGGACGAATGGGACAAGGCCGGGGTCCATCTGGTCGAGGACGGCTGGAAGGCGCCGTCGGGTCTCGGCGTGTTCACCGATTCGGGAACGTACGCGCCCACGTTTCTCGTCGGCTCGTGGAAAGACGGCACGGGGGCGACGCACGTTTTTCTCTGCGACGGCTACGCCGCGACGGCGGAGGCAATGCAAGCAGCCAGCCTTGGCGACGTCCTCGACGTGCAGAGCACGATGTCGCTGTTCTCGCCGACGTTCGAGCTACCCGTGGATGTGGAAGCGCGGCTCATGCAGCTCGATCCCGCGGCGAAGGACTTCGCTGAGCGGCTCGGGACGTTGATCGGCGGCACGCCGCTGGAGGTTGGGCGCGTTCGCGCGTACGCCGAGGCCATCCGCGACGCGGGGGCGTCGAACATGCCGCTCGGCAAGCCGGTGCTGCGCGCCGACGACTTCCTGCCCGAGAAAAACTGGTCCGTGCTCGCGTGCATGGGCTACATGTGCGACGACCCGTATACGGGCGCGCCGGGCGTCACCAGGATCGCCGACGACACGTATCGCGTCACCACGCGGCTCGCCACGCGGATGGCCTCGAGCCGGGTCACGTTCACCCTACGGCTGATGGAGACGTTCGAGACGACGCGCCAGGTCTTCAGCCCGCTGCTGGTGCGGTTCCTCTCGGGCGTCGATCACACGACGCGGCCGGTGAAGATCTCGGACTCGGGCCGCATCCGCAACGAGCTGCAGACGATGATCCCGCAGGCGCTCGAGCACGACGGCGACCGCATCCGCGTGCGCTTCGAGCGGATCAACGACATGGTGCTGCCGCGCGACAAGCAGGAAAAGATCCGCCGCGTGCTCGAATGGTACAAGGTGAACCATCCGATCTGGTTCGAGTGGCTCGAGCCCGTCTGAGCACAGGGGAGGTCTGATATGCGCGCCGATCTCGTCGTGGGCAGTCGATTCCCCGATCTCGTGCTGCCGGACCACCGTCGCACGCCGGTGCAGCTCTCGAAGCTCGCCGACGGCTATCCGCTCGTCGTGAGCTTCTATCGCGGCTACTGGTGACCCAAGTGCGCGGTGCTGGTTCGGCACCTCACGACGATGCAGGACGAGCTGGCGGTGAACTATTGCCACGTGGCGGTCGTCAGCACCGATCCGCCCGAGATCGCGGCGGCGTTCCGCGCCGGCCTCGGCGCCTCGTTCACGTTCCTCAGCGATCATGAGCGTCGCGCGGTGAGGGAGCTCGACATCGTCGAGCAAACAGCACCGGGCTTCGCGCACGGCCTCGTGGCCGTGCCGTACACCTTTTCGCTGCATCCCGACCTGACGATCCATCGCATGTACAACGGCTGGTGGTTCGTCGGTCGGCCGACGCTCGAGGAGCTGCGTCAGGACCTGCGCGCGATCATGCAGAAGTGCCGCTCGGATTACGAGTACGTGCCGCCGCCGAAGGCGTGACGCCGGTCAGGGCAGGAGCTGTGAGACCGCGACGCTCGCGCCCGGCGCCGCCAGCGGCGTGACGCGCGCGTCGGCGCCGAGCACCTCACCGGGCGTGTAACGCCAGCCGAACGGCGCCGCCGCGTCGGGCGCCGGCTCGCGATACACCTCGAGCACGCGGTCCACCAGGTTGAGCACCCAGTAGTCGGCCAGGCCGGCGCGCGCGTAGAGGCTACCCTTGCGGTGTCGATCGGCAGCAAGGCTCGACTCGGAAACTTCGACGTTGAGGACGGACTTGGAAGGATGCGCGCGGTTGTAATCCTCGGGACGTCCCTGGACCACGGCGACATCGGGCTCCGGCTCGGAATCGTCGTCGAGCCCGATCGGACCTTCTCTGCGCACGTACCAACCGGCTCCGAACGCGGCCTCGAGAGCCCGAGCGGTCTTCACGATTGCCGTGTAGTGCGCGGCGCTTTGCGGCTCGGCGACCATGAGCTGGCCGCCGATGAGCTCGATCTCCTCGCCCGGCTCGAACACGCCGAGATCGATCAAGCGCTCGTACTCAGCGCGGCTGAAGCGGCGCGTTCGCGACTCGTACCGGGCCATGGCGGGCATCGTATCGGCCGGCCACCGGGCGGTCAACGTCGAGAGATGGAGACGCATCATCCATTTTCAATGGAGCCGACGCGGTGGCGTCGCAGCATGCCGGCGACGCCTGCATGCACCATCACGACGTCCGCAGACTCCTGCAGGGCGGCGCGGTATTTGTCCTGGAACACGCCGCTCTCGCCCGAGCTGAGGAGCCGGTACGCATCCCGCATGAGTCCCTGAGCGTCTGGGGCCGCCACGGGCTCGTCCGCGTCCACCACCGCGTCGATCTGTGCCATCAACGTCGACAGCGACCGCAGCCAGGCGAACTGCTCATCGCGAAGCAGCAACTGAAGAAGCTCCCACGAACCCACGGGACCGTGGCGGTCTTCGTAGACGTGACGCTCGCGGTCGAGCAGGAGCGCGTGCAGTCGAACGAGGCGAGCGCTGAGATCACGCAGTTGCTCACGGGCGTCATCCACGACCATCGTTGTGTATCATACGCAGCCGTCGAGGAGATGAGCGTCCGAGCCGCGCCCGACCGCATCGACACCGCGCACGCCGCCCTGATCGTCTACGACGCCTGCCGCCGCGCGCTGGTGCCCGCCGATCCCGCGCGGCGCGCGGCGATACGGCCGGTTCTCGACGCGTGGGTCGAGCTGATCGGCGCGTGCCGGGCGGGCGCCGTGCCCATCATCTATACGACGCCGGTCAGCCGGGCCGATGGCGCCGACGTCGTCCTATTGCCCACCGATCTCAGCGCCGAGACGGGCGTGCCGTCGCTCACCAACTGCATCGAGGGCACGCCGGAAGCGGGGTTTCCCGACGAAATCGCGCCTCGCCCCGACGATTACGTGTTTCTCAAGCGCCGACCGAGCGCGTTCTACGGCACCGGTGTGGCCGAGCTGCTGCGCCTGCTGCGCCGCACCGCGCTCGTGATCGGCGGCGGCGCCACCAATCGCGGCGTCGAGACGACCGTGCGCGAGGCGTTCAGCATGGACCTCGATACCGTCGTCGTGCGCGAATGCTGCTGGGGCGCCGACGCCAAGGCTCACGCGTACAGCCTCGACACGTCGATGAAGATGTACGCGCGCGTCCGCACGCTCGAGCAGACTCTCGCGATGCTGGCGTAGCACATACATCGCTCACTGGGTCGACCGCGCGCGGCTCGACGTCGCCGGCCTCGACACCGTCGTATGCGCTCGGCGAGAGCAGCGCGCATACGACGATGTCGAGACTGATGGCGTCGGTCGCGGTGATCGTGTTCTAAGCCTCAGGGGCTGCTACGGCTTAACCCTTGTCCAGGGACCCGTGCAGTGGCCGCCCTGGATGACAGCCGGCGTTCGCGGGTCAGCGAAGAACGGAACGGGCGCAGGCACGAGATTACCGAAGACACCGTGGACGTGGAGCGAACCGTCCAGCGTCGACTGGAACCTGGCGAAGAAATCTTCGGCCGGCCCATTGTCATTCACCACCTTGCCGGTCGCGAAGCCGTGATTCACGAACCCCTCGGTCACGACGGTAAAGAACTCACCGCGCGCCGTCTGGCCGCCCGTCGCGTCGGAGATGGAGAAGGTACCGCGGAAGGTGCCAAACCCGCTGTTGACAAACCCGGTGCTCACGTTCACGAGGGCCGACTGGGCCAGTATTTCGACATTGCCGGTCAGTCTCGGATCGCTGCTCGTAATCGTGCCCGTCCACTTGCCGCGAAGCTCCCTATAGGGGCCGTCCTCTCCGTCGCAGCTTCGCACCATGACGTTCTCGGGGTCGGTGTCGAACGTCCCGGAGACCGGCTCGGTTCGCGGACGATTCCCTTGCCCGAAGGCCGTGGTGGCTGCGACGCTGACGCTGACGAGGAGCAGAAACGCGATGAAAACACTGCGTTGTGTCTTCGACTTCATCAGACGTCCTCCTTGCTGTGTCTCGGACGGAATGCGACGTCCACGATCGTTGTTCACGCCGAGCGGTGCCACAGTCTCCGGTGTCGGAAATCCGATCATGTGGAATCATCGCTCGGTGTGAATCTCGAACTCAGCAAGATGAGGACCACACCGCCTTTTCGTCGAGATAGCGGGCGCGACGATGCTAATCGTAAGATCCGTCGACATCGGCGCGTCGGAAGTTACGTCACGGACTGAAGGAGCTGCCGATTCTTCGCCTGCCCGCACCGACGGCGGTTTTCAACTGTGAGCTTTTCCGACGGTCGACCACGCGCTGCCGAGAAATTCGCGCCGCTGGGAGACTGATCTATAAATCAAACCCCCGATGTCGCGTGCGGGCACCGGGGGTTCGAGTACGGCGTGACCAACGCCTTTGGCGTGTTCCTCTAGCTGCGCCGACGCCACACGAGGCCGAGCAGGCCGGCTCCGATGAGGAGGACTGTCGCCG
>QHSO01000056.1 GCA_003220475.1 Candidatus Rokuibacteriota bacterium | reverse complement strand
GATGCCGGCGACCTCTCCACCGACGCCGTGTACGCGCCCACCGCCGAGGCCGTCGTGAACGACCTGCGTGCGGTCGGCATCCGCGCCAGGCTTCGACCGCTGGAGCGCGCCGCCTTCTACAAGGCCGACCAGGAGAAATCGTTCAAGAACCTCGTGCGGCCGGGCAGCGCGGCCGCCGGCAACGCGGCGACGCGCATCGAGGCGTTCGTCGTCACCGGCGGCATCCGCGCGTACGGCGGCCATCCCGACATCGACGGCCTCTTTCGCGAGCACGCCGTCGAGGTCGACGTCCGGAAGCGCGACGCGCTGCTGCATCGCATCCAGCAGCTGATGCACGAGCGCGTGATGTTCGCGCCGCTGCTCGAGCCGGCGTTCCTGTCCGGCGTCGGCCCGCGCGTCGATCCAGCCACGCTCGGGCTCGTCACCGGCCACGCCTTCTCATATCCGTACGAAGACATCCGCCTCAAGCCGCGTCGCCCGTAGGAGAGCCTCCATGACGCTACCGACGCACGGACGCTACGAGTACTCGAACATCACCAAGCGACCCGACTACACGTGGCCGAACGGCGCGCGCCTGGCCGTCTACGTCGCCGTCAACATCGAGGCGTTCGGCTTCGGCATCGGCAAGGGCGTGGCCATCGCGCCGCCGGACCAGGCGATGAGCGCCAGCGTCTATTCCTGGCGCGATTACGGCAACCGCGTGGGCGTCTGGCGGCTGTTCGAGCTCTTCGACGAGCTCGACCTGCCGATCGAGGCGCAGATGAACATCGAGGTGTACGAGGCGGCGCCCGACATCCCCGAGCGGCTGCGCAAGCGCGGCGACGAGATCGTCGGTCACGGCGCGACCAACTCCGAGGGCCAGGAGCACATGAGCGAGGCCGAGGAGCGCGCGCTGATCGCCCGCGTGACGACCACCATCGAGAAGCACGAAGGCCGGCGACCCATCGGCTGGATGAGCCCATGGCTCTCGAACTCTCCGGTCACCCTCGATCTCCTGCAGGAGGCGGGCTACCGCTACACGATGGACTGGACGATGGACGATCAGCCGGTGTGGCTGCGCACGCGCGGCGGCCGGCTGCTCGCCATGCCGTACCCGATCGAGGTGAACGACACGCGCGGCATCGTCTGGTACAAGCACTCCGCGCGCGAGTTCGCCGACATGATCGTGGATCAGTTCGACGAGCTGCTGCGGCAGTCGGCGCGGCAGCCACTCGTGTGCCCGATCTCGCTCCATCCGTTCGTCGTGGGCCGCCCGTATCGCGTGCCCGCACTGCGGCGCGCGCTCGAGCACATCGCCCGCCACCGCGAACGCATCTGGCTCACGCGACCCGGCGAGATCTGCGCGCACGTCGAGGGCCTGCCGCGCGGCGTGGTGCCGGGCGGGGCGTAGTCGCCGAGGAAGCGCCGGGACAGCAACAGAAGGAGAGCGTCATGTCGCTCAGGAAGGGCCGCGCCTGATGCCGGCCGGCATGCGGCTGCTCGCGCACCATCCGCTCGACGGCTTCGGCAACGTCGGCGAGGGCATGGCTCTCCAGCTCACGCGCGACCGCCGGCGCGTCGTCAGCAACCCGAAGAAGCCGAGCGTGATCGTGCAGACGACGCTGCCGCACGACAAGATGCGCAGCAACTCCCTCGACCTCGTCGGCGACCTCCTCGTCGTCGCCTATCAGACGCGCGAGCCGGGGATGACGCCGGCCGGCTTCGAGATCTTCGACGTCGCGGATCCCGCCAGGCCGAAGTCGGTCACGGTGTTCGACGCGTCGGGCCCGGCGTCGCGCGGCGTCCATCACCTGTGGTGGGTGGACGGCGAGTACGTGCACATGGCCGCCGGCGCCGCCGATTTCACGCCGCGCAATCCAAAGGACGATCAGTGCTACCGCATCGTCGACGTGCGACAGCCGTCGCGGCCGCGCGAAGTCGGGCGCTGGTGGCTGCCGGGGACGCGGGACGGCGACACCGAGCCGGCACCGCCGCGCCACCCCACGATCGACACCGGGTACCGCGCGCACAACACCAACGTCTATCCGCGCCGTCCCGACCGCGCCTACGTCGGGTACATCGACGGCGGCGCGGTGATCCTCGACATCGCCGACAAGGCGCACCCGCGGCTGCTGGGACGTTGGGACTATCACCCGCCGTTCCCCGGCTTCTGTCACACCGTCGTGCCGTTCTTCGAGCGCAATCTCCTCGTGGTCAGCGACGAATCGGTGCGTGAAGCCGCCAAGGACTGGCCCAAGCTCGTGTGGCTCGTCGACGCCCGCCGCGAGGACAAGCTGGTGCCGATCAGCACGTGTCCGCTGCCGCCCGTGGCGAAGTTCGCCGGCCGGGGCGGGCGCTTCGGCGCCCACAACCTGCACGAGAACCGTCCCGGCGGCTTCCTCTCCGAGGACGTCGTGGTCGGCACGTTCTTCAACGGCGGCGTGCGCGCCTTCGACGTGCGCGATCCGTTCCGCCCGAAAGAGACCGCCGCGTTCGTGCCGCCCGCGCCGCGCAAGTCGCCGGCGCGCGCGATCCAGCTCAACGACGTCCTCATCGATGAGCGCAGCATCCTCTATACCGTCGACCGGATCGTCGGCGGCCTCTACATCCTCGACTTTCGGGTGTAGGTGCCTTGACACGCGCCCGCTGATCACCGATATCTTTGCCGCCACGGGCGGGAGGTCCGCGCGCGACAAGGGGTCGGCTGGAAAGGAGAGCGCAGATGGCGCAGCACTACACGACACGCTTCGGCTCGCTCGAGCGCTATGACAAGGGCGGCGTCGAGGTCGTCAACGACGACGCGCGGAACTACGTCTTCTCGAACCTCTTCGAGGTGGCCTCGAGGGCCAAGCCGTACGAGAAGGTCGCCGTCGGCAAGAACATCGACTACGTGATCGAGGCCATCCGAGCGGAAGGGATCTCGGGCTGGCGCGCTCCGGCGCACGACGAGTTCGCTCTGGTCATGGACGGCGAGGTCGAGATCCGACTGCTGAAGCTCGACAACCCGGGTCTGGTGTCGCCCGGCACGAAGGGATCCGTTGCGCTCGCCGGGACACCGGCCGGCCGGAAGATGGGCGTGGTCCGCGCGCGGCGCGGCCACATGACGCTGCTGCCCGTCGGCGCCGCCTATCAGTTCGATGCCCCGCGGCCCGGCGTGATCCTGCTCCAGACCATGGCCGGCGCGGACACGGTCGAGCGCTGGGGCGACATCTGCCAGACGACGCCGCGGAGGAATGCGCGATGAGCAAGACGACCGACGCCGTCCCCGAGATCGGCTCGATCGAGCCCAACCAGCACGGCTACCGCAGCTTCACCCTCGGCGCCTTTCGCTTCGACCGCGACGAGTACTTCACCCACGTCGCGTGGCCGAAGGGGCATCACATGCTGCCCGTCGACGCGTTCCTGCGCGCGCTCCAGCGTGACATCGCCTGGGGCTTCTTCTACGGCATCGTAAACTTCGACGCGGTCATCGGGACCATGAACCACTACGGCTCCGTCGATCTCTTCGCCGGCCGCTTCAACGACCACTATCGCCGGGCCGGGCTCGATCACTCCGAGCGCTTCACGACCCCACTCATCCAGCGCGTTTTCGAGGCCATGCTCGACGACTGGACGAACGCGGGCTTCGATCCCTTCGCCAGCCCTCAGGAGACGGGGAGCGCGTTCGGTCCAAAGCACGGCAGCAACAAGGAGGCGATCACGCGCCACCGCGTCACGGCCAAGCGCATGATCGCCGCGCCCGGTGACGAGCCGCTGCGCACCGACGACAACGGCTTCCCCGTGAATCGCCACTTCCACGACGTGCCCCAGGACAAGCCCGACGTCCGCGCCGAGCCCGGTTTCGAGGACGAGGTGGTTGCCTTCAACCTCTTCGCCTACCTCTCGCGTTCGGACGTGACCTGGAATCCCTCGATCGTGTCGGTGTGCAAGGCGAGTCTCTACTGCCCGACGACGGAGGAGTACATCCTGCCGGTCATCCACGGCAACGATCGCGTCGAGTGGTTCGTGCAGCTCAGCGACGAGATCCAGTGGGAGGTCGAGGATCGCGATACGGGGGCGGTGCGCGCGCGGGTGACGATGAAGGCCGGCGACGTCGCCGCCATGCCGGCCGATATCCGCCACCGCGGGTTCTCGCCGAAGCGCTCGATGCTGCTCGTCTGGGAGAACGCGTCGCCGGAGCTGCCGGCGCTCTACGCCAGCGGCAAGATGCCGCCGACGCCGGTGCAGTTTTAAACTCGAAGGGGGTCAGCGCGCGATGAGCGTCGAGTTCGGCGTCCTGATCCCCACACGCGAAGCGATCATGTCCGGCCGCCCACAGACCGCACCGTTGCTGACCATGGCCGAGCGCGCGGAGGCGGCCGGATTCGACTCCGTCTGGATCGGCGACTCGATCACGGCGCGGCCGCGGCACGAGCCGCTCACGCTCATGGCGGCGATTGCCGCGCGCACGCGGCGCGTGCGGCTGGGCACCGGCGTGCTATTGCCGGCGCTGCGCAATCCCGTCGTGCTCGCGCACGTCGTCGGCACGCTCGACCGCATCGCCGAGGGCCGCGTCATCCTCGGCGTCGGCATCGCCGCCGACACGCCGGCGATCCGCAAGGAATTCGCCGCCGCCGGCGTGCCGTGGGAGCGTCGCGTCGGGCGCTTTCTCGAGACGCTCGCGATCTGTCGCGCGCTGTGGAGCCGCGATCACGTGTCGTTCACCGGCAAGCACTTCACGCTCGACGACGCCACGGTGGAGCCGAAGCCGTCGCGCGCCGGCGGGCCGCCGATCTGGATCGGCGGCAGCGGGCCGACGGCGCTGCGCGAGGCGCCGCGCTTCGACGCGTGGTTTCCGACCGGGCCGAGCGTCGAGTTTTTCGCCGAGAACTTTCCGCGCGTTCAGGCGGCGGCGAAGGTGGCCGGCCGCCGGCCCGACGACGTCATCGGCGCCGCGTATCTGACACTCGCGCTCGATCCCGATCCGGCGAAGGCCGAGGCGCGGATGAATCAGTTCCTCGAGACGTATTACGCGGCGCCGGCGAAAGTCATCAAGGCACGCCAGGCCGGCTACGCCGGGCCGATCGAGGGCTGCGTGGAATGGATCCAGCGCTGGATCGACGCGGGCGCGCGCCACATCGCGCTGCGCTTTGCCGGCGGCGATCAACTGGCGCAGGTGGACGAGGCGGCAAAGACGCTGCTGCCCAAACTCGAGCGGAGGTAGCGATGGCCAAGCCGAGCACGGCGCAGCGCGCGGACGCGCTGATCGCGAAGATGAAGGCGGCGCGTGGGTACATCTATCCGGAATGGGAGTTCGCCGCGCGGCAGGACCCGGAGTTCGTGGAGACCTACAACCGGATCTACGAGCTCGGGCTCGGCGAAGGCAAGCACGTGTCGGCGAAGGTGCGCGAGTTCGTCGCCATCGCGCTGCTCGCGTTTCGCGGCGGCGAGCGCGCGGGGCTGGTGGCTCACATGGAGCGCGCCATCCGCTTCGGCGCCACCCGCGAGGAGATCTTCGAGGTGCTCGAGACGTGCCTGATCCCTGGCGGCGCGCCGACGTTCCATCGGGGCCTGAGCGCGTTGATGGAGGTCAAGGGCGATGGCGCGAAGTGAGATGGTCCGCGCGGTCGTCCTCACCAAGCCGCGGACGCTGGAAGCGCGGGAGTTCCCGCGGCCGGTGATCGGCGCCGACGACGCGCTGCTACGCATCGAGGCGTGCGGCATCTGCGGCAGCGACTACGAGCAGTACGAGGGCGCGCAGCCGCAGCACGAGGACTACACGCCGTACCCGGTGATTCCCGGCCACGAGCCGCTCGGCATCATCGAAGAGATCGGACGGAATGCGGCGGCGCGGTGGGGCGTGCGCGAGGGCGACCGCGTGGCCGTGCGTTCGGGCTACGGCTGCGGACAGTGCGAGGCGTGCCGCCGCTGGGAGCCGCGCGCGTGCCCCAAGCGCGGCGGCACCTACGGCTACACGGACGTCGGCAAGCCGCCGCATCTCTGGGGCGGCTATGCCGAGCGCATGTACCTGTCGCCGTATTCGGTGATGAAGAAGATGAGCCCCTCGCTGCCCGCGGGCGTCGCGGTGATGTTCAACCCGCTCGCGGCCGGGCTGTCGTGGGCGGCCTCGATCCCGGGCACCGGCCCGCGTGACCGCGTGGTGATCCTCGGCGCCGGTCAGCGCGGTCTCTGCTGCGTGATCGCCGCGCGCGCCGCCGGCGCGCGGCAGGTCGTCATCACCGGCCTCGGCCGCGACGCGGACAAGCTCGCGCTGGCGCGCGAGCTGGGCGCCGACGCCGCGATTGACGTCGAGAAGAACGACGTGGTGACGAGCGTGCGCGACGCGACGGGCGGCGGCGCCGAGGTGGTCGTGGACACGACGCCCTACGCGCCGCAGTCGTTCAATCACGCCGTCGCGATCGCCGTGCGCCGGGGCCGCATCATCGTCGCCGGTCTCAAGGGCCTGCGCCCCGCGCAAGACGTCGCGGTCGACGACGTCATCTACAAGGAGCTGACGATCCGTGGCGTGCTGAGCATGCCGGTGGACGAGACGTTCCGCGCCATCGACATCATCGAGTCCGGCCGCTACCCGTTCGAGAAGATGCACACGCGCTCGCTGCCGCTCGAGCAGGCCGAGCACGCGATCCACATGCTGGCCGGCCACGTGCCGGGCGTGAACCCGATCCACCTGGCGATCTGTCCATGATGGGGGGCCCCGAAATGGCCCCCCATACCCCCCAAAGGCTCGTCGCGCCCCGGCGAAGCCGTGGCGCGCCTCGTCTCACCTGAGCGCGCGCAGGCGGCTGATTCCAGCACAGTGAGCCACCCCGCGATCGTCGAGCCCGCGCTCTCGGGTGTCGATTCGAGCGATCCATCGGCGTCGTAATGGTGAGAGGCTCTGACATCTGAGTGCGAGGAGGCAGCATGCGCTATTTACTGATCATCGGAGGCAACGACAAGAACGCGCCCGCGCCGTCGCCGGCGGACGGCCAGAAGACCGTCCAGGCGTTCATGCGGTTCAGCGAAGAGGTCCACAAGACCGGCAAGGCGGTCGTGTCCGAGCGCCTGCGCCCGGAGGACCAGGCCAGCCGCGTGCGGGTCAAGGGCGGCCATCATCAGATCACCGACGGCCCGTTCACCGAGACCAAGGAGGCGCTGGGCGGCTTCTATCTGCTCGAGTGCGCGTCGAAGGAAGAGGCGCTCGAGTGGGCGAAGAAGGTGCCGATCGGCGAGAGCGGGTTCGTGGACGTGCGTCCGATCTGGCAGATGTAACACAGCTCGCGAGGCGCTCCCCACGGGAGGCGAGTACGATCACCTCCCGTGGGAGTCCAGGACTCGATCGCGGATGTCTTTCGCGCCGAGTATGCGTGCGTCGTCGCCTCCGTGCTGCGCATCGTGCGCGACATCGACGCGGCCGAGGACGTCGTGCAAGAGGCGTTCGCCCAGGCGCTCGATCGGTGGCCGACGACAGGGGCGCCCGAGCGACCCGGCGCATGGCTGCTCACGACCGCGCGGCGACGCGCGATCGACCGCCTGCGCCGGGCGCGCCTCGCCGACGGCCGTGCCGACGCCGTCGCGTATGAGACCGCGCTCGGCTCGAGCGACGAGAGGCCCGACGTGGCCGATCCCGATACGATCCCCGACGATCGCTTGCGGCTGATCTTCGCGTGCTGTCATCCGGCGCTGCCCGCCGATAGCCGCGTGGCCCTGACGCTGCGGCTGGTGGGCGGGCTCACCACGGTGGAGATCGCGCGCGCGTTTCTCGTGCCCGAGCCGACGATCGCGCAGCGGCTCGTGCGGGCGAAGCGGTCGATCCGCGAGCGCGGCCTCGTCTACGAGGTGCCGGAGGGCGACGAGCTGGCCGAGCGCCTGCCCGCGGTGCTCGCCGTCGTCTATCTCGTCTTCAACGAGGGCTACGCCGCGCACACCGGCGGCGCGCTGCTGCGCGAGGATCTCTGCGCCGAGGCGATCCGGTTGGGCACGATGCTCGCCGAGCTGATGCTGGCCGAGCCGGAAGTGCTCGGACTGCTGGCGCTGATGGAGCTGCAGGCCTCGCGTGCCGCGGCGCGCGCCGACGACGCGGGGCAGCTCGTGCTGCTCGCCGATCAGGATCGCGCGCGGTGGGATCGCGGCCGGATCGAGCGCGGGCTCGGCTGGCTCGGGCGCGCGGGCCCGATCGAGCGCGCGGGGCCGTACCAGCTGCAGGCCGCCATCGCCGCCTGTCACGCGCGCGCCCCGTCCTGGGAGGCGACGGACTGGCCGCGCATCGTCGCGCTCTACGCGCGGCTGGCCGCGGTCGCACCCTCGCCCGTGGTCGAGCTCAATCGCGCGGCGGCCATCGGCATGGCCGAAGGAGCAGCGGCCGGACTCGCCGCGCTCGACCGGGTCGACGCGGCGCCGCTGCGCGCCTATCATCTGTTGCCGGCCGCGCGCGCCGACTTCCTGCGCCGGCTGGGACGCCGAGCGGAGGCGGCCGTGCAGTACCGCGCGGCGCTGGAGCTGGTCGACAACGCCCGCGAGCGCGCGTTTCTCGCGGCGCGACTGGCCGAGTGCGAGACCGCCGCGGGCGACCGAAAGGAGTCGTCATCATGCTGACGCGCATCGACCACGTCATGATCTGCGTGCCGGATCTGCCGAAGGCGATCGACGCCTACACGCGCATCGGCTTCGGCGTGCGCGCCGGCGGCGTGCACCCGGACGGCGGCACCGAGAACGCGATCGCGTTCTTCCAGGACGACTATCTCGAGCTGCTCGCGGTGCGCAAAGGCGAGGAGCGTCTCGCGAGTGCCGCGCTGCTGGACTTTCTCGCGCGCGGCCCCGGCCTTCGCTACGTCGCGCTGCAGAGCGACGATCTCGCGGCAGACGTGGCCGCGATGCGCCGGCGCGGCGTCGACGTCGGCGATCCGGTCGACGGCGGCCGGCGCACGCCCGATGGCCACGAGCTGCGCTGGAAGTTTGCGCGCCTGGGCGCGTCGACTCCGCTGCCGATCTTCTTCATCGAGCACCTCACGCCGCTGGCCGAGCGGCGTCGCGGCCACACCGGCGAGCATCCCAACGGCGCGCGGCGCACCGAGCGCGTGTACATCGCGGTGTCGGACGTGGCGAAGGCGGCGGACCTCTATAGTCGCGTGCTCGGCGTCGCCGTCCCGCGCGTGCAGCGCGGCAACGTGATCAAGGCCGACATGGCGGTGTTCGATCTCGGACCGACAGGGCTGACGGTGGCGCAGCCCGCCGAGCCGGGGCCCGCGGCCGAGGCGCTGGCGCGGCGTGGCCCGGGGCCATTCCAGGCGCTCTACCC
The DNA here is from genome assembly GCA_003220475.1 of Candidatus Rokuibacteriota bacterium. Lineage (GTDB taxonomy): Bacteria > Methylomirabilota > Methylomirabilia > Rokubacteriales > CSP1-6 > AR12. Next base: position 10,365 of record QHSO01000056.1, on the reverse strand, counting down.
GACGCGCAGCATGGATGCGGCGGCGAGGTGGATGGCCGAGCACGGCGTGCCGCCGCCCGCGCGCGGCGTGCGCAACACCGGCGAGCAGGCGATGCTGGTCGAGCCGGCGCACGCCTGTGGTGTGTACATCGGCTTGTTCGGCCCGGCCTGATGCGGCGTCGCTGAGAACACGGGGGGCTCATGCGGAGCATCGACATCCACGCGCATCTCACGCCGCAGTGCTTCTGGCGCGCGACGGAGAACGGCGGCGACTGGCACACGATCCGACGCGAGAAAGACGCGCGCGGAATGGAGCAGGCGATCGTCGGCGACCGTCGACAGTCGCTGCCGCCGCGGGCGCGCTGGACGCCACAAGAGCGACTGGCCGACATGGACTCGCTCGGCGTGGACGTCCACGTCGTCTCCCCCTACGTCGGCTTCTACAACTACCACCTCGATACCGCCGTCGCGCTCGCGACGTCGCGCGCCACCAACGACGAGATCAGCGAGCTGGTGCGCACGTGGCCCAAGCGATTCGCCGGCCTCGGCCCCGTGCCCATGCAGGACGTCAAGGCCGCGACCACGGAGCTGGAGCGGTGCATCACGCAACTCGGGCTCAAGGGCGTCGAGATCAACGACCACGTCAACGGCCGGACGCTGGAGACGGCGGAGTTCCGGATGTTCTGGCGGGCCGCCGAGCAGCTCGGCGCCGTGGTCTTCTTCCACCAGGGCGGCGAGACGCTGGTGACGCCGCGGGCGAATCGCTATCACTTGCCCAACACGATCGGCAATCTGGTCGACCGCGCGGTGACGTTCGCCACGCTCGTCCACGGCGGTGTGATCGACGCGCATCCCGATCTCAAGCTCGTCCTCGGCCACGGCGGCGGCTATACGTGCTACGGCATCGGACGGATGGACCATGGCTGGCAGGTGCGCGCGGAGGCGCGCGAGCACATCGCGCAGCCGCCGAGCGCCTATCTGCGGAAGTTCTACTACGACTGCATCGTGTATACCGAGCCGGCGCTGCGCTTCCTGATCGACACCGTGGGCGTCGACCGTGTCGTGTTCGGCACGGACTGGCCCTACGACATGGCGCTCGACTGGCCGGTGGCGTGGATTCTCGGCATGAAGACGCTCACGCAGCAAGAGAAGGAAGCGATCCTCTCCAAAAACCTCGAGCGGCTGCTCGGGATTTAGCGCCGAGCGGTCATACGACGCCGTCGCGGCGCAGCTGCTCCAGTTCCTTGTCGTCGTAGCCGAGCAGCCGGCCGTAGATCTCCGCGTTGTGCTCGCCGAGCAGCGGCGCGCGCACGACCTCGGTCGGCGACGCCGAGAGGCGGACCGGGTTGGCGGGCATCGGATACTTGCCGCGCCGCGGGTGCTCGAGCTCGGTGATCATGCCGCGCGCCTTCATGTGGGGATCGGCCAGCACCTCGTTGGAGTCGAGCACGGCGCCGCACGGAATGCCCGCTCCGGCGAGGATCTCGAGTGCTTCGTGCTTGGTGTGCTTCTCGGTCCACGCCTCGATCATCGCGTCGATCTCGTCCATGAACTGCACGCGATCCCGCCGGTCGGCGTAGCGCGGATCGTCGCCCAGTTCGGGGCGGCCGCAGATGGTGACGAGCGACGTCCACATCTCGACGGTCGCGCAGTGGACGAACACGTAGTCGTTGGACCCGCCGGGCCGGCAGCGATAGATGTTCGACGGACAGGCTGCCGCCGAGCGGTTGCCCTGGCGCGGGGCCGGCTTGCCGGTGACATAGCTCTCGCGCAGGTGAATGCGCAGGAGGTTGACCACCGCTTCCTGCTGCGCGACTTCGACCTGCTGGCCGACGCCCGTCGTCTGGCGCTGGACGATCGCCGCGAGAATCCCGATGGCCGTGTGCAGGCCCGCGCCGGTGTCGGCCAGGCCACCAATGGCTTTCGTCGGCGGGCCGTCCGGTGAGCCGGTCATGCTCATGGCGCCCGCCATCGCCTGCGCGATCCACTCGAACGACTTGTAGTCCGCGTATGGTCCGGTGCTGCCGAAGCCTTTCACGGAGGCCGCGATGACCCGCGGATTGAGCCGGCGCAGCGACTCGTAGCCGAGGCCCAGCCGGTCCATCGCGCCGGGGCCCATGTTCTCGACGACCACGTCGGCGGCCTTCACGAGCTCTTCGAACATCGCGCGCCCGCGCGGGGTCTTGAGGTTCAGCGTGACGCCCTTCTTGTTGGAATTGAGCAGCAGGAAGAACCACGCGTCCTCGCCGCGCTTGTCGGACAGCGCGGTGCGTCCGGGCTCGCCGCCCGGCGCCTCGATCTTGATGACTTCGGCGCCCAGCCACGCGAGCATCTGCGTGCAGGAGGGGCCGGCTTCGTACTGGGTGAGATCGAGCACGCGGATTCCGTCGAGGGCCTTGGGCATGGTGTCGTCTCCGTGGCGGAGACTGTAGCAGAGGGCGCCACCGGCTTCCAGAACGGAGCGCGTACGTCTTACGGCAACAGATCGGCGACGCGAATCCCCGCCTCGGGGGCGACGAGCGGGCGGACGACCGCCGGCGCTCGCAACGTCTCCACGCTGCGGTAACGCCAGCCGTAGCGTGCCGCGGAAGACGCCTCGGGCTCACGATGAATCTCGACGGCGTCGTCGACGACATCGACGACGTCGACGAGCCAACAATCGGCGATTCCGGCACGCGCATAGAGGCTGAACTTGTAGTCGCGATCCGTGCGGTACGAGGTCTCCGCGATCTCGACGACGAGGGCAGCGCGCGAGGGATGCGCGTCACGATAGGCGTGCGGATCTCGCGGGACGACGCACACGTCGGGCTCGGGCTGCGCTACCGAGTCCGGCGCTAGTCCGCCACCGTGCAGGAATGCATACACCGGCGGCGCGGCCATGTGGACCGTGCCGCCGGCACGACGCGACTAGAGCGAGCGAAGGAAGTTGAGCAGGTCCTGCTTGTCGCCCTCGCCGAGCGCGTTGAATCGGTCGATCACCGCGTTCGCCTCGGACGGTCCGAACTTGAAGTTGCCGAGGCTCTTGTGGGCGCGGATCGCGTCGACGAGATCCATCGTGCGCCCGTCGTGCAGGAAGAAGATCCGCTGGCCGAGGCCCCACAGCGGCGCCGTGCGGAACTCGTCACCGCGCGCGCCGGCTTGCAAGATCTCGTCGGCGAGCCCCGGGCCCATCTGGTGCAGGGCCAGGTCGGAATAGAGGTTCGCGTTGCGGAAGCGCAGCGCGGCCACCGTCGCGGGGCCGGTCTTGAGCGTCGGCGTGTGGCAGTGCACGCACCCAACCTCGGCGAACCGCTGGCGGCCACGCCCGATCGAGAAAAAGCCGCCCGGGGTATCCGACGACGGCCTCGGCGGCGCCAGGAAGCGTTGGAAGTTGGCGAAGTTCTCAATGGCGCCGATCTGTCGCACGCTCGGCGTGACGTCGTTCGGTACCGTTGCGAACTGGCAGCTCGGCGTCTCGTCGCGTTCCTGCGGGAACGCCTCGTTGGTGATGCCCATCTCCACGTTGTAGGCCTCGCCGGAGAAGATCAGCAGCGATTTGTTCTGCGCCTTCCAGCCGAATCGGGTGATCGTCCCGTCGTTGCCGCTGCGGTTGGCGCGTCCGCTGATCCCGAGAAGTCGCTTCGTGAACGAGTTCGCCGCGAGGTTGCCGAGGATCGTGGCGTCGTTGATCTGCTCGATGAGCCCGGCGCCAAAGACCGGCGTGGGAATCCGGAAGATGATGTTGTCGTTCCTGACCTGTTTCTCGAAGTCCTCCTGCGCGATGTTGCAGCCGGCCGCGCTCGGATGTCCGGTGATGACGAAGAGCGCGTGGACGCCGCCGTCGCGGCTGCCGTCGGGATTGAACTGGAAGCGCGCCTCGCGAACGGGACCGGCCGGCGTGACGAACGACGGGATGAGGTTGCCGACGAAGCCGAGGTCGGCCGGAACGCGGAAGAGCGGGTTCGCGGCGGGGCTGGTGCCGCCCACGTCGGGCTGGGCGTGACAGCCCGCACACGAGACGAAGTTGAAGCGCGGGCCCACGCCCTCGGCCACCGCCTCTTCTTCGGAGAAATCGTCGCGGCCGACGGTGAACATCTCCTGCTCGTCGGCGGTCAACCCGCTGATGAATTGGCCGGCATCGACGCCGGGCCGCACGCCGGGATCGCGCGCGCGGAACTGCGCGTGGATCGTCTGCGCGATGCCCAGCGAGGCGACGATGACGATGCTGACGATCGCGACGATGACTCTTGCGGACGCCTTGCCCATGGTCGACTCCGTTCTGTGACCACTGTCCCGGACGGACGACGTGAACGACGCGACGACGGTTGTCCGGGCGGCAAGGGCGATGCCAGACCTGCGTGCGACGTAATGGCTGAATAATGCTGGTGCGGCGCGCGGTCGTGCGACGCGTCGTTCTCACGCGCGCGATGACGCGTCCGCGCGGCTTCTCACAGATGAGAAATGACGCATGGCTGATTCGCGCGTCGGCGCTTGCTCCCGTGCGCCGTTCGGAGGTATTTTCGGCGAACCGACCACGCGATCGGAATATGCGGAACTTCGGGCGCGCCCCCGGAGGTTGGATGCACGCATCTATTCTGGTCGTCGACGATGAGCCTGTCGTACGCGAGGCTCTACGACGACTTCTGTCTCTCGATGGCTATGACGTCGCAGTCGCCGTCAGCGGTGACGACGCACTCGGCTGCATTCCGCGCCAGGGCTTCGACGTCATCGTGAGCGACATCCGGATGCCCGGCCTCGACGGGCTCCAGCTGCTCGAACGCTTGCGTGCGGTCAATCCGCGCGTGGGCGTGATCCTCGTCACGGCCTACGCGACCCTCGACACCGCCGTCGAGGCGCTGCGCCTGGGCGCCGATGATTTCTTCCTGAAGCCGTTCGAGATGGACGACCTCCGTCGGAGCGTGAAGCGCGTGCTGCGACGATGCCAGGCGACCAGAGACGATCGGAGCCCGCGCCCGCTCACCGCCCACGCCGACGCGGCGGGCCTCATCGGCGAGACGGCGCCGATGGTGGCGGTGCGGGCGCACATCGCGCGATGCGCGACGATGCCGAGCAACGTGCTCATCACCGGAGAGAGCGGCGTCGGTAAGGAGCTGGTCGCCGACGCGATCCACGCCGCGAGCGCGCGCCGCGAGCAGCCGTTCATTCCCGTCAACTGCGGCGCCATTCCCGAGACGTTGATGGAGAGCCAGCTCTTCGGCCACGTCCGCGGCGCGTTCACCAATGCGCTCTCGGCGAATCCCGGGCTGTTCGTCGCGGCCGATCGTGGCACGCTGTTCCTCGACGAGATCGGCGAGCTGCCGCAGGTCATGCAGGTCAAGCTCCTGCGCGTGATCGAGGACAAGCAGGTGTGGCCCGTCGGCGCCACCAGGGGGGTGCCCGTCGACATCCGGATCATCGCCAGCACCAACCGCGACCTGCCGGCGGAGGTCGAGGCGGGCCGCTTCCGCGGCGACCTCTTCTATCGACTCAACGTCGTGCACATCACGCTGCCGCCGCTGCGCGAGCGTCGGGCCGACATCCCGCTGCTCGTGGCGCACCTGATGCGCCGGCTGAACGCCAAGCTGGGCACGGCCTTCTCGGGCATCGAGCCGGAGGCGCTCCGCGCGCTCGTCGATCTGCCGTGGAAGGGCAACGTGCGTGAGCTCGAGAACGTTCTCGAGCGTGCGATGGTGCTCGGTGATGGCGAGACCCTGTCGCTGCAGCACTTCGCCGAGGCGCGCACGCCAACCACGCCGTTCGAGCGCGACCTGCGCGACGCGCTCCGCCAGTTCGAGCGCCAGCACGTGCGCGACGTCCTGGTCGAAGCCGGCTTCGACAAGCGCGAGGCCGCCCGGCTGCTCGGGATCAGCCTCGCGTCGCTCTACCGCAAGCTCGGGATGTTCGCGATGCTGACGGTGCTCAGCTAGTCGTCGCGATCAGCCGATCGCGGGCGCCCTCGACCCACGGCGCGTCCTTGGCGAGCAGCACCGACCCGGGACGCACGCGGTAGCTGGCGGCATCGAGCCCGGGCGGCGCGATCCGCCGCTCGCGCAGCGCCAGCGCCGCCTCGAGCAGTCGCTTTCGCACGCGGATGATGCCGACGTCGGCGCGGCCCAGCCGCTCGAGCGAGCGATCGTAGGCGCCCTGGCTCTCGGTGACGGCCTTGTCCTGCGCGCCCACGCCCGGCACGCCGAAGAACTTACGCGTGCGCTGCGCCTCCCAGTCGGCGAGGTAGTCGTTGGCGCGCGTGGCCGTGGGCCGAATGTCGCCGTAGGCCTCGCTCGTGGCGGCGGCGTAGGTGGTGACGTGAATGCTCGAGCCCGCGTGAAACTCGGCGATCTCGTCCGGCGTGATCGCGCGCGTCGGATGCCACGAGACGCACCAGTTCACCAGCTGGTCATCGTCCATCGGGATCCACACGTGCGCGTGCAGGAGCGGGTCCTCGCCGACCTCGGGCGGCGGCATCGTGTGAAACGGCAGCAGGTACTGCGTGATGCGCCAGTAATACCGACCGGCGGGCGCCTCGCGTCGCGCGCCGAGCAGTAGCCCGGTCGGCGTGTCGGCCACCTCGATGTGCGGCGCGCGCTCGAGCTGCGCCGCGAAGCCGAAGCCGGCAGCGGCGCTGTCGAGGGCGCGCCGCGCCGCCGCATCGCGCGCATCCAGGATGCCGTGCAAGAACGAGATGTGGGCGGGATCGACGCCGCCCTCGAGCGCCTGCAGCCAGTTGCAGCCCTGCCAGAACTTCGACACGAAGCGCTGCGCATCGGGCACGCGCGCCCACTCGAGGTCCGGAAGCTCGGGCGGCGCGCTCGCAGGCCCCATATACGCCCACACCACGCCGCCGCGGTCGGCACACGGGTACGCGGGCAGCGTGACCTTGTCCTGGAAGTTCGACTCGGGCCGCTCGTTGGGCTGGTCGATGCAGCGGCCGTCGGGCGCGTACTGCCAGCCGTGATACACGCATCGCAGCCCGCTCGCCTCGTTGCGCGCGAAGTAGAGCGAGGCGCGTCGATGCGCACAGAGCTCGCTCACGAGCGCGGCGCGGCCGGCGGGATCGCGATAGGCCACCAGATCCTCGCCGAGGATCCGCACGCGCTTGGGCCGGCCGCCGGCCGCCAGCTCCGTGGACTGCACGACCGGGATCCAGTACTGCCGCATGAGATCGCCCATGAGCGTTCCGGGCCCGACCCGCGTCAACAGCGCGTTCTCTTCCGCCGTCAGCATCGCCGCGCCTCCTGCGTCGTGTGGCGCCATAGTATCGCGCAGGCGTCGGCGGCACCGGCCTTGCTACTCGTCACGGATATGAAGACGCCAGTCCTGGTCACGGCCGTCGCAATCGCCGTCGCCCTCGGCGCGATATCCGCCTCCGCGCAAAGCGGTGCGGATATCGAGCGGGTGCAGAAGACGCTCAAGGACCACGGCCACGATCCGGGGCCGATCGACGGGGTCAGCGGCCCGCGCACCGGCGCGGCGTTGAAGGCCTATCAGAAGGCGCAGGGCCTCGAAGCCACCGGTCGGCTCGACGACGCGACGCTGGCGAAGCTGGGTGGAGCGAACCGAACACCCTCGACGACGCAGGCCGGAGGCGATACCCGGCCGTCGCCGGCCGATCCCGCGCAGGCAACCAAGACCGGCGCCAATGCCGGCGAGGGAGCATCCTACTCGCGCAGCAACCAGAAATAACGCCCGCGCGTCCTTGACTCCGCGGCCCGCCTGACGCAGCCTCGGAGGCCCATGGAGGACGCGATGACGACCCCGGCGACCGACCCTCGGCTGGACCTCGAGCAGAATCTCCACCTCTATCGCCAGATGGCGAAGATCCGCGCCTTCGAAGAGCAGGTGAACGAGCTCTACAAGAGCGCGAAGATGCCCGGCCTCGCCCACCTTTATATCGGTGAGGAGGGCGTGGCCGTCGGCGTCTGCGAGGCGCTGCGCCGCGACGACTTCATCACGAGCACGCATCGCGGTCACGGCCACTGCCTGGCCAAGGGCGCGTCGGTCAACCGCATGTTCGCCGAGCTGCTCGGCAAGGAGCCGGGCTACTGCCGCGGCAAGGGCGGCTCGATGCACATCGCGGATCCGGAGACGGGCAACCTCGGCGCCAACGCGATCGTCGGCGGCTCCACGGGCATCGCGACCGGCGCCGCGCTGTCGGCGAAGATGCGCGGTACCGGTCAAGTCGCGGTGTGCTTCTTCGGCGATGGGGCGCTGGGGCAGGGCTTGTTATACGAAACGATGAATATGGCAGCGCTGTGGAAGTTGCCGGTCGTCTATGTATGCGAGAACAACCTCTACGGCGAGTACACGCCCTGCGCCGAGACCATCGCCGGCGAGGTGCTCGCGCGGCCGCGCGCGTTGGGCGTGCAGGCGGAGAGCGTCGACGGACAGGACGTGCAGGCGGTCTACGCGACCATGAAGCGGCTCGTGGAGCGCGCGCGACGGGGCGAGGGGCCCGCGTTTCTCGAGTGCAAGACGTACCGCTACTACGGCCATCACGTCGGCGACGTCAACCGCGACTACCGCACCCGCGAGGAAGAGCGCCAGTGGATGAGCCACCACGATCCGCTGCAGACGCTTAGGACGCGCCTGACGGGCCTCGTGGACGGCGACACGTTCGAGCGCATCCAGACCGACGTGAAGGCCGAGGTCGACAACGGCGTGCAGTACGCGCTCGCCGCGCCGTATCCCGATCCCACGCAGGTCGACGAAGACGTCTACGCCTGAGGATTGCCATGGACTATGGACTGTTCACGATGCCGTCGCATCCGCCCGAGCGCAGCCTCTACGACGGACACCAGTGGGATCTGCAGCAGCTGCGCTGGGCGGACGAGCTCGGATTCAGCGAGGCGTGGATCGGCGAGCACCACACCGCGCCGTGGGAGCCGCACCCGTCGCCCGATCTGCTCGTGGCCCAGGCGCTCATGCAAACGCAACGCATGCGCATCGGCCCCGGCGGCTTCCTGATGCCGTACCACCATCCCGCCGAGCTCGCCAATCGCGTCGCGATGCTCGACCACATCGCCCAGGGCCGGCTCAACTTCGGCGTGGCCGCGAGCGGACTGCCGAGTGACTGGGCGCTGTTCAACGTTGACGGCAATGCCGGGCAGCACCGCGAGATGACGCGCGAGGCGCTCGACATCGTCCTGCGCCTCTGGAGCGACGAGCCCGAGTTCGATCACAAGGGCAAGTACTGGCACGTCACCAAGACGGGCACGATGATCGGCACGCTCAGGCCGCACATCACGCCGCTGCAGAAGCCGCATCCGCCGATCGGCGTGGCCGGCGTCAGCAAGGGCTCGGATACGCTCAAGCTCGCGGGGGAGCGCGGCTTCTGGCCGATGAGCCTGAACCTCAACCCGACCTACGTCGGCAGCCACTGGGAGTCGGTCGAGATCGGCGCGGCCCGCACCGGCCGCACGCCGAAGCGCGCGGACTGGCGGCTCGTGCGCGAGGTGTTCGTCGCGGATACCGACGCGGAGGCGATGCGGCTGTCCGCGGGCGGGATGATGGGCCGCATGATGCGCGAGTATTTTCTGCCGCTGCTCGCGTTCTTTCAGTTCACCGAGTTCCTCAAGCACAGCCCCGATGTGCCGGACTCCGACGTCACGCCGGAATACTGCGCCAAGCACAACTGGCTGGTGGGCTCGCCGGCCACGGTGGCCAGGCGCCTGGACGAGATCTACGACGAGGTCGGCGGCTTCGGCACGCTGCTGCTGTTCTGCTTCGACTACGTCGACAATCCCCAGGCGTGGCGCCACTCGATGGAGCTGCTGGCGCGCGAGGTGATGCCGAAGTTCAAGCACCTCGTCCCGAAGTAAGGGCTACCGCGACCAGAGACCGCCGGCCAGGTAGCCGCCGTCGACGGCGAGCGTGTGGCCGGTGATGAACGCGGCATCGTCAGACGCGAGGAAGAGCGCCGCCTTCGCGACCTCGTCGACCTCGCCGAACCGCCCCATCGGGATGCGGGCGACGCGCCGCGCTCGCGCTTCCTCGGGCAGGCTCTGCGTCAGCCGCGTGTCGATCTGCGCGGGCGCGATCGCGTTCACCGCGATGTGGTGCTTCGCCAGCTCGACGGCCATCGTCTTCGTGAGCTCGATGACGCCCGCCTTGGCCACGTTGTAGCCGACGAGGTTCTCGACCCCGCGAAAGCCGTTGATCGACGCGGTGACGATGATGCGGCCGCCGCCCTGTGTCGCCATCTGACGCGCCGCGATCTGGCAGCTGAGGAACACGCCGGTGAGGTTCACGCGCAGCACGCGATGCCACGCGGCTTCGGGATGCTCGAGGAACGGCGCGGAGTGCGCGATGCCGGCGTTGGCGAACATCACGTCGAGGCGTCCGTGCTCGGCGACGACGCGATCGACGAAGGCCTGCACCTGGCCGGTGTCACCCACGTCCACGCCCACC
>QHSO01000251.1 GCA_003220475.1 Candidatus Rokuibacteriota bacterium | reverse complement strand
TCTACGCGGCGACGGGCAAGCGAATCCGGCGGCTGCCGATCGGCGACCAGCTGAAAGTCTGACGCACGTGCGGTGAACGAGGGTGCGGGGACGCCCCGCACCCTTGGACCGCCATACAAGGGGAGGTGGGGCGAATTCTTCCACCATGTGGTGGAGCGGCAGCACATCTGGACCGACGCACCGCCCTGAAGCTGGCCGCCGGCCTCGGGCTTGGTGTGGCGTTGAGCACAGTGGACACCCTCGCCGCCGAGGACGAAAAAACCGCCCGGCCACGCAAGGGCGACCGACTCGTCTTTGCCTACGGCGAGCGCGCCGGCCAGGTGATCGGCCCCGAGGATCTGCCGCTCGGCGGCCCTCAACAGCTGGCCTTTCCGATGGATCCGGCGACGAAGATCATACGCGATGGATCGCTGCTGAATCAGGTCGCGTTGGTGCGCCTCGATCCCGCGCAGCTCAGCCCCGATACCCGCGCCGATGCCGCCGGAGGCGTCGTCGCGTACTCCGCGGTCTGCACGCACGAAGGGTGTCCCATCTCGATGTGGCACAAGGAATCCAAGATGCTCTTCTGTGCATGCCACGCGTCTCGATTCGATCCAGCCGATCGCGCGCGCGTCGTCGACGGTCCTGCGCCGCGACGTCTGGCCATGCTGCCGCTCGGCCCGATCGGCGGTGGGATCGTCGCTGCCGGTGGGTTCACCGGACGTGTCGGACGTCAGACGGCCTGAAGGAGGTGATCGCGCAGCGCGGCGCAACGGGCGAGCCGTTTCTCTGGAGGAGGGCTAGTTTATGAGGATGGCAAGAAAGCTCGCGACGCCGGACGCCTCCAAGGTGCAGACCGGGATGCTCACGCCGACGACCCCTGCGCGGACGTAATCACGCCGCGATCGCCGGCGTCACGCGCATCACGACGTAGCCGCCCACCGCGCCCGCGCCGAAGCCCGGGGCGAAGACTCGCAATGGCCGATCGATGACGCCGTCGCGCACGGCGTCGTACAGCGCAACCGGGATCGACGCCGCCGAGGTGTTACCGACGCGCTCGATGTTGAAGTACAGGCGCTCCGACGGCAGTCCGGCCTCGCGAGCCAGGTCTGTCACCATGGTCTTGTTGGCCTGGTGCGGCACCACGAGATCGATCGCCTCGAGCAGCGAGCGCGCGCGGCCGTCGGGATCCGGCAATGCGGCGAGCTCGCCGACCATCTGAGTCAGATAGCGACTGACGAGCGCCCGCACCTGCGGGCCATGGACCGTGATGCTGTTGTCGAAGGCCGGATTGGGCCAGATGATCGACTCGACCTCGCTCATCGGTCCGCTCGCGTAGGTCTGAAACACTTCGAGGTCGGGCGGGCTTCCGGCGGCCGCCGGCCCCACCACGAGCGCGCCGGCGCTGTCGCCGAAGATCATGCGCGAGGCGCGCACCGTCCCGATCTTGTCGGAGAACTTCTCGGCGCACACGAGGAGGACCGGCCGGCCGTTCTCCTGCAGGAGGCGGGCCGCCTCGGAGAGTCCGTAGGGCAGCCCGGCGCACGCGGCGATCAGATCATAGGAGGCGTGGGTCTGGAGAATGCCGAGCTGGCCCGAGATCCAGGCGGCGACGGAGGGACACGCGCGCGTACTGGTGCACGAGCAGAACACCACGGCGCCGATTTCTTCCGGCCCACGTCCCGACTTGACGAGCGCGGCGCGGGCCGCGCGCAGCGCGAGCTCCTCCAGGTCGAGCTCGGTGTACAGGCGCTGCACGATCCCGGTCTTCGCTCGGATGTCCTCGGCGGTCATGGGCGACCAGCAATAGGCCGCGTTCCGGACGAGGTCGTCGTTGGTGCAGGCGCGCTCGCCTTTGCACACGGCCAGGGCCTCCAGGCGCGGCATGACCGTCAGCCGGGAGCGAACGTCGATCGGCGCGCACACCGTGGCCGGCGACCGTGGCACCCACGGCCGTGGCGCGCTGCGCGGCCGCCGCCGTCCCGCGCGCGCGCGTCGGATAAAACGCGCGACGGCGGCGTTGCGCGGGTGGAGCACGATGACGACGTCGTCGTCGGCGAGGCCCTTGATGGAGACGAGCGCGGCGCGCTCGCGGTCCCAGCGGAATTGATCGTGCAGGACCATCGCGTGGCGCATGAGCGCCTCCAACTCCGGCACGCGATGCGCATAACCCAGGATGTCGTCGTCGGAGTATCCGGGATAATCGGGCGCGTAGTCGAGCAACCGACAGACCAGCGTGTCCGGTCGGCCCACCGCCTCGGCGACGGTCGGATTCAGCGCCTCGATACCGACGCCGGCCGTCTGGCGTCCCCGAAAGACCTCGAGCAGGATGCCGAACACCACGTCCTCCGTCCGCTCATCGCGCCCCGGGGGAAGCCGGTGATAGCGGGCGTGCAGGGCGTCGACGGTGGAGGCGACATCGACATCGACGAGGCGCGGCAGGAAGACGTCGGCGCGCTGACGGGGCACGTCACGCCAGCGCGTGGGCCGACGCTCGTACATAGTCATCGCGTAGCGATCGCTCCAGAAGAGATGGCCGACGAGGTCGCGCAGCAGCGCGTAGCGCTCGCGATAGACGCCGGCGTCGAGATCTGCGACGATTTCCGCTTCCGAGCGCGCTTTGTCCTCGAAGTCGCGTCGGACGACGGTCTCGAAGTCCTCCAGCGTGTCGAAGACCGAGAAATCCAGCTCCGGTTGGAAATTGAACGGAAACACGATACGACCGTAGCGATCGAGCACAAACGGCTTCACTCCGCGCACCTCCGAGGTGTGAGTCGACGGCCCAGGCTAGCGGCGCGCGCGTGAGGCGACAAGACGGGAAAATGTTTTTCCGGTGGATGTAGAAGCGGCAAGATCCGTTCACGGCCCCCGGCGCTATACTCGGGAGACCATGGCGTACAACGCGTGGTTTTCCTGCATCAACGGCTGCCCGGGGGAATTCGATCTGCGGGAGGTCATTTACCGCTGCCCGACGTGCGGCGACTTGCTCGAGGTGCAGCACGACGTCGAGGCGCTCAAGTCGCGGTCGGCGGCCGCGTGGATCCAGCTCTTCGACGACCGCTATCGCCGGAACACCTACCCCTACGGCTCCGGCGTCTGGGGCAAGAAGGAATGGGTCGTTCCGTTCATCGACAACGAGAACATCGTCTCGATGTACGAGGGCAACTCGAATCTGTTGTGGGCCGACCGTTTCGGCAAGCAGCTCCGCGTCGAAGATCTGTGGATCAAGCAGTGCGGCAACTCGCACACCGGGTCGTTCAAGGATCTCGGCATGACCGTGCTCGTCTCGGTGGTCCGGCAGATGATCGCCGGCGGCGTGCTGATCGATGCTGTCGCCTGCGCCTCCACCGGCGACACGTCGGCGGCGCTCGGCGCCTACTGCGCGGCGGCCGGCATGCCGGCCGTGGTGCTGCTGCCGAAGGACAAGGTCTCCATCGCCCAGCTCGTGCAGCCGCTCGCCAACGGCGCGCTCGTCCTCTCGCTGGACACCGACTTCGACGGGTGTATGGCCGTCGTGCAGGAGATCACCAAGGACAAGCGGATCTACCTCGCCAACTCGATGAACAGCCTGCGCATCGAGGGCCAGAAGACGGTCGCGATCGAGATCGTGCAGCAGTTCGACTGGGAGGTGCCGGACTGGATCGTGATCCCCGGAGGCAACCTCGGTAACGTGCACGCGCTGGGGCAGGGGTTCGTGATGATGCGGGAGCTCGGCCTCATCAACAAGCTGCCGCGTATCGCGCTGGCCCAGGCTCAGCGCGCCAACCCGCTCTACCGCTCGTTCCAGGAGGACTTCAAGACGTTCGAGCCGATCGTCGCGCAGCCGACGCTGGCCACGGCCATCCAGATCGGCAACCCGGTCAGCGTCAAGCGCGCCATTCGCACCCTGCAGCACTTCAATGGCGTGGTCGAGCAGGCCACCGAGCAGGAGCTGGCCGACGAGGCAGCTCGCGCGGATCGCACCGGGATGTTCAACTGTCCGCACACCGGCGTGGCCCTGGCCGCACTGCGCAAGCTCGTCGAGCGCAAGGTGATCCGTTCGAGCGAGCGTGTGGTGGTGATCTCGACGGCCAACGGCCTGAAGTTCGCCGAACAGAAAGCGGCCTATCACATGGGCGCGCTGGAAGGGATCAAACCGTCGCACCGCAACAAACCGGTCGAGCTGCCCGCCGATCCCAAGCGGGTGACCCGGGCCATCGCCCGACACGTCGAAAAGTTCAAGCTGCTGGTGTCGTCGTAATGATCACCACACGCACGCGACGAGCAGAGGCCGGGGAGTCCGAGGGGGCGTTGCCCCCTCGCTTGAACAATCTTGGGGGCCATTTCGGGGCCCCCCACGTCGAGTAATGGAGCCGTCCAAGAAACGGCTGGGCCCAAGCACGCTGTCCGTCCACGGCGGGGAGCCACGCCCGAAGCCGGCGAACGCGCTCGCCACGCCGATCGTGCAAACGGCGACGTTCACGTTCGCGAACACACAGGAGCTGAAGGACCACTTCGACGGCAAGATCGAGCGCGTCGAGTACGGCCGCTACGGCAACCCGACGCAGAAGATCGCCGAAGCCAAGCTGGCGGCGCTCGAGGGCGCCGGCGACTGCCTGCTCTTTGCGAG
>QHSO01000055.1 GCA_003220475.1 Candidatus Rokuibacteriota bacterium | reverse complement strand
TCTCGATTGCGGCGGGCGAGGGGCGCTACGGCCGGAGCCGAGCCGCGGTTCGGGAGGTCGCCGAGGCCTTCTACGACATGATGGTCGACGGCTACTTCATCCCGAACTCGCCGACCCTCATGAATGCGGGCAAGGACAACGGACTGCAGTACTCCGCGTGCTACGTGCTGCCCGTCGGCGACTCGATGCCAGAGATCTTCGACTCCGTGAAGGCCGCCGCGATCATCCATCAGTCGGGCGGTGGCACCGGCTTCGCGTTTTCGCGGCTGCGTCCCAAGGACGACATCGTCACCTCCACGGGCGGGCGCGCATCGGGGCCGGTCTCGTTTCTCCGCGTCTTCAACGGCGCGACCGAAGCGGTGAAGCAAGGCGGCACGCGTCGCGGCGCGAACATGGGGATTCTGAGGGTCGATCATCCCGACATCCTCGAGTTCATCGACTGCAAGCTGGATGGCGGGATCACGAACTTCAACATCTCCGTCGCGGCCACCGAAAAGTTCATGGACGCGCTCGACAAGGGCGAGGAATACGACCTGATCAATCCGCGTACCGGCCTGGTGGCCGGGCGGCTGTCGGCAAAAGAGGTCTTCGATCGCATCGTGAGCGCGGCGTGGCGCACCGGCGATCCCGGCATGGTCTTCATCGACCGCATCAACGCCAGCCCCGCCAACCCGACGCCGGAGCTGGGCCAGGTCGAAGCTACGAATCCGTGCGTGACCGGCGACACGCTCGTCGCCACGCCGGGAGGCTGGCGCCGTGCGGATGCGATCCAGCCCGGCGACATCATCGAGACGATCGAGGGCCCGAAACCGCTCCAGCAGGTCGAGGTGAACTTCGGAACGGAGGTGTTCCGCGTCGATTTCGCCGACGGCGGACACCTGGTCGTGACCGCGGCTCACCAGTTCTATGTCCGCACCGATCGCGGCCTCTTCCTGCCGGTTCGGCTGGACCGCTGTCGGATCGGGGACGAAGTGCAGACCTTCCACGCCGGCGTGGGGGGAATGGCCAAGATCTTAAAAATCGAAGCCGCCGGCATCGCGACGACGTACGACCTGTACGAGCCGCAGACCGACACGTGGATCACCGAAGGCTACGTGTCGCGTGGCTGCGGTGAGCAGCCGCTGTTGCCCAACGAGGCGTGCAACCTCGGCTCGCTGAACGTCGCCAAGTTCGCGCGCAAGGCCGACGACGGCGAGATGTCGATCGACTGGGACGAGATGGAGCGCGTGGTGCGGCTGGGCGTGCGCTTCCTCGACGACGTGATCGAGATGAATCCGTACCCGCTGCCGCAGATCGACGAGACGGTGAAGTCCAATCGTCGCATCGGACTCGGCATCATGGGATGGGCCGACCTGCTGTTCCTCCTCGGCATTTCCTACGACGGCCAGGAGGCGATCGACCTCGCGGACCGGCTGATGTCGTTCGTGAAGGACAAGTCGCACGACCAGTGCGCGAGGCTCGCCGAGGAGCGCGGGCCGTTCCCGAACTGGTCGAAGTCGATCTACAAGGACGTCCGGCCGATGCGCAACTCGACGGTGACCACGATCGCGCCGACCGGGACGATCTCGATGATCGCCGGCTGCTCGTCGGGCATCGAGCCGATCTTCGCCCTGGCGTTCCAGCACCGCGTGAAGCAGCCGGACGGCGAGCGTGTGCTGACCTTCGTCAACGAGACGTTCGAGCAGATCGCGCGCGAGAAGGGTTTCTTCTCGGATGCGCTCATGGCGGAGGTCGCCAAGCGCGGCAGCCTGCACGGTATCCCGGGTCTGCCCGAGGACGCCGGGCGTGTCTTCAAGACCTCGCACGACATCAGCTTCGAGTGGCACGTGCGGCATCAGGCGGCGTTCCAGCGCTATACAGACAACGGCGTGTCGAAGACGATCAACCTTCCCAACGACGCCACGGAAGAGGATGTCGCCGCCGCGTATCGGCTCGCGTGGGCGCTCGGCTGCCTCGGCATCACGGTGTTCCGCGACGGGTGCAAGGGGGAGCAGGTCCTCAACGTCGGTGTCAAGAAGGACAAGGCGCTGCCGGCCGCGGGGCAGGCGGTGATCAAGCCGCGGCCGCATAGCCTCGCCGGCAAGACGTATCGCAAGGAGACGCCGATCGGCACCGCGTTCATCACGGTGAACCAGACAGAGGAGAACGAGCCCTTCGAGGTGTTCGTTCAGGTCGGCAAGGGCGGCTCCGACACGATGGCCGTGGCCGAGGCGCTCGGACGGTTGATTTCGCTCACGTTGCGGATGCCTTCGGCGCTGTCGCCTCAGCGACGACTCGAAGAGGTCATCAGCCAGCTCTCGCGCATCGGCGGAGCTCAGCCCATGGGGTTCGGCGCCGGCAAGATCCTCTCGCTGCCCGATGCGCTGGCGCGCACACTGGCCGAGCACATCGGCCAGGTGAAAACGGAGGGCGCGCCGCCAAGCCCGCCCAAGCTCGAAGAGCGCCGGCGCATCGGTGACCTCTGCAAGGAGTGCGGGCAGGCGACGTTCGTGTACGAGGAAGGCTGCAAGAAGTGCCTGTCGTGCGGGTTCAACGAATGCTGATCCGGCTGCTGCGGCGTATCCGCAACGCCCGCCGGCAGCGAAGCCGGCGACGAGCACGTCCGAGACGGTAGCTCGACGCGGCGGAGCGAGCGAATGGCGTCCGGGGAGGCGGTGGCCCGGACGCTCTTGCTCTGCCGCGCCCTGCTACAATTCGCGCGCATGTTTTCCGGCGGCTCGTACGACGACGTGAAGCGCTGGCTGCGGATGTTCCTCAACTCGCACGCCAAGCGTGAGGACCCGCGCATCGAGGCGGTGCTGGAGGACGACGAGGCGCGAGAGGGTCGTTTCTACGCCGCGCGGCTGCGCCTCGGCTCGCAGACGAGCCCGCTGATGGAGTTCGAGTACGACGTGGTCGCGCAGCGTCGCGGCGAGCTCGCGTGGTGCGCGGCGCTGGCCCAGCGTGTCCGCGAGCAGGCGAGGCAGCTCCTCGCCGGCAGCACCGCCGCCCACGCCCGCTGAGCCTCGCGCGCCGCGCTGGATCGCGGCCGGCGACGTCAATGGCTTTCTCGGCTTAGCACTCGACAACGTCACCAATCTCGTCATCCTGGCCTCGCTGCTGATCGGTGTCTTCGGCTTTCCGGCCGATCTCGTCCTCGGCCGCATGGTGCCGGGCACCGCGCTCGGCGTGCTCATCGGCGACGTCGTCTACACAGGGCTCGCGGTGCGGCTAATGCGTCTCAGCGGTCGCGCGGACGTCACCGCGATGCCGTTCGGCATCGACACGCCGACGTTGTTCGCGATGGTCTTCGGCGTGCTGGGTCCGGTGAAGGTCGCCACCGGCGACGCCGTGCTTGCCTGGAAGGTCGGCATGATCGCCACGCTCGCGATCGGAATCGTCAAGGTCGCGCTCGCCTTCGCCGGCGACTGGACGCGGCGCGTGGTGCCGCGCGCGGCGTTGCTCGGCTCCATCGCGGGCGTCGCGATCTTGCTCATCGCGTTCCTGCCGATGCTCAAGTTGCTGCGCGAGCCGCTCGTCGGACTGGTGGCGCTCGGCGTGCTGCTGCTGGCACTGCTCGGTCACGTGCGCATGCCCCTTGGACTGCCGGGCGCCTTTGCCGCGGTGCTGGCCGGCACCGTCGTGCACTGGCTTGGCGTCTGGCTCGCCGGCCGCCTGCCGCACGCCATCGCGGTCGGCACCCCCGGCATCGCGCTGCCGTGGCCGACACTCGTCTGGATCGACGCGCTCGATGTCGCGCTGCCGTACCTCTCGGTGGCGCTGCCGTTCGCGCTCGTCACGATCATCGGCGGGATCGACAACACCGAGTCGGCGGCCGCCGCCGGCGACGAGTACCGCGCACGCGACGTGCTGATGACCGAAGCCCTCGCAACGATCGTCGCCGGCCTCTGCGGCGGCGTCGTGCAGAACACGCCGTACATCGGTCATCCCGCGTACAAGGCGATGGGCGCGCGCGCCGGCTACACGCTCGCCACCGGCCTCGTCATCGGCGTGGGCGCCGCCGTCGGCGTGCTCTCGCTGCTGGTGACACTGCTGCCCGAGGCCGCGGTGGCGCCGATCCTCGTCTTCATCGGCCTGGAGATCACGGCGCAGGCCTTCCTCGCGTCGCCGCCGCGCCACGGCGCCGCCGTCGCCCTCACGTTCGTGCCCGTGGCGGCCGCGGTCGTCGTCATCCAGCTGGGCGGCGTGCTCGGTGCCCTCGGCAAGACCCCGGGCGACCTTCGCGGCGACGCCGCGCTGACCTACGGCACGCTGCTCGTGCTCGGCAACGGGTTCATCCTCACCGCCGTGCTCTGGGGCTGGGCGCTCGTGACGATGATCGAGCGGCGATTTCTCCTCACCGCGGCGGTGCTCGCGGTCGCCAGCCTCGCGACGCTGGTCGGCCTGGTCCATTCGCCGCTGCCGGGCGGCGCCGTCTTCTGGCCGTGGGCCGAGAGCGCCCCGCGCGCGACGGCGCTGCCCCTGGCCGGCGCCTACGGCGTGCTCGCCGCGGTCTGCGCGGCGGCCAGCCTGCAGCGGCGGTAAGATCGGTCCGCCGCCGACGCGCGGGAGAGCGCGGGCGGAAGGAGAGTCCCATGAACATTGCGAGCCTTCTCGCCAAGAAGGGATCCAAGGTCATCACCGTGCAGCCCGAGCAGACGATCCGCCAGGCGCTCGGGTTGCTCGCCGATCACAACATCGGCGCGCTCGTCGTGGTGGACCGCGACAGCCGTCCCGTCGGCATCCTGTCCGAGCGCGACATCGTGCGCAGCGCGGCGCGCGACGAGGACGTGTTCGTGAAGACCGTCAGCGCGCTCATGACCAAGGACGTCATCCTCGGCGTGCCGCAAGACGATCTCGAGTCCGTCGGCCGCACGATGACCGACCGGCACATCCGGCATCTTCCGGTGGTCGACCAGCGGCGCCTGGTCGGCATCATCTCGATCGGTGACGTCGTGAAGGCGCAACGCGATCTCTATCGCGGCGAGGTCGAGACCCTGCAGATCGAGCTCACGGAAGAGCACGGGAAACCCGCGGGTCGATGACACGACCCGGCACCGAGGCGCAGCCGCTGCGCGTGGCCATCGTCGGCGCCGGGCCCACGGGCTTCTACGCCACGGACCAGTTGTTCCGACAGCCGGGCCTCGTGGTGGACGTGGACATGTACGACCGCGTGCCGACGCCGTATGGCTTGGTCCGCGCCGGCGTCGCGCCCGACCATCAGAAGATCAAATCGGTGACGGCGGCGTTCGACAAGGTCGCGGCGCACCCGCGATTTCGATTCTTCGGCGCCGTCGAGCTCGGCCGTCACCTGAGCGTGGACGACCTGCGCGCGCACTATCACATGATCATCTATACGACCGGCGCGCAGACCGATCGGCGCATGGGCATCGCCGGCGAGGATCTGCAGCGCAGCCACGCCGCGACGGAGTTCGTCGCCTGGTACAACGGCCATCCGGACTACCGCGACCTCACCTTCGATCTCTCGCAGGAACGCGCGGCCGTCGTCGGCGTCGGCAACGTCGCCGCCGACGTCGCCCGCATCCTGTCGCGCACGCCCGAGGAGCTGGCCGCGACGGACATCGCCGATTACGCGCTCGAGGCGCTCAGCGCCAGCCGCATTCGCGAGGTGCACGTGCTGGGCCGCCGCGGCCCGGCGCAGGCGGCCTTCACCAATCCCGAGGTGCGCGAGCTCGGCGAGCTGACGGGCGCCGACGTGACCGCGCGGCCCGAGGAGGTCGAGCCCGACGAGCTGACGCGCCAGGTGCTGGAGCGCGCGCCCGATCGAGCGACCCAGAAGAAGGTCGAGATCCTCAAGGACTTCTCACGCCGCACGCCGACGGGCAAGCCGAAGCGGCTGGTCATGCGCTTCCTCGTCTCGCCCGTCGAGTTGCTCGACGACGGCCGCGGCGGGGTCGCCGGCATGCGTCTCGTGCGCAACCGCCTCTACGCCACGGCGACGGGGACCTTGCAGCCGAAGGCGACGGACGAGTTCGAGCATCTGCCCGTCGGGCTCGTCTTTCGCTCGGTCGGCTATCGCGGCGTGCCGCTGCCGGGCGTGCCGTTCAACGACGACTGGGGCGTCATCCTCAACGAGAAGGGGCGCGTGCTCGACGCGCAGAGCAAGCTGCCGCTCGTCGGTCAATACACGGCCGGATGGATCAAGCGTGGGCCGACGGGGGTCATCGGCACCAACAAGCCCGACGCGGCGGAGACGGTGACCGGCATGCTCGAAGACCTCGCACGCGACATCCATCTGCGGCCGGCGGATGCGTCGCCGGCGGCGGTCGAGCGACTGGTGCGCGAGCGACAGCCGCAGTATCTGTCGTATCAGGACTGGCTGCGTCTGGACGAGATCGAAACTCGTCGCGGCAAGGAAACCGGACGCCCGCGTGTGAAGTTCACACGAGTGAAGGACATGCTGGCGGCCCTTGGCCGCGCGTGATATCGTGACGCCGTTCACGATCTTTTTCCTCCGGAGAGGAGAATTCATGAGCGCGCTCCGCAAGTCGTTGACCATCGCGGTCGCCGTCACTGCGCTCGCCGTCGGGATCACCTCCGGCATCTACGCCCAGGGCAGCGACTGGAAGGCGCCGGCCGACGCGAAGAACGTGAAGAATCCGCTGGCCGCCAAGAAGAACGACCCGAAGGTTCTCGGCGACGCCAAGAAGGCTGTCGAGCAGAACTGCGTGACGTGTCACGGACCGAACGGGAAGGGTGATGGTCCGGCCGCCGCGGCGCTGCCGCCGCCGAAGCCGGCGGACTGGACGTCGTCCAGAGTCGCTTCAGAGACGGACGGCGAGATCTTCTGGAAGATCAGCAACGGTCGCGGCGCGATGCCGCCGTGGAAGCACCTGCCGGAGCAACAGCGCTGGGAGCTCGTCAACTATATCCGTTCGCTGCAGGCAAAGAAGTAAGCGCGGCCCGGCTCAGTTCTCGGACGCCCCGTCGGCGATGTCGGCGGGGCGTCCGCATGTCTGGCGCGGATGCGGATAACGCCCCATCTGCTTCGTTGCCTCCCGCGCCCGCTCCCTGCGGCGTATGCGGCATACGCCTCAGTCGCGGCGCTCGGTCGGCGCCTCGCATCCGGAGCGTTCTCCGCATCCGCGAGCGCTCTTCATGGACGTGACTAACGCCCCATCTGCTTCGTTGCCTTCCTCGGCCGCTCCCTGCGGCGTATGCGGCATGCGCCTCGGTCGCGGCGCTCGGTCGGCGCCTCGCATCTGGAGCGTTCTCCGCATCCGCGCGCGTCGTCCATGACCGCGCGCGTCGCGGCCATCGATTTAGGCACCAATACCGTACGGCTGCTCGTCGCGGAGGTGACGCCGCACGCGGCCGGCTGGCGCACGGTGCTCGCGGAGCAACGCGTGACGCGACTGGGGGAGGGTTTTCGAACGACCGGCGAGCTCGGCGACGCCGCGGCCGCGCGCACGGCAGCGGCGGTCATCGACTACGTCGCGCGGGCGCGGAGCGCGGGCGCGACGCGCGTCGCCATCGCGGCGACCAGCGCGGTCCGCGACGCCTCCAACGGGCGCGTGTTCGTGCGTGATCTCGAGCAGGCCACCGGGATCGGCGTGCGAATCATCAGCGGCGAGGAGGAGGCATGCTTGACGCTCGCCGGCATCGTGGCCGGCCTCGGTCGACTGCCGGGCGTCGTCGTCGCGTTCGACATCGGCGGCGGCTCCACGGAATACATTCTCGCGCGTGATGGCGCGCTGGTGACGGCGGTGAGCCTGCGGCTGGGCGTGGTGCCGCTCGCCGAGCGGTTCCCATTGCCGAACGCGGTCGAGCCGAGCCGTTACACCGAGCTGCGCGCCGCCGTCCAGGCGCAGCTCGTTCGCGAGCTGCCGCCGACGCTCGCGACGCGCCTCGACATGCTGGTCGGCACCGCCGGCACCGTGACCACGCTGGCCGCGCTGGACCTCGGCCTGGCCGAGTACGACCCTGCACGCGTGCAGGGCCACGTGCTCACGCGCGTGGCCATCGAGCGCCAGCGGCGGCGCCTGAACGCGCTGGATGTCGCGGGACGGGCAGCCCTGCCATGCCTGGAGCCGGGGCGCGCCGACCTCATCGTGGGCGGTGTCGCGATCGTCGAGGCCACGCTCGATCAGCTGGGCATCGAACAGCTGACGGTGAGCGACTGGAGCCTGCGCGAGGGACTCGTGGCGGAGCTCGCAGCGCGCCAAGTTTGACAGGCTGTTAGCGCCCGTCTATTCTGATGCCACATGGATGAAGTAGCGGTCCTTGTACTGAACCATACCTTCGAGCCGCTGCATTTCACCAACGCCCGCCGCGCTATCACTCTCCTCCTCGCCGGCAAGGCCGAATCCGTCGAAGGCTCTCCGCGCGTGATCCGCTCGCCCTCGCGCGCATTTCCGCTGCCCGCGGTCATTCGCCTGGCCGTGTACATCCGTAAGCCGTTTCTCGATCGCGTGGCCTTCAACAAGAAGAACATCCTGCGCCGCGACGGCTATACCTGTCAGTACTGCAACCGCCGCGGCGAGCGCCTGACCGTGGACCACGTGCTGCCGCGCTCGCGCGGCGGCGACACCACGTGGACGAACGTCGTCGCCGCCTGCCTGCGCTGCAATCTCAAGAAGGGCAACCGGCTGCCCGACGAAAGCGGCATGCGGCTGATCCGCGAGCCGATCCATCCGAAGTTCGTCTTCTCAACGCACATGCTGAGGCACCCGCACGCGCATTCCCTGCTGGATTCGTGGCGCAAGTATCTGGTCGCGGTACCGACGCCGTCCTAGCGGCCCGGGGCGCCCCCTTCCGGCTGTCCTCCGAGTACGAGCCGCGCGGAGACCAGCCGGGCGCCATCGCGGATCTCACGCGCTTCGTCAGCGCTGGCCGCCGCCACGCCGTGCTGCGCGGGGTGACGGGGTCCGGCAAGACGTACACGATGGCCAACCTCATCGCGAACGTCGGTCGGCCCGCCCTCGTGCTGTCGCCCAACAAGACGCTCGCCGCCCAGCTCTTCAGCGAGTTCAAGGCGTTCTTCCCCGACAACGCCGTCGAATACTTCGTTTCGTACTACGACTACTACCAGCCCGAGGCATACATCCCGCAGTCGGACACGTACATCGAGAAGGACGCGCTCATCAACGACGAGATCGACCGGATGCGTCACTCGGCCACGCGCTCGCTGCTCGAGCGCCGCGACGTGGTGGTGGTCGCCTCCGTGTCGTGCATCTACGGCATCGGCGCGCCCGAGACCTATAAGGAGATGCACCTCGCGCTGCGGGAAGGGGAGTCGGTCGACCGCGACGAGATCGTGCGGCGACTGGTCGCCGTCCAGTACGAGCGCAACGACTACGATTTCCATCGCGGCACCTTTCGCGTGCGCGGCGACGTGGTCGAGATCTTTCCTGCCAACGAGGAGTCGCACGCGCTGCGCGTCGAGCTGTGGGGCGACGTCGTGGAGGCAATCCACCGCATCGATCCGCTCAAGGGCGCGGTGCTCGCGCGACTGCCCGACGTCCGCGTGTACCCCGCCAGCCACTACGTCACGCCGGCCGAGCAGCTCGACCGTGCGATGGTCACGATCCAGGAAGAGCTCGGCGAGCGCCTGACCTTCCTCAAGGCGCGTAACCGTCTGCTCGAGGCGCAGCGTCTCGAGCAGCGCACGCTGTTCGACCTCGAGATGCTCCGCGAGCTCGGCTACTGCCACGGCATCGAGAACTACTCGCGGCATCTCACCGGGCGCCGGCCGGGCGAGGCGCCGCCGGTGCTGATCGAATATTTGCCGCCCGACGCGCTGGTGATCATCGACGAGAGCCACGTGGCCGTCCCGCAGGTCCGCGGCATGTACTACGGCGACCGCTCGCGCAAGGAGGCGCTCGTCGAGTACGGCTTCCGTCTCCCGTCGGCGTTCGACAATCGACCGCTGACTTTCGAGGAGTTCACACGGCTCGTGAAGCAGACCGTGTACGTCTCGGCGACGCCCAGCGACTACGAGATGCGGCTGGCCGACGACGCCGTGGCCGAGCAGGTGATTCGTCCCACCGGCCTCACGGATCCCAAGATCACCGTGCGGCCGGCGGGCGATCAGGTGGACGACCTGCTGCACGAGGTCCGAGCGCGCGCCGATCGCGAGGAGCGGGTGCTGGTCACGACGCTCACCAAGCGGATGGCGGAAGACCTGACCGAGTACTACCAGCAGCTCGGGCTGCGCGTGCGCTACCTGCACTCGGACATCGACACCCTCGACCGCGTCGCCCTCATCCGTGATCTGCGCCTCGGCAAGTTCGACTGCCTCATCGGCATCAACCTGCTGCGCGAGGGCCTCGACATCCCGGAGGTCTCGCTGGTCGCCATCCTCGACGCGGACAAGGAGGGCTACCTGCGTTCGGGGACCTCGCTGATCCAGACGGCCGGGCGTGCCGCGCGCAACCTCAATGGCGAAGTCATCATGTACGCCGACCACGTCACCGACTCCATGGCGCAGACGCTCAAGGAGACGGACCGCCGCCGCGCGCTGCAGGCCGCGTACAACGAGGAGCACGGCATCACGCCGGAGACGATCCGCTCGTCGATCCGCGAGCTGCTGCAGACTGTCTACGAGCGCGACTACTACACGGTGGAGGTCGAAGCACCGGCGCGCGAGACGTTCGACTCGCCCGCCGATCTCGAGCGGCGCATCGGCGAGCTCGACGCGCAGATGAAGGACGCCGCGCGCCGGCTCGACTTCGAGCACGCCGCCGAGCTGCGCGACCGCATCCGCGCCCTGCGCCGCCAGCAACTCAGCTGAGGCTGCACGGGTCGACTGC
Organism: Candidatus Rokuibacteriota bacterium; assembly: GCA_003220475.1. Classification (GTDB taxonomy): domain Bacteria; phylum Methylomirabilota; class Methylomirabilia; order Rokubacteriales; family CSP1-6; genus AR12. Next base: position 3,957 of record QHSO01000055.1, on the reverse strand, counting down.
GTGACGGTCGACCGGGCAGGTCGGAGCCACGCGCGCCTAGGCCAGGCCACCCACGTCTCGATCCGGCCTCGCGCCGTCGCTACAATCCGTCGCTACAATAACCACGTGAGCAGCACGCCCCTCGAAGACAAGCTCTCGCGCCTGCCCGACCGGCCCGGCGTCTATCTCTATAAGGACGCCAAGGCGCAGGTGGTCTACGTGGGCAAGGCGTCCTCGCTGCGGAGCCGCGTGCGCTCGTATTTCCATGATTCGCGACCGCGCGACGCCAAGACCGATGCGCTGGTGCGTCAGATCGTCGACCTCGAGTACATCGTGACCGACAACGAGCTCGAGGCGCTGATGCTCGAAGCGAACCTCGTGCGCAAGCACCGCCCGCGCTACAACATCATCCTGAGGGACGACAAGCACTACCCGTTCCTGAAGCTCACGACCAACGAGCCGTTTCCGCGGCTGCTCGTCGCGCGCCGCGTGCAGAACGACGGCGCCACCTACTTCGGGCCGTTCTATCCGGCCACGGCCATGCGGGAGACGCTGCGGCTCACCCGCCAGCTCTTCCCGCTGCGCACCTGCTCGATCGAGATCGACGGCACGCTGCCGCGGCCATGCATCCAGTACGCGATCCACCGCTGCAACGCGCCGTGCACGGGGTGGGAAACCCGCGAGGGCTACGCCCAGACCACCCGCGACGTCCAGCGCTTCCTCGAGGGCAAGAACGACGATCTCGCGCTGACGCTGACACGCCAGATGGAGGAGGCGGCCGCCGAGCAGAAGTTCGAGCGGGCGGCGGTGCTGCGCGATCAGGTCCAGTCGCTCAACAAGGTGCGCGAGCGCCAGAAGATCATCTCCACCGACGAGGTCGATCAGGACGTCCTCGGCGTGGTGCGCCAGGGCAACGACGCGTGCGTCGAGCTGTTCTTCGTACGCAAGGGCCGGCTCGTCGGGCAGGAGGCGTTCTTCTTCGACAAGGTCGCCGGCTGGACCGACGGCGACATCCTCTCGGCGTTCATCCGTCAGTTCTACGCCAAGCCGGTGACGCCGGCCCCCGAGGTGCTCGTCTCCGAAGACATCCCCGACCGCGAGCTGATCGAGCAATGGCTGAGCGGCATCGCGAAGCGTCGCGTGCAGATCCTCGCACCCCAGCGCGGCGGCAAGCGCGAGTTCGTCGCCATGGCCGAGTCGAACGCCGCCATCGCGCTGCAGAACCATCTGCTATCCCGCGGCAATCGCCAGCAGCTCGTGCAGGAGGAGCTCACGCGCGCGCTGAACTTGCCCGGCGCGCCGAACCGCATCGAGGGTTACGACATCTCCAACATCCAGGGCACCGAGCAGGTGGGCTCGATGGTGGTCTGGGAAAACGGCGCGATGAAGAAGGACGACTACAAGCGGTTCAAGATCCGCACGGTGAGCGGCGCCGACGACTTCGGCTCGCTGCGCGAGGTGCTGGGCCGCCGCTTCGGCCGAGCGCTCGAGCAGGGCAGCGCGCTGCCCGACCTCGTCCTCATCGACGGTGGGCGCGGCCAACTCAACGTGGGGCTGCAGGTGCTGCAGGATCTCGGGCTCGACTGGATTCCGGTCGTCGCGCTGGCCAAGCAGCAGGAAGAGGTCTACGCGGGTGACAGCCGCGAGCCATTGCTGCTCGACCCGACGTCGCCGGCGCTGCACACGCTGCAGAAGATCCGCGACGAGGCGCACCGCTTCGCCATCACGTACCACAAGAAGCTGCGCGGACAGCGCACGATCCAGTCGGCGCTCGACGCGATCCCGGGTGTGGGCCCCACCATCCGCACGAGCCTGCTCAAAACGCTCGGCTCGGCACGGCGCGTGCGCGAGTCGTCGGTGGCCGAGCTGGCCGCCGTGCCGAAGGTCACGCCGAAGATGGCGCAGCGAATCTACGAGCACTTCCATCCTCCGACGGCGGCGGAGGCCGAGTCGACGGAATCGACGGCGGGGGAACCGCCGCAGCCGATCCGCGGTTGACTGCTGATAGAATCCGCGTGTGTCCCGAGGGGGTGAGTTCCGAATGAGGAAGCTCCTGACCGTTACGGCCGTCGCCGTGAGCCTGGCGCTGACGAGCGGCGTCGCGCTCGCCAGCTCGTGCCCGAAGGTGATCAAGGAGGGTCGCGAGGCCGCCGCGAAGATGGACCAGAACGACCCCAAGGTGAAGGGCGCCGTCGCCAAGCTCAACGAGGCGCAGAGCCTGCACGAGAGCGGCAAGCATGCCGACTCCCTCGCCAGGGCCAACGAGGCGCTCGCCGATCTCGGCGTGAAGAAGTAGTCGTCCGATCGTCGTCGGCCGGGGGCCGATTGTGACGCCCCCGGCCGCAACCCTGCTAGAATTCGACTCGATGTCGTCCGATCGCTATCCGTTCCGCGAGATCGAAACGAAGTGGCAGCGTATCTGGGACGAGCGCAAACAATTCCGCGCCGTCGAAGACCCGCGCCGCCCGAAGTTCTACTGTCTCGAGATGTTCCCGTATCCCTCGGGCCGCATTCACATGGGCCACGTCCGCGTCTACGCCATCGGCGATCTCCTCGCGCGGTTCAAGCGCATGCGCGGTTTCAACGTGCTGCACCCGATGGGCTGGGACGCCTTCGGCCTGCCGGCGGAGAACGCCGCCATCGAGCATGGCGTGCATCCGGCGATCTGGACCTACGAGAACATCGACAACATGCGCGCCCAGCTCAAGAAGATGGGGATCTCGTACGACTGGGAGCGCGAGGTCACCACCTGCGATCCCGCCTACTACAAGTGGGAGCAGCTGATCTTCATCAAGATGCTCGAGCGCGGGCTCGCCTACCGTCGCCGATCGACGGTGAACTGGTGCCCGTCGTGTCAGACCGTGCTCGCCAACGAGCAGGTGGAGGGCGGCCGCTGCTGGCGCTGCGACTCGGAGGTCACGCTGCGCGAGATCGACGGCTGGTTCTTCAAGATCACCGCGTACGCGGACGAGCTCCTCGCGTGGTGCGACCGGCTGCCGGGCTGGCCCGAGCGCGTCATCACGATGCAGCGCAACTGGATCGGGCGCAGCGAGGGCGCCGAATTCGACTTGCCCGTCGCCGGCCGTCCCGAGCTGAAGGTGCGCGTCTTCACGACGCGGCCCGACACGGCATTCGGCATGACGTACGCCGTCCTCGCGCCCGAGCATCCGCGGGTCGACCAGCTCGTCACCGACGAGGCCGAGCGTCGCGCCGTCGCCGATTTCCGCGCCGAGGTCGCGCGCCACACCGAGATCGAGCGTCTGGCCGCCGACCGTCCGAAGCACGGCCTGCGCCTGCGCGCCAAGGTCGTCAACCCGTTCAACGGCGCGGAGATCCCGCTCTTCATCGCGGACTACGTGCTCATGGGGTACGGCACCGGCGCCATCATGGCGGTGCCCGGCGAAGACCAGCGCGACTGGGAGTTCGCCAAACAGTACGGACTGCCGATCATCGAAACGGTGAAGCGACCGCCCGGCTGGGTCGGCGAGGCCTACGGCGGCGACGGCGTCAAGATCAACTCCGGCTTCCTGGACGGGCTCACGGTCGACGAGGCCAAGCGCAAGGCCATCGACTGGCTGGTTGCCCGCGGACTCGGCGTGGCGAAGGTGAACTACCGGCTCCGAGACTGGGGCATCTCGCGTCAACGGTACTGGGGAGCGCCGATTCCGGTGCTCTACTGCGAGAAAGACGGCATGGTGCCGGAGGACGAAAAGAACCTTCCGGTGGTGCTGCCACGCGACGTGCAGCTGTCGGGCAAGGGCGGCTCGCCGCTCGCGGAGGTCGCCTCGTTCGTGAACGCGACGTGTCCGAAGTGCGGCGGGCGCGCGCGGCGCGAGACGGACACGATGGACACGTTCGTCGAGTCGTCGTGGTACTTCCTGCGCTACTGCTCGCCGAAATACGACAAGGGCATGTTCGAGCGCGACGCCGCCGAGTACTGGATGCCCGTCGATCAGTACATCGGCGGCATCGAGCACG
>QHSO01000054.1 GCA_003220475.1 Candidatus Rokuibacteriota bacterium | reverse complement strand
CAAGCTCGCGGGAGGCTCTTACCTGCTTTGGCTTGCCTATAAGTCGTTCCGCTCTGCGGCCGCCAGGCATGACATCGAAGCTCGCACCCTCGCCGGCGCAACGCTCAGCCCCTTTCGCTACACGATCCGTGGCCTCACCATCCAGATGACCAATCCCAAGGCCGCGCTTGCCTGGATCGCGATTATGTCGCTCGGCCTTCGAGAAGGCGCACCCCTGTGGGTCCCCGTGTCCCTCGTGGTCGGAACCTCCATTCTTTCCGTGCTGATCCACTGTGTGTACGCCGTCGCGTTCTCCACACCCATGATGGTGCGCCTGTATTCGAAGGCTCGTCGCTGGATCCAGGGCACACTTAGCGCACTATTCGCCTTTGCCGGGCTCAAGCTGCTCACAAGTCGCTCGTAACTCGCGGCCGCTGAGCGCCGAGCCGCTAGACTCACTAGGCGTAAGTTGATCCCGGCAAGATCCTTGGCTCATGCAGATCGGGCGCGCTAGGATCACGATGAACTCGACCCACGCGACCGATGGACCGGAAAGGTTAGGAGGCCCATGAACGAGTGCGATGTCCTTGTCGTAGGTGGCGGACCCGCCGGCTCGACCATCTCGGCCCTACTCTCCGAGAAGGGCTGGCGTGTCACGGTGCTGGAGAAAGAGCATCATCCCCGCTTCCACATCGGGGAGTCGCTGCTCCCGCACAACCTGCCCATCTTCAAGCGGCTCGGCGTGCTCGAGCAGGTCGACGCGATCGGGATCAAGAAGCCCGGCGCGGACTTCAACTCGAACCTCGAGGTCAGCGGCCATCATCAATTCCATTTCTCCTTCGCCCTCGACAAGAATCATCCCTACGCCTATGAAGTCCGCCGCTCCGAGTTCGACAATCTCCTGCTCCGCAACAGCGCCGCCAAGGGCACCCAGGTCCTGGAAGGCATGCAGGTGACGGCCGTCGACTTTCCGAGAGGCGCGGACCCGGCGGTGGTCGCGGTGGACGAGGACGGTCGAGAAAGCCGCTGGACCTGTCGTTTCTTCGTCGACGCCTCCGGGCGAGATACTCTCCTCGCCCGAAAGCTCGACCTCAAGCGGAAGAACCCTCGCCATGCGAGCGCCGCGGTCTTCGGCCACTTCCGCGACGTCGATCGGCGTGCGGGAGAGTACGAAGGCAATATCAGCGTCTACTGGTTCGAGCACGGTTGGTTCTGGATGATTCCGCTCAGAGACGGCACTATGAGCGTCGGCGCCGTCTGCCGTCCCGCCTATCTCAAGCGCCGCACGACGAGTCCGCCGGAATTCTTCCTGCAAACCCTCGCGCTCGGACACCCCGAGATGCGGCATCGGATGCGGAACGCCACGCTGATCGACAATGTCGCGCGCGCGACGGGCAACTATTCGTACGAGTCCACGCGCATGCGCGGCGAGCGCTACATCATGGTGGGCGACGCCTATGCGTTCGTGGACCCCATCTTCTCGAGCGGCGTGCTGCTCGGCATGAACAGCGGCATCCTGGGTGCGGAGGCCGTCGACGCGTGGCTCCGTCGCGATCCGTCCGCCGAATCGAAGTTCCGGCACTTCGAGCGGATGGTCCGCCGCGGCGTGAAGACGTTCTCCTGGTTCATCACGCGCTTCAACTCGCCGGGCATGCGGAGCCTGCTGCTGCACCCGGGCAACCCGTTCCGAGTACAGGAAGCCGTGACGTCGCTGCTCGCGGGGGACGTCTTCCGCGACATCGGCACCCGCTCGCGCTTCTGGCTGTTCAAGTACTTCTACGTGATGTTCAGCCTCAAGCACGCCCGCGAGTCGTTCCGTCTCTGGCGCCTGCGCGTCGGCAACCCGCGGGTGACGTTCACCGGCGGCACCACGCCCGTCGATACGGGGGCGACGACGATGGCGGAGTCGCGGAGGTAGCGCCGCTCAGCCGGGCCGGACGCGATCGGGCAGCGTGCGCGCCAGCGCGTCGAACAGGCGCTCGCGCGTGAACGGCTTGGGTACGATCAAGTCGACCGACGGCGCGTTGGCCGCGTCCAGCTCGTCCGCCCAGCCGGTCAGCAGCAGCACGGGAATCGTGCGGCGCTGCTTCAGCTCGGCGGCCAGCGCAAGGCCGGTCATCCCCGGCATGCCGAGGTCGGTCAGCACGAGATCGACGGGCTCGCGCTCGAAGAGGTCGAGCGCCTCGCGGCCGGAGGCCGCCGTGAACACGGTGTGGCCGGCGCTGCTGAGCATGGCGCGCAGCACGTCGAGCACCTCGGGCTCGTCCTCCACCGCGAGGATCCGCAGCGGCTCGAGACTCGGCAGGAACGCCGGCGTCCGCGCCGCCTCCGCGGTGATGGACGGAAACGACAGCGTGAACGTCGTGCCCACACCCTCCGCGCTGCTGAGGCTGATCGTCCCGCGATAGCGCTGCACGATCTCCTGCGCGAGGCTCAGACCGAGACCGGTGCCGCCCTCGGTGCTGCGCGTGGTGAAGAACGGCTCGAAGGCCAGCCGCTGCACCTCGGGGCTCATGCCCTTGCCGGTGTCGGAGATCGACACGACCGCGCGGTCGTCCTCGCCGCGCACGTGCAGCGTGAGCCGCCCGCCCTGCGGCATGGCGGCGAGCGCATTTTCGAGAATATTGAGCAGCGCCTCGCGCACCTCGCTCGCGACGGCCAGCACGGCCGGCGCCGGATCGGCCTTCAGGTCGATCTCGTAACGGATGCCTCGCCGCGCCGCCTCGTTGTCCCACTGCGGCCGCGTCAGCGCCAGCAGCTGCTCGAGCACGTCGCGCAGCTGTACGGCCTCCGGGCCCTTCACGCGCGCCGGCCGCGAGTACTCCTGCAGCCGTCGCACGGTCTCCACGCTGTCGGAGGCGCCCTGGTGGATGACGTTCAGTGCGTGCTTGAGCTCCTCGCCCGCGATGGGCTCGTCGGCGCTGAGCCGCTCCTGCAGCATCTCGGTCCAGCCCAGCACCGGCGTGAGCCGGTTGTTGATGTTGTGCGCGACGCCCGCGGCCAGCGAGCCCAACGTGCGGAATTTCTGCTCGCGGATGACGCGGAAGCGCAGCTCGTGCTCGCGGCTGATGTCGCGGAAGACGCCGATGCGCTGGATGCCGCCGCCGTCGTGCCGCTCCACCGTCGACAGCGTGGCCAGCACCGGCCGCGGATCGCCCGCGCGCGTCAGCAGCAGCACCTCGCCCTGGAACGACGGCCCGCGCATCTGCGCCGTCAATGCGCCCACGTCCTGCGCGCCCGCGAGAAAGTCGGTCCAGCGCACGCCGACCAGCGGCTCGCCGCCGCCGATCATCTCGTGGAACGCGCGGTTGGCGAACACGATGCGGTCGTCGCCATCGGATACCACCACGCCCTCGCCGATGCGCCGCACGACGTCGGCCAGCTCGCGCGCCTCGTTCTCGAGCCGCGCGTGCTCGATGGCAACCGCCGCGCGATCAGCCACGATGCGCAGCAGGCGATCGGCGCGACCGCCGAGGCGCCGCGTCCGGCACGCCACCTCGAGCACGCCGATCGGCGAGCCGGCCACCACGAGCGGTGCGACCATCAGCGAGCGAAACGCCTCACGCCGCGTGAGCGGATCGCCCGCGCCGCCACCGTCGGAGATCAGCACGGGCTCGCGCGTGCTGATGGCCGTCGCCACCGCGCCCACCGTGACGGGGATCGGCGCCGGCTCGACACCCGGCGGCAGGCCGACCGCCGCCCGCGGCTTCAGCTCCGCGCGCGCGTCGTCGAGCATGTAGATGACCGCGACGTCGGCGTTGAAGACCTCCACCACGATCTCGACGAGCCGGAAGAGCAGCAGGTCGGGGCTCGCCGCCGTCAGCGCCGCCTGCGCGATGCGGCTGAGCGCCTCGAGCTCGCCCGTGCGCCGCGCCAGGAGCCGCCGCGTCACCAGCGTGCGCGCGCGCGCGACGATCTCCTCGGGCAGGAACGGCTTGGTCATGTAGTCGTCGGCGCCCTCGCGCAGGCCGCGCACGCGGGCTGACGCACTGCCAAGAGCGCTGAGCACGAGGATCGGCAGGTCGGAGAGATCGGACTGTGTGCGCAGCCGCTCGATGACCTCGTAGCCGCTCATCCCGGGCAGCATGAGGTCGAGCACCATCAGATCGACGTCGGGCGCAACGGCGAGCGCGTCGAAGGCGGCCTCGCCCGTGGCCGCAGTCTCCACCTCGTAGCCCTCGCCCTCGAGCAGGTCGCGCAGCAGCGCGGCGGTGTCGGCGTTGTCTTCGACGACGAGGATGCGGGCCGCCTGAGCCTTCATGGCGCGGCCACGTCCTGCGTCTCGAGCGTCGTCGCCATCAGCCGCGCCAGCTCGTCCGGCGTGAACGGCTTGGCCACGTACGCATCGCAGCCGGCGTGCAGCGCCGACTCGCGCTCCTGCGAGCGCGAGAGCGCCGAGACCGCGATGATCGGCACGCCCGTCGTGCGCGGATCCTGGCGCAGCCGCCGCGCCACCTCCCAGCCGCTCAGCCCCGGCAGCATGAGGTCCAGCAGCACGAGCGCGGGCGTGCGCTCGCGCGCCAGCGACAGGCAGTGCTCGCCGCTGTCGCACGTGCGGGCGCGGCCACCGAGCAGGTCCTCCACGACCGCGCGCATCAACTCTTGCGTCGCGCGCTCGTCCTCGACGATGAGCACCTCGCGCCCGGCCAGCACCGCCTCGATCGGCATCGGCGGCTCCGCGCCGCGTGTGGCCGCGTCCGCCGGCAGGGCGGCGGTCGGCAACGTGAAGGTGAAGCGGCTGCCGCGCCCCTCGCCCTCGCTCTCGGCGCGCACCACGCCGCCGTGCAGCTCGACCAGCCGCCGGACGATCGCCAGGCCAAGACCGGACCCGCCGTGACGTCGCCGCATCGGCGCCTCGACCTGATAGAAGGGATCCCAGATCCGCTGCAGCTCCTCTTTGGCGATGCCGACCCCGTCGTCCTCGACCGCGATCCACACCTGGTCGCGCTGCCGGCCGGCGAGGATCCGAACCTCGCCGCCCGGCGTGCTGAACTTCACCGCGTTGCCGACGAGGTTGACGAGGATCTGCTGCAGCCGCGACGGATCGGCCTGCACCGCCGGGAGCTCCGGCGGCAGCATGGTCCGCACGTGGATGCGCCGCGCCTGCGCGGCCGCCGTGACCACCGTCCCGACCTGCTCGACCACCTGATGCAGATCGAGCGAGCGCGGAGTGAGCTCGATGCGGCCGGCCTCCAGGCGCGAGACGTCGAGCAGGTCATTGATGAGGTCGTTCAGGCGCTGGGCGCCGCGGAAGATCGCCTCCTGGTGCTCGAGCTGCTTGGGCGTCAGCGTGCCGTGGGCCTGGCGGAGCAGCAGCCGGCTGTAACCGACGATCGCGGTCAACGGCGTGCGGAGCTCGTGACTGACCATGGCGAGGAACTCCGACTTCAGCTCGTCGAGACGGCGCAACTCCTCGTTCACCTGCGCGAGTGCGCGCGCCTCGCGATCCTTTTCGGCGTAGCCGCGGACCATCTCCGCGTTGTCGATCAGCACGCCATAGCGGCCGTGCAGCGTCAGGAACGCCACGGCGGCGGCCGCCGCGAGCCAGTCGAAGATCACCTGCGCCGGCGACACCGCGACGGAACTACCCGACCACACTGCCACCGCGGCACGGACGCCGATCGCCAAAAAGACCAAGCAGAAGACCACGCCGAGCGGCTCCGGCCGCCACGCGTGTCGCCGCCCGATGGTGACGACGATCAGCGTCGCGACGCCGAGCGCCGAGGCGGCAAGGACGACGTTGGCCAATTGATAAAGGGTCTCGGGTGACAGTCCCGTCGGCTCCTTCTCGAATCATCACACGAGTGCGCCGTAAGTCGAAGCGATGACTGACGTTTTCTATGAAAAAGTTTTCCCAGCCCGCGAGTGAGATCGCGAAACACCGGCAAATCCCGGGCTTACAACGTCGCGTCGGCCACGTTACGTCCCTGACGCGCCGGCGTCGGGCAGGTATTTTTGAAAAAACTGGGATGCGGCGCATCTTCGCGCCACGATGAAGCAAGCGCACGGACGCGGTGCGGCATGCGAGTTGCTTTTGCCGCACGCATGCTTCGCACACGGCCCGTCTGGATGCGCGGCCTCAGACTGTATCGCGCCATCGCATCTGCCGGCGTCCTCGAGCGCATGGAGGCCGGCGACGACATCTTCGACACGCGCATCCACGCCCGATCACGCTTTCGCAGCCAGGACGACCAGACGCGCTTCGCCGTCTACACCGTCCACGATGCGGAGGCCTGGGCACCTCCCACGCCCGTGAGTGAGCCCGGCGATCACACGCTGATCGTCGTGCGGGAGTTCCGGCGCGTGCCGCTGCACGCCTCGGCGCTGGCGATGCTGCTGCTCACCGCGCGGCCCGGTTACGCGGCGCCCGTGCTCGCCTCGCTCGCACACTTCGTCGAGCGCGCCGTGAGCATGTACCAGCCGGCGTACCTGCTGCTTGCGCACTCGCTCGAGCAGCCGCGGATCTCCGCGCTGATGATGGGCGTGCACGAGTGCGCGGCGCTGGCCGCCGCCAGCCCCGCCGCGTTCAGCGTCGAGGGGCTGCTGCCCGAGCTGGAGCCGCTGCTGACGCTTCACCCGGAGTGGTTCAGCTACTGTCCCGAGCCGGAGGCGCAGAGCGTCGCGAGCCGGCTCGTCTCGCCCTACGCCGTGTAGGTCCCCGCGGCGTGCAGCCGCACCGTCTCCACCAGCAGCTCGGTCGTCGCCACGATGTCGTTGACGTCGACCCATTCGTTGACGGTATGGATCTGACGCATGCCGCAGCCGAGGTTGGCGACCTCCAGACCGCGCCCGCCGAAGACGTTGGCGTCTGAGGCCGCACCGGTCGCGCGCGTCCTGAACGACGTCGTGAGGCGCCCGGCGGCGCCCCGCACCAGCCGCACGATGCGCGTGTCGTCGGCGACCGCCAGCGGCTCGTAGTCGCGCTCGACGCGCGCCTCGACGCGCGCGACGTGCGTCGTGCCCGCGACGGTGACCGAGTGACGCGACGCGGCCGTCTCGAAGCACTCGAGCATGTGGCGCGTCTGTCGCTCCAGCGCCTCCAGCGTGAGGCTGCGCGTCTCGCCGCGCACCACGACGCGATTGGGGATGATGTTGCTTGCCAGGCCACCCTCGATGCGGCCCACGTTCGCCGTCGTCGCGGCGTCCACACGCCCGAGCCGCATGGCCGCGATGGCCTCCGCCGCCACCTGCACCGCGCTGATCCCCTGCTCCGGCGCGAGGCCGGCGTGCGCCTCGAGGCCGTGCACGATTATGTGTAGCCGGTTGGCCGCCGGCGCGCGCGTGATGAGCTCGTGCACGCCGTCGCAGTCGAGGATCAGCCCCGTGCGCGCCCGCAGGCGGCCCACGTCGAAGTGCTTGGCGCCCAGCAGCCCCAGCTCCTCGCAGATCGTGAACAGCACGTCGATCGGGCCATGCGCGATCCGTCGCTCGCCCAGCAGCCGGATCATCTCCAAGATGGAGACGATGCCGGACTTGTCGTCGCCGCCGAGGACGCTGGTGCCGTCGGTGCGGATCACGTCGCCGTCGACGACGGGACGAACGTGGTCGGCGGGCGGCACGGTGTCCATGTGGCCGCACAGCAGGAACGGCGCGACGTCGGGCGCGGTCCCCGGAAAATGGGCGACGAGGTTGCCGGTGTCGCTGCCGACCTTGTCGCCGGCGTCGTCGACCTGCACGCTGGCGCCCATGGCCTCGAGGATGGCCGTGAGCCGCTTGGCCACGTTGCCCTCGCGCTTGGAGACGCTGCTGATGCGCGCGAGCTCGAGAAATTCGTCGCGGACCCGGTCCTTGCTCACGGCAAGAATCCTCGCAGCCAGTCGCGGCTGGCCGCGACGGCCTGGGCGCGGTGCGCCGGATCGGTCAGGCGGTGATCGCCGCCGGCAATGACGAGCAGATCGCAGGGCTCGGCCGCCTGATCGAGCAGCTGCATGCCGTGATCGAGGCCCACGACGTCGTCGGCCTCGCCGTGGACGACGAGGTGATGCGGCACGCCCTTCGGCGCGAGCGCGTACCGTCCGCTCATATATTCGAGCGCGAACGGCACGCCGAGGCCTCGGTTGTCGCGCAGATCGTCGTTGGCCAGCTCGGTCAGGCTCGAGGGTGCGTTCCAGGTGACGATCGGCGTGTTACGACGGCGCGCGGCCACGAACAGCGCGACGAAGCCGCCAAGGCTCGAGCCGAGCAGGCCGATGCGCCCGTCGAGCCTGGGATGGCCGTCGAGGTGCGCGAGGACCGCCTCTACGTCCTCGAGGCGCGTCGCGATCGTCGTGTCCTCCTCGCGACCGCTCGACTCGCCGCACCCGCGGAAATCGAAGCGCGCGAGCGCGAGACCGGCCCCCGGCAGCGCCTCGGCGAGCAGCAGATATTTGTCGGAGTCCTTCGACGCGGACAGGCCGTGGCACGCCACCACGCACGGGACGCGCCCCGGGACCTCGGGCACGTGGAGCACGAGCGCGAGCTTGCCGTCGGGCAGCGCGATCGAATGCCGCTCGGCGCTCACGTCCACGCGAGATGGAAGAGCCGGCAGGCGTTCGTCGAGAGCCGGAACATCACGTCCTCGAGCGGCTCACGCTTGACCTTGGCGACTTCCTCCGCGGCGCGCGCGGCCAGCCACGGTCCCGATGAGACGCCCGCGAACTCGCCGCCGTACTTCCACGGCGCGTCGCTCTCCACCAGCAGCGACTCGAGGGACACCTGCTCGACCAGGGCGCGATCGCGCTCGCGGTAGACGACCTCGGGCGTGACCGAGACGAAGTAGCCGGCGTCCACGATCCGGGCCGTGACCTCCGGCGGCGCCTTGTGCCAGTGGAACACGGCGCGCTCGATGCGGTGACGTTGCAGGCTCTCCAGCGCGTCGGCGGCCGCGCCGTGCGGCGCGTGCAGCGAGACGGCGAGGTCGTAGCGCGCGGCCAGCGCCAGCAGCCGATCGAGGCGCGCGCGGCCCCGCGCCGCACGCTCGGCGGCGTCCGCCTTGCCCTCGAGCGAATACCACGGCAAGCCGACCTCGCCGAGACCGACGATGCGCGCGTGGTGCTCGGCGACCTGCTGCTCCACCGCGTCGAGATCGGCGTCGCCGAGCCGGTCCTGGTCGGGATGAAACCCGAGGCACGCCCACACCGCCTTGGGCGCCGCCGCCGCCAGCGCGAGATTGCGGGCGTTGGTCTCCGCGTCGCAGCCGACCGCGATCACGCCCCAGACGTCGAGCGACTGCCCCACGCGCAGCGTGTCGAGCGCGTCGGGGAGCGCGGGATCGTGCAGATGGCAGTGGCTGTCGATGACCATCTAGTCGCCCGCGACGACCATGCGCGCGATCTTCAGCGTCGGTGCGGCGACGCGATCACGCAGCACGAGATCGTTGCCGATTCCCTCGATGCGATCGAACATCTCCAGCAGATTGCCGGCCACCGTGACCTCCTCGACCGGAAACGCCAGCCGGCCGTCTTCGATCCACATTCCGGCAGCCCCGCGCGAGTAGTCGCCCGTCACGCCGTTGACGCCGAAGCCGATCAGCTCGGTGACGTAGAACCCGCTCTTGACGGAGCCAATGAGGTCCTGCGGCGAGGTCGTCCCGGGCCGCAGCATGAGGTTGGTCGTGCCGACCGAGACGCCGGCGCCGTCGCGGCTCGCGTGATGCGTCGAGGCGAGGCCGAGCTTGCGCGCCGAGTACGAGTCGAGCAGGTACGACTCGAGCTTGCCCTCGCCGACCAGCACCGTGCGCCGCGTGGCGAGCCCCTCGCCGTCGAAGGGCCGCGAGCCGAGCGCACCCGGCAGCAGCCCGTCGTCGACGATAGTCACCGACGGGGCGGCGATGCGCGTGCCGAGCCGCTCGAGGAGAAACGACGCCCGGCGATAGAGGCTCGGGCCGCTGGCGGCGCCGGCGATCGAGCGCAGCAGGGACGCCGCGGTATCGGGGTCGAAGATCACCGGAACCTCGGCGGTCTTCACCTTGCGAGCCCCGAGGCGGCGCAGCGCGCGCGCGGCCGCCGTGCGGCCGATGGACTCGGCATCTTCGAGCGCGCGGCGGCGCCGCGCGTAGCTGTACCAGACGTCGCGCTGCATCTCGCCGTCCTTCGCGGCCACCGGCGAGACCGTCAGGCCGAAGGACGATGTGCTGTAGCCGCGCGCGAAGCCGTGCGACGTCGCGTACGCATAGTGCGCGCGCCGGTCGAAGTATTCGGCGCCCTCCGAGTTGGTGATGCGCGGATCGGCGGCGAGCGCGGCCGCCTCCGCACGGCGCGCAAGCTCGATCTTGTCCTCCGGCGTCGGCTCGGGTCCCTCGTGATCCTCCAGCTGGAGGTCGGGAACGTGCTCGATCAGCTCGGCGGCGTCGGGCAGCCCTGCGTGGGGATCCTCCGCGGTGACGCGCGCGAGCGCGGTCGCCTCGTCCACCACGCGCTCCAGCGACTCGCGCGAGAGATCGGACGTCGAGGCGGCGGCGGACGCGCGGCCGGCGAACACGCGCAGCGCGAGCCGCTGCTCGCGCGAGTGCGTGACGGTGTCGACCTGGCCCAGGCGCACGGAGGCGCTGAAGGACTGCTCCTCGATGAGGAAGCCGTCGGCGGCGGTCGCGCCGCGAGCCGTGGCGCGCGCGAGGACGTCGGCGAGCAGGGCCGCGTCGGCGCTCAAACTGCCGTGCCTCCCACCGTCATGCCGTCCAGGCGGATCGTCGGCAGTCCCACGCCGACCGGCACGGACTGGCCATCCTTGCCGCACGTGCCGACCCCCTCGTCGAGCGCGAGATCGTACCCCACGCGGCTCACCCGCGTGAGCGCGTCGGGGCCATTGCCGATGAGCGTGGCGCCCTTCACCGGCTTGGTGATCTCGCCATCCTCGATCAGGTAGGCTTCGCTCGCGGAGAACACGAACTTGCCGCTCGTGATGTCCACCTGTCCGCCACCGAAATTCACCGCGTAGAGACCGCGCGAGACCGCCTTCAAAATTTCGCGCGGGTCGTCCTGCCCGGCGAGCATGAACGTGTTGGTCATCCGCGGCATCGGCGGGTGGGCGTACGACTCGCGCCGACCGTTGCCCGTGGGCGCTTGGCCCATCAGGCGCGCGTTGAGCCGATCTTGCATGTAGCCGCGCAGGATGCCGTTCTCGATCAGGACGTTCCGGCCGGTCGGCGTACCTTCGTCGTCGACGTTGAGGGAGCCGCGCCGATTCGCGATCGTGCCGTCATCGACCACCGTGACCAGCTCGGAGGCGACCTTCTGTCCCAGGCGGCCGGCGAATGCCGAGACGCCCTTGCGGTTGAAATCGCCTTCGAGCCCGTGGCCGATAGCCTCGTGCAGCAGGATGCCCGGCCAGCCGGGTCCGAGCACGACGGTCATCGTCCCCGCCGGCGCGTCGATCGCCGAGAGCTTCAGCGTGGCCTGACGCGCGGCCTCGGTGGCGAAGCGCTTCCACCGGTCCGCCTCGAGGTAGAAGTCGAACGGCACGCGACCGCCGCCGCCGAAGCCGCCGATCTCGCGCCGGCCGCCGTCCTCGGCGATCGCCGTGATGTTGAGCCGGGTCAGCGGCCGTACGTCGCCGACGGTCCAGCCCGACGCCGTCGCGATCAGCATGACCACTTCTTCGCTGGTGAGCGAGACGATCACCTGCCGCACGCGCGGATCGGCGGCGCGACACGCGGCGTCGATCCGGCGCAGCAGGTCGAGCTTGCGCGCGAGCTCGGTGACGATCGGCGGCTCGGCCAGCGTGTAGAGATCGTGCGGCCGCCCGCGACCGGCCACGGCGACGACGCCCGAGCCGCCCGACCGATCCGCGATCGCGCGCGCCTGGCGCGCGGCCTCTTCGAGATTCTTCAGCGCGAGATCATCGGTGTGGGCGTAGCCCGTGCGCGCGCCCGACTGCGCGCGGACGCCGGCGCCCTGGCTCACATGACGGGACGCTTTCTTCACCACGTTTTCTTCGAGTACGAGCTCTTCGTTCACGCGGTACTCGAGGTAGATGTCGGCGTCGTCCACCCGCCCGGCGAGGTTGCTGCCGAGCAGGCGCTCCATGAGGGACGGCGTGACGTCGAATCGCTCGGAGAAGAACCGCTCGGGAGGCATCCGCGCGATGTTTTCAGTCATCCGGAAGGGCCCAATCCTAACCGCCGGCGTGAGCCGGCCCCAAATTTTTCGAACGCTCCATTGTAGCGGGTCCGCCTAGCGCGCTCAGCGGGCCTGGAAGGCCTGGATCACCCCGTGGATGCGGCGCAGCCCGTGCACGAGCGACGGCCCCGGCGACAGGATGTCTTCGCCCTCGATCTCGTGGATCTCGCCGGCCGTGACGGCGCCGATGGTCTTCCACCCCGGGCGCGCGGCGATGGCGCCGACGTCCACGGGCTTGCCGCACCAGGAGGCCAGGATGATCTGCGGATCGCGCGCGACGACGTCGGCGGCGTCGACGATGCGCTCGCGCGCCGAGCGCCGGTCGCGGAGCTCGGCGAACACGTCGCGGCCGCCGGCGACCTCGATCAGGTCGGAGACCCAGCCGATGCCGGCGATGAGCGGATCCATCCACTCCTCGAAGTACACGCGCGGACGCTCCGGCCACACCGACGTGTACTCGTGCATCTGCGTGAGCTCGTCGCGCATGTCCGCGACGGCCTCGCGCGCCGCCGCTTCGCAGCCGAGCGCGCCGCCGATCATCAAGATGGCCGCCAGCACCTCGTCCAGCCGGCGCTGGTTCGTGCACAGCACGGCCACGCCGGCGCCGATCAGCTCGCCGACGATCTCGCGCTGCAGATCGGAGAAGCCGAGTACCAGGTCCGGCTGCAGGGCGAGGATCCTGTCGGTGCGGAAGGTGGTGAAGCCGCCAACGCGCGCCCGCTCGCGCGCAGCCTCCGGCCGCCGCGCGGTGCCCGGCACGCCGACGACGCGATCGCCGGCACCCACCATGAACGCGATCTCCGTCGTTTCCGCGGTGAGGCAGACGATGCGTCGTGGGAACTCGACGGGACTCTTGCCGTACAGCGCCTCACCCCTCGAACGTCTCGCGCCGCGCGAGGCCGCGCTGGAACGTCAGGTATTGCTCGCGCGTCATCGGCGCTCGGGCCGTCTTCAAGACTTCGCGCGCGCCGGCGGCACCGTCCGCGAGCATATCGACGGCCATCGCCGCCAGCGCCTTGGCGTTGGTGACGTAGGCCAGCTGCGGATCGACGATCTTGAAGTCCGCGCCGTGGCCGCTGCCGACCGCGCCCCCGACGTAGGGATGCAGGATCGGCATCACCATGCTGAGATCGCCCATGTCGGTCGATCCCGTGCGGTGGCCGATCTGCCGGAAGTGCTCGGCGCCTACCAGCGTCGCGGCGTTCGCCTCGTAGCGCCGCGCCATCGTCGCGTCGCACGTCATCGGCATGTAACCGGGCAGCGTCTCGATCTCGACCTTCGCGCCGAGCGCCAGCGCGCCGGCCTTGAACGCGCGGTCCACCTTCTTCTGGGCGTCGAGGATCGCGTCGACCGTGCGCCCGCGCACGTACGTCTCGAGCCGCACCTCGCCCGGGATGACGTTCACCTGCGAGCCGCCGTGGGTGATGATCGGATGCACGCGGATCGTGTCCTCGTCACGGAAGGTCTCACGGATCGCGTTGACGGCGGTGAGTCCCACCTGCGCGGCGTAGAGGGCATTGATGCCCATGTGCGGCGCGCCGCCCGCGTGCGAAGCGCGGCCGACGTAGCGGATCGTCTTCACGAGGCAGCCGTTGTTCGACACGGGCACGCCTGTCTTGCCGTCTTCGGGCCGCGACGTGAGATGGATCATCATCGCCAGGTCCACGTCGTCGAAGTGGCCGAGTCGCAGCAGCTCCGGCTTGCCGCCGAGGAACTCGAGCTTCCCCGCGCGCGCCTGCGCCACGCGCCACTCGATGTCGCCGTACTCCTCCGCGGGAACGGCAAAGAACACCAGGCGTCCGCTCAGCGCATCCAGCGCGTTGGCGTCCAGCAGCCCCATCGCCGCGCCGAGCAGCGCCGCCACCTGCGCGTTGTGCCCGCACGCGTGGGCCGCACCCGTCGTCGGATCGCCCTCGGGATGGCCGGCGACGACGAGCGCGTCGAGCTCACCGAGCAGCGCGAACGTCGGCCCGTCGCCGGCGCGCCCGGGCGCCTCGGCGCGCACGCCGGTGAGCGCGAGCCCCGCCTTCGGCTTGAGACCGAGGCCGGCCAGCGTGTCCTCGACCAGGCGCGCGGTCTTGACCTCCTTGAAGCCGAGCTCCGGCTGCTTGCGAATGCGTTCGCCGAGCCCGACGATTTCCTCGGCACGCCGGTCGATGGCCGCGTAGACGCGCTGCTTCAGCTCGTTCGTCGTCATGGAGGCTCCTTCTTAGGCTCGCCTCGGACGGTGGGGCCCCAGCCCCACGACGTCCTGCGGCTCGCACTGCGGTCCGGCGAACGGTGTCGCCTTCGGCCTGCTCGCGCTGTTCCTGATGCGCTCGCGAATCCAGGTGGGCGAGGACCGGTGGGTGGACGCGCGCGCGGTGCCGCTGGCGCTCATCACGCTCGTCGAGGGCACGCCCGCCGGCGCCATTGCCGGCGCCATCGCGCTGGTGCGCCGGCTCTGGCTCGGCGGCGCCGGCGCCGGCGCCGGCGCGCTCGGCATCGTGGCCGTGGTGGCGGTCGCCGCGCTCGTGCGCGTGTGGGCCAAGCGCGACGGCGGTGTGGGATTGCGTCACTCGATCGCGCTCGCCGTCGCCGTGTTCGCCGTCACGTGGGCGTCGTTCCTCGCGCTGGGCGAGCGCGGCGCCGCGATGTTCGGGCCCGTCTGGCTGCCCGTGCTCATGGTCGACCTCGTCGGCATCGGCCTGGTCGCCCGCCTGTTCGGCGACGTGGTGGCCAGCCGCGCCGCGGAAGCGGCACGGCGTGACGCCGCGCAGCTGCGCGCGGTGACGCTGCTCGCGCGCGCCGCCGCACACGAGATCAACAATCCGCTCACCTCGGTGCTCGGCGGGCTCGGGCTCGTCGCGCGCAAGGTGGCGCCCGACAGCGAGGAGAGCAAGTGGATCGAGCGCGCGCGCGAGGGCGGCGAGCGCATTCGCGACATCGTCGCGCGCATGAACCGCATCACCCAGGTGCAGGAGACGCCGCAGATCGGGGCGCTGCCCCCGATCCTCGACCTCAAAAAGTCGAACGATCCCGCGACAGGAAGCGTTGAGGCGCGAACTCCTCGACCCTGACGCCCGGCTCCCCGCTCACCATCCACTCCGTCATCAGGTGCGCCGTGATCGGCGCTAGCAAGATTCCATTGCGGAAGTGCGCGGTCGCCACCCACAAGCCCTCGATGTCCGGCCATGGGCCCATGATCGGCAGGCCGTCCGGCGCCCACGGCCGGAAGCCGTACCACGTGCGTACGATCGGCAGCGAGCCGAGAGACGGCACGAGGCCGATGGCGGCGGCGAGCAAGCTCGAGATGCCCTCGGCCGTCACCGTGCGTTGGAAGCCGACGCGCTCGACGGTGGCGCCGATGAGCAGCTCGCCGGAGGGTCGCGGCACCAGATAGACGTCGTCGGTACGCACGGTGTGAGTGAGCACCGGCGGCACGTGCGTCAGGGCCAGCATCTGACCGCGGGCGGGCTCCACGCGCAGGCGCGCGCCGAACGACGCCGCCAGCGCGGCCGTCCACGCTCCCGCCGCGAGCAGCACGGCATCGGCCTCGCAGCGGTCGCCGTCGGCGACGACGCCGTGGGTGCGACCGTCCTCGACGATGATGCGACTCACCGACGTCCCCGCGCGCAGGATCACGCCCGCGGCCGCCGCCGCCTGCGCGTACGCCACGACGAGGCGCTGGCTGTTCACCCAGTGGTCGGCGCCGACGAACATCGCCCCGCGCACGCGGGTGGCCAGCGCGGGCTCGCGCACGCGCACGTCGGCGGTGTCCCACGCCTCGATGCCGAACTCGCGCATTTCGCGCCCGGCGACGCGCGTCTCGGCGCGCCGGACGTCCTCCGCGTCGAACAGCGGATAGATCGTGCCGCGCGTGACGTACTCGACGTCGACGCCGGTTCGGCTTCGGAGCTCCTCGACCACGGCCGGATAGAGCTGCCAGCTCGCGACCGCGAGCCGCTCGAACGGCGAGCCGCTCGCGTCGCCGAGGGGCGCCAGCATCCCGGCCGCCGCGCTCGACGCCTCGGCGCCCGGCGTGGCGCGCTCGAACAGCGTCACCGCGCAGCCAGCCTTTGCCAGCTCGTAGGCCGTCGCGCAGCCGATGATGCCGCCGCCGACGACCGTGACTTTCACGCGGCGGCCAGCGCCTCGAGGAAGCGCCGCACGGCGTCGCCCGGCGACGGTGCGGCGAGGATCGCGGCGATGGCCGCCACGCCGTGCGCGCCGGCGGACCGCACCTCGCGCACGCGTATCGGCGTGATCCCGCCGATGGCGATGACGGGAACGCGCACACGTCCCGTGACCTTGGCGAGCGCGTCGAGGCCTTGCGGAGGGCCGTACGCGCGCTTGGAGGGCGTGTCGAACAGGGGGCCGAACACGAGCCAGTCGGCGCCCTTCGCCTCCGCCTCGATCGCGTCCTCCAGCGAGTGGACCGAGGCGCCGACGCGCAGCCGGGCGCCGGCGATCACGCGAATGTCCTCGAGCGGGAGTGACGTGCCCGTTCGCTGCACGGCGTCGGCGCCCGTTGCGAGCGCGACGTCGACGCGGTCGTTGACGATCAGCAGCGCGCCGCGCTCGCGAGTGGGCGCGCGCAGGCGACGGCAGAGCGCGGCGAGCTCGACGACGGCCAGATCCTTCTCGCGCACCTGGACGGCGGGGAGGCCAGCCGCGAGGCATTCGTCCACGACCGCGACGAGGTCACGGCCGCGGAGCTGGGTCCGATCGGTGACGAGGCAGAGCCTCAGCTGGTCCAATCGGCCAGGCCCTCGATCGGCGAGGACGCTGTCGCGTAGAGCTTCTTGCCGATCCGGCCGGCCTTCGCGGCGAGCCGTCCGGACTCGACGGCCAGTCGCATCGCGCGCGCCATCGCCACGGGATCCCGAGCGCCGGCGATGGCGGTGTTCATCAGCACGCCGTCGCAGCCGAGCTCCATCGCGATGGCCGCGTCCGAGGCGGTGCCGACGCCGGCGTCGACGATCACCGGCACCGAGACCGTCTCGAGAATGATCTTGATGTTGTAGGGATTGCGGATGCCGAGGCCCGAGCCGATGGGCGCGCCGAGCGGCATCACGCACGCGGCGCCCGCGTCCTCCAGCTTCTTGGCGATGATCGGGTCGTCGTTCGTGTATGGCATCACGACGAAGCCCTCGCGCGCGAGCGTCCGCGTCGCCTCCAGCAGCCCCTGCACGTCCGGGAACAGCGTGCGCGCGTCACCGATGACCTCGAGCTTGAGCATCTCGCCCAGCCCCGCCTCGCGCGCGAGATACGCGGTGCGGACGGCCTCATCCGCGGTGTAACAGCCGGCGGTGTTCGGCAACAGCGTGAAGCGCTTGGTGTCGATGAAGTCGAGGATGGAATCGCCCTTGCCCGGCAGGCTCACGCGCCGCACGGCGATGGTGACGATCTCCGCGCCGGATTCCTCGTGCGCCTGGCGCATGATCTCGTTGCTCGCGTACTTGCCGGTGCCGACGATCAGCCGCGAGGTGAAGTCCTTGCCGCCCAGCACCAGATTCGTGTCGTGCATCTCAATCACCTCATGCCAAATTTCTTGGCTCGGCTCGCGGCGCGGCGCCGCTCACCTCGCACTGCCGCCACCCATGGGCCGAACGATTTCGACGCGGTCGCCGTCGCGCAGCGCCACCGAGGCGTACGTGGCCTTCGGCGTGATCTCGCGGTTGACGGCCACCGCCATGTACTCGCGCTTCACCGCCAGATGGGCGAGCAACGCTTCGACGCTGAGCCCATCGGCAACCTCCATCTCGCGCCCGTTCACCGTGATCTTCATGGAAACGAAAACGGCCGCTCCCCCATCGAGGGTGCGGCCGCGTCTGTTCGCGTCATGTTCCCTTCGCCCGCATTACCGGGATCAGGTTCGAGGGGTCCCGGGCCGCACCCGGTTCTCAGGAATCCTCCCCCCACGACGCCAGGGCGAGTATACACCCGCGCCGTTTGACTTGACGGGAGCCGGATGCTACTTAGTCCGCCACAGTTCGCGACCTCCCCTCGCCTACAGGAGAGTGTGCCCATGAACGGCACGACCCGCCGCCAGTTCCTCAAACCGTCGGCTGTGACGTCTACCGGTCTCGCGACATGGCTGGCGCTGGACCACGCGCCGGTGCTCGCCCAGAAGCGCGAGCTGACGTTTCTCTCTTGGAACCACTTCGTCCCCGCGGCCGACGACGAGCTGCGCCGTCAAGCCGAGGTGTTCGGCAAGCAGGCCAATTGCGCAGTCCGCGTCGACACGATGGCGCATCTGCAGATGCCCGCCAAGGTCGCCGCGGAGGCGCAGTCGCAGGCCGGTCACGACATGTACCGCTCGGCGGGCGCCGATCCGTTCCTCTACGAGCAGCTGCACGTCAACCTCGACGACGTCGTGGACAAGCTCGGCAAGCAATACGGCGGCTGGTATCCGTTCGCGGCGGAGATGAATCTCACGAAGTCGGGGTGGAAAGGTGTCCCGTGGTTCTGGGTCTCCTTCCCCGGCACTTACAACCAGGCCCACTTCAAGAAGGCCGGCTTCGAGAATCCGCCGAAGACCTGGGACGAGCTGCTGCGCATGGGCAAGGTGCTCAAGAAGCAGGGCA
Organism: Candidatus Rokuibacteriota bacterium; assembly: GCA_003220475.1. Taxonomy (GTDB): domain Bacteria; phylum Methylomirabilota; class Methylomirabilia; order Rokubacteriales; family CSP1-6; genus AR12. The sequence goes on along the minus strand of QHSO01000054.1, from coordinate 430 downwards.
ACCCGGTCGGCATTCCGATCAGCCACTGCTCCGACGCCCACTCCACCTACTGGTCGGTCTCGTGGTCGTTCGGGGCGAAGGTGCTCGAGGCGGATGGCAAGACGCCGGCGATCAACTCCGACAAAACCGCGCAGGTACTCGAGTGGTACAAGGAGCTCTACCTCGAGGCGATGGAGCCGGAGGTCCTCTCCTGGGACGACGCCGGCAACAACCGCTTCATCCTCTCCGGCAAGGGTTCGTGGATCCACAACCCGGTGAGCCCGTACAACGCGGCGCTCAAGGAGAAGATGCCGATCGCCGACGACATCAATCATCACAACAGCCCGGCCGGACCTGCCGGCGCCCACTCCGCACCGCCCATCCTGGGCATCGCCGTGTGGAAGTTCAGCAAGAACGTCGAGCTCGCGAAGGAGTTCATCCAGTTCCTGTT
>QHSO01000250.1 GCA_003220475.1 Candidatus Rokuibacteriota bacterium | reverse complement strand
ACGATTCAGGTCAAGACGCCGGACCGCTCCATGGATATATTGCTCAACCGCTGGCTGCTCTACCAGACGCTTGCGTGTCGACTGTGGGCGCGCGCGGCCTTCTATCAGGCCGGAGGTGCGTACGGCTTTCGCGATCAGCTTCAAGACGTGATGGCGCTCGCAGTCGCCGAGCCCGAACTGACGCGGCAGCACGTGCTGCGAGCGGCTTCGCGGCAATTCGGCGAAGGCGACGTCCAGCATTGGTGGCACCCGCCGACCGGTCGGGGCGTCCGAACCCGCATCTCCGATGACCTGCTCTGGCTCCCATACGTCGTCGGCCAGTATCTCGAGGTGACCGGCGACGCCGCGGTCCTCGACGAAATCGTTCCTTTCCTCGAAGGCCCTACGCTCGCCGTCGGCCAGGCCGAATCGTATTTCGAGCCGCGCATGTCTGAGGAGCGAGGCACGCTGTTCGAGCACTGCGCGCGCGCGCTCGACCTCAGCCTGACGGCCGGACCGCACGGCCTACCGCTGATGGGGACCGGGGATTGGAACGATGGCATGAACGAAGTGGGCGCTGCGGGGAAGGGCGAGAGCGTCTGGCTCGGATGGTTCCTGCACGCCGTTCTGTCCAAATGGGCGATGCTGGCCAACGCGCGCGGCGAGGGCAAGCGCGCCGAGCGATGGCGTGCATATGTCGGCGAGCTCGCGGAGTCGCTCGAACGCGAGGCATGGGACGGTCACTGGTATCGGCGCGCGTACTTCGATGATGGGACGCCGCTCGGCGCCGCGGTCAACGACGCATGCCGCATCGATTCCATCGCACAATCGTGGAGCGTGATCTCAAGCGCAGCGGAGCCGGCACGCCAGGCTCGCGCCATGGCGGCTGTCGACGCGCATCTCGTGCGTCGCGCCGAGGGTCTCGTGTTGCTCTTCACGCCCCCGTTCGACGACACGCCTCTGGAGCCGGGCTACATCAAGGGGTATGTCCCTGGCGTCCGAGAGAACGGCGGGCAGTACACGCATGCGGCCATCTGGGTGGCGATCGCCTTCGCGGCGCTCGATGATGGGGATCGGGCCGCCGAGCTCTTCGCGTTGTTGAATCCGATCAACCACGCCAGCACCGAAGCCGGTGTCCAGCGTTACAAGGTCGAGCCCTACGTCGTCGCGGCAGACGTCTACGCCGTCCCGCCGCACGTCGGCCGCGGGGGCTGGACGTGGTACACGGGATCCGCAGCGTGGATGTATCGGGCGGGACTGGAATCGATTCTCGGGTTCCGACTGCGCGGCGCACGGCTCGTCGTCGACCCCTGTATCCCGTGCGCGTGGCCCGGCTTCGAGCTCGTATTCCGCTATCGCTCCGCGCGCTACGACGTCACCGTGGAGAACCCAAGAGGTGTGTCGCGGGGAGTGTCGTCAATCGAACTTGACGGCGTCCTGCTGGCGGGCGATCTCGGCCTGACGCTGGCCGATGACCGGAAAACACATCGCGTCCGAATCGTCCTCGGCTGAGCCGAGGCGCTATACCCGATGCGCTCGGCCCGCTGGAGCAAGCTCAACGCCGTGTTTTTCGGAGCGTCGACGGATACGCCGCGGGAAGGGCGCCAGCGTGCGTGGGTCGCTGGAGACGAACGGTTTGAAATCGGTGATTGGACCTTCGTCTAATACCGCTCGTCCGATGATGATGTATTGTCCGATTATGCTGTCTGTCCGTGACGTACTGAAGGGGCGCCCCGGCGCATGGTGTCTGGATTGCCTCGTGAGACATACACGCGACCGCGCTAGCCATGTAATCCGCGAGCTTGATGCCCTCGCGGCGCGCGCTGGCGAGGGCCGGTGCGGAACATGCGCGGAGACTGGGTCAGTCTTCTCCTCGCCACGGACGAAATAATCCCTCGCCGCGCCGACGGATTCGGCATGAGCGTACTGTCTGAGCGCGCCACCTCTTTACTCGCATTCCTTCGCTCGATTCCCGACAGTGCGGCCTGTGACGCGTGCATGGCGGCCCATCTTGGCGTCGACCGCTACGACGTGCTCAAAGCGATCCGCGAGCTGGTTCTCACCGGCCGCGTGATGTGTACGTTTCGGGCGTGCTCGGTATGTTTGGAGCGCCGGCTCATCGCCACCTTCCGAACTCGTCGTGACGGCGGGAGACAGACGTGAGCTTGGACCCGATGTTCGTCGGCGCGATAACCGACAGGGGTGAATCCGCGCCGAAATCCCGACTTGTCAGGTCTCACGATGCTGGTGGTCGAAGATCGCCCTTCGGTCGCAGGGTGCGTCCGTCCGCGAAGCCGAAGATGTCATGAGCAGTGCGCACGCGGAAGGTCCATCTGATCGTCACCGATCTATCGCGGTCACCGCCTATAAGCAGCGCTACACGAACTTTTCCAGCTAGACGCCAGGCGCTACGACCTCGACGCGCAAGGCGTGACATGAAGTGCTGGACCCGCTCCTTGACGCGTTCGAGATCATGGTCCGTGAACAGTGCCGTGTCCCCATTCGCTGCGCGAAAGATGTGCCCGACGACGCCGCGTTGCGTACGGACGGTGAGGCTCCAGACGCGATCCCGCGTGGCCTCGACGAACTCGACCTCGGACTCGTCGCGCCAGCCGTGGCCGTCATGCATGCGACGCCGAGACTGTTGCGGCGACGACGTCAGCAGAGGAGATCACGCCATGGCGAAGGCAATGCCGAAGATGGACGCGCGCCGCCTGATCCACGAGGTGTTCACGACCGAGTCGTCGCACATGAGCCTCGACGAGGCGGTCGCGGACTTCCCCGTCGGCTCGATCAACGCCAAGACGCCGAATGTGCCCTTCAGCTTCTGGCACATCCTCGAGCACATCCGGATCGCGCAGACCGACCTGCTCGAGTACGTGCAGAACGCGAAGCACGTGTCGCCGTCGTGGCCGGACGGCTACTGGCCCAAGCCCGACGCCACCACCGACGCGGCCGGATGGAAGCGCACGATCGCGACGATCAAGAAAGACCTGAAGCGAATCGATCAGCTGCTCGCCGATCCGAAGGTCGACATCTTCGCGCCGGTCCCGTTCGCCAACGGGAAGTCCGTCCTGCGCTGCGTATTCCTGGCGATCGATCACAACTCGTATCACCTCGGCGAGTTCGGGATCCTCCGGCAGACGATGAACCTCTGGCCCAGGAACAGAAAGGACGCGTGACCGGCGGTCAGTCCTGAAAGCCGACGACGCGCCAGACCTGGCCCTGGCGTCGCGCGACCTCCGGCTCGCGCTGCCAGGACAGCACCGTAACCCATCCCACGAGCGGCAGGCGGCCCGTGACCTCGCCGGTCGTATAGAACCACACGTCTCCGTCCACCATCTCGACGTGGTCGAGCTGCACGCGCGCGCGAAGCTGTTCGTACAGTGAGTACAGCGCGAGCAGCTGCTGCCGGACGTCCGGCTTGGTGAGGCCGCCGCTGCGATAATTATCGGCGAGGTGCGCCAGCACGCCCGCGGCGTCCCTGGCGACGAAGCGCAGCCGTGCCTGCTCGACCACCGCGCTCAACTCTTCGGCCGTTCCGGGCGGCGCCGGAGTCGCCAGGCGCGGAGCGGCGATCGTGCTCGAGGCTGACCCGCAGAGCAGCAGGACGAGCAGCGCCGCCGGCAGGATGCGCATGGGGCGCCGATCGAAGCTCACGATCAGAGTCTACGCGGGCTCTGGTAGCATCAGTTGGTGAGGCGTCTCTTTCATCCGTTCGTGCTCGTGCTGAGCACGATTCTCCTGGCCGGCTACGCGTACATCGCCGCGCGATTGACGTCGACGGCGCCGCTGCGGATGGCGCTGGCGGCGCCGTTCGTCATGGTGTGGATCCTTCCCGTCGTCTACTGGTTCGGCAATCGGGACCGCCAGGGGCGGAGGCACGAGTGGGTGCAGACGCTGAGCTTTCTCTGCATGGGATGGCTCAGCTTTCTCTTCGTGCTGACGGTGGGACGCGACGTGCTCCTGCTGGTGACGGCCGCGCTGCCGCCGCTGGCGGCTATGCACACGCTCCTCGATGAGGCGGGCGCTGCGTGGGTGCCGGTGGCCGCGCTGGCCGCCGTCTGCGTCGGCGCGCTGACCGCGCTGGGCGGCCCCTATGTCCGGCGTGTCGATATTCCCGTGGAGGGGCTGGCGCCGGATCTCGACGGGCTTCGGATCGTGCAGATCAGCGACCTCGGGCGTTCTTCGTGCTCGGCAACCACGACTACTATTCGGGTGCGACGCCGTGGACGGCGCACTTCGAGGCGATGGGATTTCATGTGCTCCGCAACGCCCATGTCACCATCGCGCGTGGCGCGGCACGCCTCCTGATCGGCGGCGTCATCGACTTCGCCGCGCGAATGTCCGACCCCGACGCGCGCCCGCGTCCGGACCTCGCGACCGACGGCGACGCGCGGCCGGCCTTCCGTCTGCTCCTGGCGCACAATCCGAAGATCGCGCCGATGGCCGAGCAGGCTGGCTTCGACCTGCAATTGTCGGGACACACGCACGCCGGCCAATTCTTCCCGTGGACGGTCGTGATTCATTGGGTCCACGGGCCGCACGCGGCCGGGCTCTCGCGCCGCGGTCGCTTGTGGGTTTACGTCAGTGCCGGCACAGGGACGTGGGGTCCGCCGGTGCGCCTCGGCACGAGGCCGGAGCTCACGCTCCTGCGTCTCGTGGCCGCCAAATCGGTGTCCCTCCCTGCGGCCACACGTACTGCTCCATCACCTGGTCCATGATGTCTACCTGCCCGTCACGCCGCAGACCAGATCGCTCGGCCACACGCAGCGATCGCACGTTGTCTGGATGAATGACGGATACGATGCGTCGCCATCCGAGATTCGCGCGCGCATAGTCGAACACGCACCGCGCGGCTTCAGTCGCGTAGCCGTGACCCCAGCTGGCAGGATCGAACGTGTAACCGAGGTCGGGCGTGTCCAGCAGCTGTGTACCCGCCGGGGCCTGCGCGCGTTGAAACCATCCTCGCGGGATCGTCCCGGGCGCGGCATTCGCGTCCACGACGAGCTCACTGAGCCCGCATCGGCCGATCAACCGACCATCCGACTTGCGCACCACCGCGAGTAGACCGAGGTTCACGCGCTGGTACATCGCCACCCGTTCGACCCAGACGCGCGACTCTTCGGCAGATCGTGGCTGGCCGTCCATGATGTAACGAACCACTTCCGGCATTGCGTGAAGACGCGCGAAGAAGTCGTAATCGTCGCGCGTGATCCTGCGCAACAGGAGCCGCTCGGAGTCGATCCGATCAGTGCCCGGTACCAGCGTCATGAAGAGGCCACACCCAGCGTTCCCATGTGAGGCCGACCCCGTGCGTAGTCCCGGACGCAACGCGCCGCTTCGGTCGCGTAACCCTGGCCCCAGACGGCTGGGTCG
>QHSO01000249.1 GCA_003220475.1 Candidatus Rokuibacteriota bacterium | reverse complement strand
GTCGCGCCACACGACACCGCCGAGTCCTGAGCGCGGTTGCGGTGCGCGATGTCGTAGTCATGCCGAGGCCGGCGACAGTACACTCCGCTCGTGACGGCCAGATCCATTGCCACAAGACCGCGGCTCTCGATCGCCGCCGCGCTCGGTGCGGCGGCCCTCTTTGGCCTCAGCGTACCGGCCGGCAAGGCGCTCCTCACCGTCACTGATCCGTGGTTGTTGGCGGGCTTGCTGTACCTCGGTTCCGGGGTATCGCTAGGCGCTTGCCGGCTTGCACAACGTTTTCTGCTCGGCGGACGTGCAGGCGAGGCTCGCCTCGGCCGAAGCGAGTGGCCCTGGCTGGCCGCGGCAATCTTCACCGGCGGCGTGATCGCGCCCGTGTTGCTGATGTTCGGCTTGTCGCGGGCAGCGGCGGCCGAGGCCGCCTTGATGCTGAATCTCGAGGGCGTTCTCACCGCTGTCGTCGCGTGGGTCGTGTTTCGCGAGCACGTGAACCGACGTATCGCCGGCGGCATGGTCGCGATTGCGGCGGGTGCGATGGTGCTTGCGTGGAACCCGACAGAAGCCGTGCGGCTGAGCGGCGGCGCCGTGCTCATCGCCGGAGCGTGCCTGGGCTGGGCCATCGACAACAATCTGACGCGCAAGGTGTCAGCCAGCGACCCGTTACAAATTGCAGCGATGAAGGGTCTCGTCGCCGGAGGCGTCAACATCGGCATCGCGCTGTCGCTTGGCGCGTCGATTCCCAACCCGACCACGGTAGGGCTCGCCGCTCTGCTCGGGCTGTTGAGCTATGGCGTGAGTCTTATCCTCTTCGTGCTGGCCCTCCGAGATCTGGGCGCGGGAAGGACCAGCGCGTATTTCTCCACCGCGCCGTTCGTCGGTGCGCTCATTGGTGTGCTCCTGCTTGGTGAGCCGGTGACCGGGCGTCTCGGCGTGGCGGCGGGGCTGATGATGATCGGCGTCTGGCTCCACGTCAGCGAGCGTCACGAACATGAACACGTCCACGAGCTGCTCGAGCACGAACACCGCCACGAGCATGACGCGCACCATCGTCACGGACACGATTCATCGGCGCCGCCGGGTGAGCCGCATTCACACCGACACGTTCACGAGCGCCTGCTCCACAGCCATCCGCATTACCCAGATATCCACCACCGACACGGTCATTAGGCGATGACGTGGCCGCCGCGCGTGTGGCTCGCGATGGGAGTCGCCGTGGTGCTCGTCGTGCTGTTGATCGGCGCCATACCCTGGTACCGACAGCTGCCGGTCGCGCCAGGCACCAGGCGACTCATCGTGGCGTCTGTCGTGCTCTTCCTGGTGGTGCTGCTGGCCGCGGTTGTCGTTCTCGCTCCCGCTTACTGGGATTGAGGCGGCGGCATCACGGCCGTCAGCGATAATCACCGGCTGGCGACGTACGTGCTGGCCGGGCCGGATTGCGAATCATGTGTCTATCACTCGGTGGCACTTTGCAGAAGGCCAACGATCTGATACCAGAGTCTCTGATGGCAGCCATGCTCTGTCCGCGCTGCGGCCGCGAGAATCGCTCGGAGGCTCTGTTCTGCGATCAGTGTGGGACACGCTTTGCCGCGGACGCCGTCTCGCGGCTCGGCTCGCCACAGTCGTACACCCCCAAGCATCTCGCCGAGCGGATCCTGACGTCGAGGTCGGCACTGGAGGGCGAACGCAAGCAGGTCACGATCCTGTTCGCCGATCTAAAGGGATCCATGGAGTTGCTCGAGGACCGCGACCCGGAAGAAGCCAGGATGATCCTCGATCCGGTGCTCGAGCACATGGTCGAAGCCGTTCATCGATTCGAAGGCTTCGTGAATCAGGTCATGGGCGACGGCATCATGGCGCTCTTCGGGGCACCACTTGCCCACGAGGATCACGCGATTCGGGCATGCTACGCGGCGCTCAGGATGCAAGACAGCGTGAAGCGCTACGCCGGGGATGTCCGTCGGGCCCATGCAGCCGTTGTGAAGATCAGAGTAGGGCTGAACACGGGGGACGTCGTCGTCCGGGCGCTCGGGAGTGACCTGAACCTCGATTACACCGCCGTTGGTCAGACAACCCATCTCGCGGCGCGCATGGAGCAACTCGCCGAGCCAGGCACGATCGTCATAGGGCCCGCTACGCTCTCGCTCGTGGCCGACTACATCGCGGTGAAGCCGCTGGGCCCGGTGCGAGTGAAGGGGCTCGCCGAACCCGTGGACGTATACGAATTGACTGGTCCAGAACCCAGTCGCACGCGTCTGCAGGCCGCCGCCGCCAGGCGCGGGCTCACGCGTTTTGTTGGCCGCGACGCCGAGCTCGAGCAACTTCGGCGCGCGCAAACCGAGGCTGCCGACGGTCACGGACGAGTCGTGGCAATCGTCGGGGAAGCCGGCGTAGGCAAATCGCGCCTCGTGTACGAGTTCAACCACTCACAGCGCCGACAGAACTGGCTCGTCCTCGATAGCGCTGCCGTGTCGTATGGCAAGGCGACAAGCTACTTGCCGGTGCTCGAGCTCCTCAGGCGCTATTTCAAAATCGACGCGCGGGACGACGTCCGCGCGATCCGCGAGAAGGTCACGGGCAAGGTTCTGACGCTCGCCCGCACGCTCGAGCCCACGCTCCCCGCGTTACTGGCCTTGCTCGACGTACCCGTGGACGAGCCGACGTGGAGCGCGCTCGACCCGGTCGAGCGTCGTCGGCTCACGCTCGACGCCGTCAAAACGTTGTGGTTTGAGGAGGCGCGCGAGCGACCCCTGCTTCTGATCGTGGAGGATCTTCATTGGGTCGATGGCGAGACACAAGCTCTTCTCGACGACCTCGTCGACGGCCTCGGATCGACGCGTCTGCTACTCCTCGTGAACTATCGGCCTGATTACCGGCACGCCTGGGATAGCAAGCGTGATTACGCGGAGATCCGTATTGATCCGCTGGTCAGCACGAATGTCGACGAGCTTCTCCAAGCTCTTCTTGGCGCGGATCCTGCGCTGGACGAGCTCAAACGGCTGTTGATCCAGCGAACGGAAGGCAATCCATTCTTCCTCGAAGAGAGTGTCCGGATGCTGGTCGATACGAAACGGCTCGTCGGTGAGCCGGGCGGGTATCGCCTCGCTGAGCCGGTCGCCACCCTTCAGATTCCGGCGAGCGTCCACGCACTCCTCGCCGCGCGGATCGATCGCCTGTCCGCTGCGGACAAGCGGCTGCTTCAGGCAGCGGCCGCAGTCGGCACTCACGTGCCAGTCGTTCTTCTTCGCCAGATTGTCGAGACCTCCGAGCCCGATCTATGGCAGAGCCTCACCAATCTCATCGCCGCCGAATTCCTCTATGAAGTGAGCCTCTTTCCAGACACTGAATACGCCTTCAAGCATGTCCTCACCCACGATGTCACGTACGGAACGCTTCTCCAGCAGCGTCGCCGCGAGCTTCACGCACGGATCGCCGAGGCGATCGAGGGAATGTATCGCGACCGGCTTGCCGAGCACCTCGAGCGCCTCGCTGATCATGCCGTTCGAGGAGAGCTGTGGGACAGGGCGATTACCTACCTCCGCGGGGCTGGCCTGAAGGCCGCGATGCGCTCGGCCTACGCGGAGGCGCTCACCTTCTTCGAGGAGGCGCTGCGTGCCGTCGCTCGCCTACCCGACAGCCGCGACGCAAAAGTTCAGGCGATCGACCTGCGGCTCGAGTCGCGAGCGGCCCTCGCGCCCCTCGGTCACTACGGCCGAATCTTGGAGTTCATGCGCGAGGCCGAGGCCATCGCGACGGAGATCGGCGACCGACGCCGGCTCGGACTCGTCCTGGCCGACCTTGGTGCTCGGCTGAGGAACGTCGGCGACCATGCCCACGCAGCGGAGGCGAGCCGGCAAGCTCTCGACATTGCCAGCGAGCTTGGGGACGCGGGCGCATCGCCCGGCGAGCCGCGCTGCCGAGGTTCTTCGCGGCCTGGCCCCACGCGTGGGCCGGGCTCGTATTTGCCCATCTGGGCCGGTTCGCCGAGGCGATTGAGCACGCAACAGAGGCGGTGACGATCGCCGAATCAGCAGACCATGCCCATACGGTGATCGAGTCATACGGCGCGCTCGGAGGCGTCAGCCTCGAACAGGGCGATCTGGCGAGTGCGCTCCACGCTTTCGAGAACGGCATGGCTTTGATTCGCAGACGGAACGTCGCCGACCCGAACATCATCTCGGGCTTGGGTTATGTGTATGCGCTGTCAGGTCGTCTCGCCGAAGCTCTTCCCTTGCTGGAGGCGTCGATCGTCGGCGAGGCATCGATCAGCGCGATGGGCCTGGGTCTGGCCGTCCGCCTCACTCGTTTGGCGGAGGCATATTTACTCGCAGGCCGTACCGCGGAGGCCGCCGATCGCGCGGGAAGCGCAGTCGATCTGGCGAGGAAGCACAAAGAACGCGCGAACGAGGCCCTCGCACTTCGAGCGTTCGCGGAGATCATGGTGCAGAGCGACCGACCCGATGCCGGGAGCGCCCTGCGGCACTATGAAGCGAGCCTCGCGCTCGCCCAGGAAATCGGTATGCGACCGCTCACTGCGCACGGCCACTTCGGCCTCGGGAAGCTGTACGTGCGCGCGGGCAAACGGCAGCAAGCGGCGGAGCAGTTGGCCATCGCCACCACGATCTATCGCGAGCTGGGCATGAACGCGTGGGTCGCGCGATCAGAGCAAGCGCTGCAGGAATTGGCCTAAGAGAAGTGATTGTCTACTTCGCCATGAGGTCGCATCGAAGGTGACGGCGTCCGCATCGGTGAGGCCACGAGCCACAGCCAGATGCGTCGCGTCACCGTTCGACGTGATGCGAGAGATCTACGAGACGCTCGAGTTCCGCTCACGTCGCCAGATAATCGAACGACGACAGCACGTGCATGCGCACCACGTGTAGGAACTCCTCGACCTCGACGTGCTCGTCCGCCTGCGCCATGCCGCGCGGAAACGGGCCGTGCACGAGCGCCGGGATTCCGCGCTGGCGCCAGAGGCGTGCGTCCGTGCCGCCGAGACTCACGACGGGCGTTGGGTCGGGGCGGCCGAGGGCCTTGGCGTTGGCACGCAGGATGCCGATCATCTCGTGGTTCGGGTCGCAGACGTTTGGCGCGCTGTGGTTGAGCTCCTCGAACGTGGCCTCGGGGTATCGCTTCAGGATCTCGCGGATCTTCGCCAGTATCTCCTCCTTGGCGAGCCCGGGCGGGACGCGGATGTCGGCCTCGAACCAGCACGTGCCGGGGACGATGTTGACCTTCACGCCGCCGTGGATCACGCCGATGTTCAGCGTGACGCGCTGGACGATGTCCTTCGCGCCCGGGCCCTGCGCCTCGTCGATGGCGGCTGCGGCGCCGGCGAGCGCGTCGGCGATGTCGATCGGCACTGACGGACGGAGCGTGGTGAGCTCCTCGAGGTCGACGATCAGCCGCGCGGCCTGCTTCGTCGCGCTGGGAGAGAGATGAGTGTATGCGCCGTGGGCGCCCTTCGTCCGCAGCGTGAACTTCAGCCAGAGCGGGCCCTTCTCGCCGAAGCGGACGGTGAGCGGGCTGCTCGGCTCGCCGTTCAGACAGCAGTCGCCGTGGACTTCCGGGTGGTGCTCCATCAGGTAGCGCGCGCCCCATGGACCGAACGTTTCCTCGTCGGACACAGCGGTGAGCGTCAGCTTGCCCTTCAGGTGCTCGCGCACGCGATGGAGGTAGTAGTAGGTGAAGATCGAGGCCGACGTTCCTGCCTTCATGTCGGCCACGCCGCGGCCGTAGATCTTGCCGTCGACGATCGCGCCGCCCCACGGATCCTGGGTCCATCCCTCAACGGCAACGTCGGCGGGGAACACGTCCATGTGGCCGTTGAGCACCAGGTGATGCCCGGGCTTGCCGGTGTCGAACGAGCCGACGATGTTCGGCATGGTCGGCTCGGGCGCGATCACGCGAAACGGGAGGCCGCTCGCTTCGAGGAAGCGGGTGACGTGGGCGGCGGCCAGCCGTGTGTCGCCGGGCGGGTTGGGACTCTTCGCGCGCACGAAGTCGCACAGGAAGCCGATGATCTTGTCGCGGTCGTCGTCGATCCACTTCGCGAGCTGTCGCTTGACGTCGCTCATGTCGTCTCTCCCTGGCGAGATCGGTGGCGAGAGAATACACCGGCGCCGGCTTGACAGGAGGGCCGCCGAGGCCGACGATCACGCCCCTCATGGCGGAGTCCTGGCTCCCGTTCGACGCGGCCGAATACGAGCGGCGACAGGCGCTGCTGCGCGCGCGTATGGAAGAACGCGACCTCGACGCCGTCCTGCTATCCGGGCCCGAGAATCAGTACTACCTCACCGGCTACGAGACGACCGGGTTTCACTCCTTCCCGCAGACGCTCATCGTTCCGCGCTCGAGCCCGCCGCTGCTCGTCACCCGCCGCATCGAGGAGGGCAACGCCGGTGCCGCCTACATGCTTGCCTCTCGCGGCTATCGCGACGACGAGGATCCGGCCGAAGTGCTCGCGCTGGCGCTCCGCGAACTCGGGCTCGCTGAAAGAACGCTCGGCGTCGAGAAGGGCGTGCCCTGGCTGACTGTGCGTCTCTTCGAGGGGCTCGGGCGTGCATTGCCGCGCGCGAGGGTCGTCGACGTCTCCGGGCTCGTCGAGCTGATGCGCGCCGTGAAGTCTCCCGCCGAGATCGCCTACATGCGACAGGCGGCGGTGGCGGTTGCGGCGGGCATGCGCGCGGGGCTGGCCGCGATCCGTGAGGGCGTGAACGAGCGTGAGATCGCCGCGGCCGTGTTTCCGGCGCGCATTCTCGCCGGCAGCCACTTCGTGCGGAATCCGACCTACATCACGGCGGGGCCGCGCTCGGCGCTCGCCCACGCGACCTGGCTCGGCAAGACCGTCGTCCGCGGCGACATCGTGTTCCTCGAGATGGGCGCCAACGTCCGTCATTACGACGCGGCGCTGATCCGCACTGGCGTCGTCGGACCGCCGGGCGCGGAGTTGCGGCGCGCCGCGGATGCGTCCCTCGCCGGATTGACGGCGGCGCTCGCGACCGTGCGCGCCGGCATTCCGGCGGCCGAGGTGTATCGTGCCACGCGCGAGGCGATCGCCAAGGAAGGCTGCGAGCAGTTCTTCCTGCATCGCGCCGGCTACGGCATCGGGGTCGAATTCCTCACGTGGATCGAGCGCGGCGGCGTGAGTCTCGATGCCGGCTCGCAGACGATTCTGCAAACGAACATGACGCTGCATCTCGTGCCGTACCTGCTGTTGCCTGGCCTCGGCTCCGTCGGCTTCAGCGAGACGGTGTGCGTCACCGACACCGGCTGCGAGGTCCTGACCAAGTGTCCGCGCGCGCTGACGGAGGGATGACCGCGCGCGTGCCGGCGCCTACCTGCCCCCGGCCTGACGCGCGAGGACCCGGCCGGCGAGCATGTACATGATCACGTAGACGATCGTCCGGTAGATCACGGCGGAGCCCGGCGGGATGCAGATGAAGGAGAAGCCGGACACGCCGCGCTTGCCGATCTCGTGGGCAAGCCGGATGACTTCGTAATCCGTCATGCCGATCGGCTCGGCGAGCTCGCCGAGGATGTCGCCCGGCGCGGGGCCGGCGCCGCCGAGCACGTCCATGTCGAAGTGCACATAGACATCCGCCGTGCCGTCGTACGCGTGATGGAGCTCCTTGCACAGCCCCTCGATGCCGAGCTCGCGGCGGATCTTCCACATGCCGTAGAAGTGGGCGCCCTTCTCGATGAAGCCACGCACGATCTCCTTGCGCTCGAGCATGCCGCGCTCGCCGATCTCCACCATGTTCTGCGGCGTGAAGTTCTTGTGGAACTCGTACATCTTCGCCTTCCAGCTTCCGCTGCCGGCGATGCGCGGATCCATGGTGAGCCGATCGATCGGCTGCGAGTCCCAGTGGGTGTCGATGCTGATGTGGCCGACGTTGCCGTGGCTGCGCTCGGCGATTGGCTTCGCGATCGCGTACGAGCCGCAGGGCGAGTTCTGGCCGATGACGATGGGCAGCGCGCCGGCGTCGAGGGCGTGATTGACCTTTTCCTCCACAGCCGCCTGCGCGCGCAGGATGTTGTCGACCGTCGGGCGGTCGAAAACCTCTGGCGGGATCGCCGCGTCGCCGTAGTCGACGATCTTCAGGTGCTCGAGGACGTCGATGTCGAGATCCTGGATGTAGCCCGTGGCATAGCGGATCGACTGCTGGCGCACGCGCTTGGGGCCGGCGATCCACTCGCTCTTCGCGACGCCGGCGTACTCCTGCCAGCTCGCGACGTACGGTGCGCCGATAATGACGACGTCGGCGGCTTCCAGATCTTTCGTCGTCACGGCATGCGGCTGGCCCATGAAGGTCGGCATGTCGGCGTCGATGAGCG
>QHSO01000248.1 GCA_003220475.1 Candidatus Rokuibacteriota bacterium | reverse complement strand
AACCTGTCGCGCAGATCGCGGCCATGACCGGAACCGACGTGGCGACGTACACGCGCGAGAGACCGGGTCTGAGCGCGTTCGCGCTCGAGGACGGCGTCGTCTACCACACCTATTCCGCCTATTCGCGCGGCGTGGACGGCCTCTGGGGCATGTACCAGTGGCTCGACCGCGCCCCCAAGGGGCGCAACGAGACGGGCGTCTGGTGGCGCCGCCACGACGAGTACGACAAGCGCTGAGCGACGTGGCGGGCCGGCGCCGCCTATGGCGCCAAGGCGTCACCGCAGCCGCGGTACGCCCTGCCGTCGAGCTGGATATCGACGGTCAATGAGTGACGATCGCCGCTCATCGTGTCCACGCACGGTGAGGCGCGAATACTCACGATCAGCCGGTGGGCGTTCCGTAATCGCGTCGTACACGGTATCGCCTCGCATCGACCCGTCCTGCTGGGGAGGACGGTCTGTTGTCACGGTCGAACGCGTGGGCAGCGAGCGGCAGCGAACTCGAGGCCGGCTGACCGGGCGTGGGTGAGCTTCCCTCACGCCGGGGACCGTGCGGGACGAGCCGCACGCGCACCCGTCCAGCCTCGTCGAGCAGCAGGAGCTTGCCGCCGTCGATTCGAAAGGCGGTCGCGGCGCTCAGGGCGGCGAGGAACCGGCTCTCCTGATCCATGACGACAGGCGCGCACGCCATGCGCGTCGTCCCCGCAGGCTTTAGCCGGAGCGTGTCTTCGCCCACCTCCAACTCGCCGAAATAGCGGTTGCAGGCGGTGTGGCCGGTGATGCGCCGCGCGTCGTCGAAGGCGAGCGTGGACTCCGGCCGCTCGAGAACACCGCGGCCGTCGATCTCCTCGGCGCGCCACGAGGTTCCGATCAGCGACGGAGCCGGATTCGCGGCGTGGCCGGAGCGACATCCGACCGCGAGCGCCCCGATGGCCAGCATCGTCAACACGATTCCGCGTACGCTCATGCGAGGCCTCCTGCGCATCGGAGCCCTGCCGCCCATCCTTTCGTGCGAATTCGAGGTTGCTTCGCATTCTAAACGGCTCTACCTCGAAATCCGGGAAGGGCGTGTCTAGCCAGCGGGCGGCGGCTGAAACATTTGGTCTCTGACTCGGGAACCACAGCGTGAGGCTCCATGTTCAGGGGTGGTCGTTGGCACCACTCTCACCATGCAGCCCCCGTTGGGTGTGACGGGGGTCCAGGCTGCGAATGACAAAATCAAGTGGGAGGATATCGCCGGAGAGCTGCGCTAAGCAGGTCAAGGGCACGATTGTTTGTAACGGGCCCGCGGCCGTCGACACGGAGCCGGTACCTCTAAGCCCACAAGGCGTGCTCCCTCGTGTGGCAACCCGATCTTCCTGATCAGGATTGGCCCGGGGTTCCGAATTCGACCATCGACAAGTGGATCGCGGCCGGTGTCGTGCGGAGACCGGGAGTCGGCGAGTAGCTGACGAACCGAACGCGCCGGAAAAATACGGGCGCCGGAGGTATTCCGGCGCCCGTCGTTCGCGCGTGGGAGTTGCTGTGTCGGGGTGCTGGACGGGTATAATCCGACACTTCGTTGAAGGTCCGCCGATGAAGGCACGCACCAATGCAGAGTGGCTAATCGCGTTGAAGTCTGACGGCCATGCCCAGGCTACGGCGCTGTCGGATTTGCGCGTGTACCTGCTGCGCGCCGCACTCTATGCTCTCTACCGACGTCGCGGTACTCTTCGGGACTTCGCGCCGACTGACATCAAGCAACTCGCTGAGGATTGCGCGCAGGACGCCCTCTCGGCAATCCTCAAGCATCTCGATCAGTTTCGTGGCGACAGCCGGTTCACGACGTGGGCGTATAAGTTCGCCGTCAACGCGGCGCTCGTTGCTGCGCGGCGAGAGCGATGGGGCCGTGTTCCGCTCGATCGGCTGCTGGACAGTCCCGATCTCGTCGAGCGATTCGGCTCGTTCCGCGACGCTTCGTCAGACCCGCAACGCGGAGCATTGCAGCGCGAGATCCTCGAGGCTCTCCGGCAAGCCATCGAGACCTGCCTCACGAAGCGACAGCGGCAGGCACTGACGGCGATCGTGTTCGAGGAGGTGCCGCTGGATGAGCTCGCCCGATACTGGGGCTCGAATCGCAATGCATTGTACAAAGTGCTGCACGATGCACGCCGAAAGCTCAAGGCGCACTTGAGCGAACGTGGCTTCGACGCCAAGGAGGTACTCGATGTGCTCGGCAACGACGGGTAAGATCCGGCCGGCGAGACGTCACTAAGGTCGGGGAGAATCATACTTGGAACGCCCAGCGTTGCGACGCCTGGTGCGAGACATCGCCGACACCGACGACGAGGAAATCTCGTGCGACGAGTGCTTTGATCTGGTGTCGGAATACGTTGATCTCGAGGTCGCGGGGGCGGTCGGCGATCGTGTGCTGCCGCGGTTTCAGCAGCACCTTCGCCAGTGCGGCGTTTGCCGTGAGGAATACGAGATCCTTCGCGATCTTGCCCGCCTCGAGGCCGAGGGTAACCTGCCGCGACTTCCCGCGTAAGAATCTTCCCGTCTCTGCATCCAAACGAGTGATGGCTAGGGTGACAGCTCGCTGCGATCACTGTCGAAAGCCCCTTCGGGCGGGCCGCGGTATCGCTGGTCCGAACGGAACTCAGTTCGATTCGGCTGCCTGCCGGAAGGGATATGTGAGCGCGGCGCAGCTGAGAGGCTTACAGAACAACCTTCGCGTAGCTCGCACGCGATTCAAGGCAGCCGCAATTTCACGCGCAGGCGGCACGTATCGCAACCTGGGCGGCCAAAACTGGGCGCTGGTGGAACAGCTGCTTCGATCCCTGCTGTAAGCGGCGGACCTGTTCAGCCCGCGGATCATGCGGCAATTCGAGCGTTGCTTGTAATGTTGACGCTCGTATCGCCGCTTGGCTCAATGAAATCGTCACCTGCAGATGGTTGAGGCTGGCTCGACAGAACTTGGCGAGGTGCAAGGGACCCCACCATGAAGAGAATAGCGTCTATCCTGACCATCGTTCTTCTGCTCGCCATCGTCTACGCCTGCACGACCACCAGGCCAACGGGCGTCGAAACTGACCCCGCCGTCCGAGCCCAACGCGCGCCCGAGAAATCCTTCGACGACCGCGTGGATGACAATGCGAAGGAGATGCTCAAGGAAGGAAAGAGAATCTTTCGCTACGACAGCTTTGGAAGCGAAGAATTCTGGGGCGGGAGTCTCCGGCTTCATGAAGCGATTCTCGGAGAGAAGCTCGGCGGCGTGGGGCCGGGTGTGACCGCACGGCAAGCACTGCAGCTCGGACTCAAGGCCGACATCGCCGCCCTTCCAAAGATTCTCGTCGAAAGAAAATGACCGGGATCGGGATCCAGTGCGCGCTCTGCCACTCGACGGTCGACGATTCCTTCGCCAAGGGCATCGGTCGCCGGCTCGACGGCTGGCCGAACCGCGATCTGAACGTTGGTGCGATCGTCGCCTCGGCCCCGACGCTGAAGCCGTTCGCCGATCTGCTCGGCGTCGATGAGGCGACGGTGCGGCGCGTGCTCATGAGCTGGGGGCCAGGCCGCTACGATGCCGAGCTGAATCACGATGGCAAGGCGATGCGTCCCGACGGCAAACCGGCGACGACGCTCATGCCTGCCGCGTTTGGTCTGGCCGGCGTCAACCTCCACACCTACTCTGGATGGGGCTCGGTCACACACTGGAACGCGTATGTCGCGAACACCCAAATGCATGGGAAGGGAACGTTCTACGATCCGCGGATGAATGATCCGCAGCGCTTCCCGCTGGCGGTGAAGTCAGGAGCGTGGAATAAGCGCGACACACCTGATCTGATTACGCCGAAGCTGGCCGCGCTGCACTATTACCAGCTCTCGATTCCGGCGCCCGCACCTCCCAAGGGCTCATTCGATGCCGCGGCGGCCTCGCGCGGCAAGACGCTCTTCGCGGGCAAGGCAAAGTGCGCGACGTGCCACGTCCCTCCGCTCTACACCGAGCCGGGTTGGCCGATGCACACAGCGGACGAGATCGGTATCGACGATTTTCAGGCGAGCCGATCGCCGGACAAGAAGTTCTACCGCACGACGCCTCTCAATGGTCTCTTCACCCGTGAGAAAGGCGGCTTCTACCATGACGGGCGGTTCGGCGACCTGAACCAGGTTGTCGCGCACTACTCTCGCGTGCTGAGGCTCTCGCTCAGCGACGGCGAACGAGCGGATCTCGTCCAGTTCCTGAAGTCGCTCTAGGTAGAGTTCGCGCCGGGCTCGTAGGCATTGCGTTTGCTGCTACCGGGTACGGCAGAGTCTCCGCGCGGAGGCTAGTATGCAAGGCGTTGCACGCTTGGTGACTGCTGCCCTGCTGTTCTGCTTCGCCCTGCTTACCTAGCTTGCGCGCAAATCTGCATCAGGAGAGGGAAGGACCCATGGCACAGCCGCTGAGACGCGAATCGTTCGTCGAGGCGCCGGCAACCGAGAGACAGCTGTCGGCTCGCGCGCAAAACCCCGCGTATCAAGCCTATCTCATCCTCTATGTCGGGTTCATCGTCGCGCCATTGATCGCGGGCGCAGATAAGTTCGTGCACTTCCTCGTGAACTGGGACCAGTATCTCGCTCCCAGAATCGCCGAGATCCTGCCGGTCGCGGGTCATACTTTCATGCTCGCTGTCGGCGTGATCGAGATCGTAGCCGCGGCGCTTGTCGCCGCCAAACCGCGCTTCGGCGCGTACGTCGTTGCGGTCTGGCTCTGGGGCATCATCGTGAACCTGCTTCTGATTCCCGGCTACTACGACATCGCGCTTCGCGACTTCGGTCTGTCGCTCGGGGCACTCGCGCTCGGCCGCTTGGCGCAACAGTTTGAGCGGCGGTAAGCCCAGCGCAGTACGTTGGGCCGCGTACACCGGGCATCGAACGGGTGGACTGACGATCCAGGCTCGCGCGGCGCGGGGTTTCTGCCGCTTCCCCTGCTTGCTCGCACCCGAAGCGGAGCGGCGTCAGGGTGCCGAGACGTCGAGCAATCGCGGTTGGCAGTCCACCCGCCGGCCTCGCCGCTGACCGCTCGTGACGCGCTGGCGTGTCGGCGCTGTGGTCGCGATGCTCGTCAGCTCCGCCATTGCGAGCGCGGTGGCCCCCGTGAGTCTCTTCGGCGCGGCGGTGCGCGTGCGCGCGCCCGAAGGCTCGGCTCACGGCTTCCTCGTCCTGCGCGGCACTGAAGCCAACGTTCTCGCGGAAGGCGACTGGTGGCAGATTCCCTCCGGCGATCGCATCGAAGTGCATCTCCGTTTTCGCTTTACCGATGGATCACTCTCACACGAGACGTTCGAGCTGGCACAACACCGTGTGTGGAGCATGCTGAGTTATCGGTCGGTTCAGCACGGTCCGAGCTTCCCGCGCGACGTCGAGGCCCGGCTCGATCGCCAGAGCGGCCGGTACCGGGTCGAGACGAAGGAGCGTGGCAAAGGCGAAAGTAAGGTCGATACGGGAACGATCGAGCTGCCGGAAGACACGTACGCACTCGGGATGCTCGCGGTGTTGCTCAAGAACCTCGCGCCAGGCGAAGCGATGATGGCGCACGCGGTGGCATTCACGCCGAAGCCGCGCGTCCTGAAGCTGGAGATTTCGCCGGGCGGCGAAGAAACGGTCAAAATTCAGGGACTCGCGCGCAAGACGTCGCGGTATGTCGCCAAAGCGGAACTCGGCGGCACGCTCGGCGCCGTCGCGACGGTCGCCGGCAAGCAACCGCCCGCGTTTCATTACTGGATGGCGGGCGATCCGGTCCCGACGTTCGTGCGGTTCGATGGCCCACTCTACCCCGACGGTCCGATCTGGCGCGTGGAGCTGGTGGCGCCTCAGTGGAACGAGGACGCCCGCAAATGAAACCCGCGAACGGGGCTCCGCTAACCCACGGCTGACCAGGGTGCGCCTTCTGACGGTCGCGCTCGACGTCGCTCTTGCCGTCATCGGCCTCGGCTTCTTCATCTATGGTGACGTGGCCACGAACCGCACGGTTCGTGTGATTGGCGTGATTGTCGTGACCGTCGCAATTGTTGGCGGCGCGATCCTCGCGGTGACTCGTGAGCGGGACACATGACCACAGTGGCCCCGCCGTCCGGCGCCACCCGGGATATGCATCAGGAAAACCCCGATTGCCCCGGCGTCCATCGGCACTATCTTGTGACCATGGCGGAGATACTGCGGGCGACAGTGGCGGCGCTCCTCGAGCAGGAGCCGGGTACAGCGCTGTGTGACGCCTGTCTTTCGTTTGCGTGCTCGACCGTCCTCATCGAGGTCCGACAAATCACGGAGTCGCTGGTCGCGCAGGGTCCCGAATTTCAGCGAGCGTCGACGTGTGCGAGTTGCCGGCGAACGGTGCCGGCCGCCTTCCGTCGAAAGCCCGCCAAGTGCGTCCACTGCAGCGAGGCCATGGGCGATCACGACACCGGCCTGCTCGTCGACGGTCAGGCGTTCCACGTGCACTGTCTGAGGCGGCTGATCACCGACGAGAAAGTGCACGTATCGCGGACGTTGAATCGACGCTCACGAGACCTCATCGCTCAATCGCGTCGTCGCATAGGAGAAGCCAACGCGTTGTCGTGACCAGCGAAGAACAACGGACCAGCGAACAACGAAACAACGAACCAGCGCGGAACAAGGGACGAGCGATGGATGACGGCCTGCTTCGACGCGTGCTGATCGAGGCCCCAGGCGATCCGCTCTGCGATGCATGCCTGGCGGCGATCTGCGACGTATCACCCGAGGAGGTGCGAAGTCAGACCGCGACGTTGTTGACGGACAGCGATGAGTTCGAGCGTGGCTGGGTCTGTGCGAGCTGCCACCGCTACATCACGTCGGTTTATTACCGAGCAAAGTGCGCGCACTGTAGCGTGCGACTGCAAGGTGGCGACAAAGGCTTTCGGATGGGCGAGGAGATCTTCCACGTCGCCTGTCTACGGCGACTGGTCACGGACGACAGCATTCGCCTGTCGCGAGCGCTGGGCCGGAGGTCGCGAAGACTCATCGAACAGTCCCGACGCCGCGTGCGAGAAGGCAACGGATGGCCGCCGCTGGAGTCGCCGTGATCGCGCTGACCGGCCACCGCATGTTCGCCTTGGTGCGCGCCACGATGGAGGCGAAGGGAGCCTTCGACACGGCCTTTTCCGACGGCAGCTCGGCGACGTCCCATCCGCCGCCGAGCGCCTCGATGAGCAGGACGGCCGCCGCCATGCGCCGGCCCTGGAGGTTGATCAGCGTGACCTCGTTGGCGAGGAGCGTGGCCTGCGTCGTGATCACGTTGAGATAGGGAACGGTCCCGGCGACATACTGGTTCGTCGTGATACGCACGGACTCGCGCGCGGCCTGGACCGCCTCGGCTTGCACGCGCGCTTCGTCCTCGAGAATCCGCAGCGCCGCCAGGTTGTCCTCGACTCCCTGAAACGCGATCAGCACCGTCTGGCGATACGCCGCGACGGCGCCGTCGTACGCGGCACGCGCGAACTGGACCTGAGCCCGCCGGCGGCCGGCGTCGAAGACGGTTTGGGAGACCGAGGGCTGGATCGCCCAGTAGTGGCTCGCGGCGCTGAGCAACTTCGCGAGTGCCGTGCCCTCGAAGCCGGCGGAAATGCTGAGCGTGACGGTCGGATAATAGGCGGCGACCGCAACACCGATCTGCTCGCTCGTCGCCGCGACGCGCCGCTCGGCACCGGCGATGTCCGGCCGCCGCTCGAGCAGCTCGGACGGCACGCCGACGGGGATCGCCGGCGGCGTGGCGGTGAGCGGCGCGGGAGGCAACGAGAACGTCGATGGCGGCTCGCCGAACAGCAGCGCGATGGCGTGTTCCGTCTGCGCGCGCTGAACGCCCACGTCGATCGCCTGCGCCTGCGTCGTCTTCAGCTGGGTCTCCGCCTGCACGACGTCGGCCTGCGACGCCACGCCGGCCGCATACCGGTTCTTCGTCATCTGCAAATACTGCTCGTAGCCGGCAACCGTGTCGCCGAGGAATTTCTTCTGTGCATCCAGCATACGCAGCGCGAAGTAGTCCTGCGCGAGGGTGGCCTGGTACGAGAGGCGTGCGTTCTCGACGTCGCCCGCGCTCGCCTGCGCGCTCGCCTGATCGGCGCGGATCGAGCGCCGGATGCTGCCCCAGAGATCCGGCGTCCATGAAATATCCAGCCCCAGCTGGAAGAAATCCGAGCCCGACCCCGTGCTCGAAACGGCTCGGCTCGTCGATGTCGAGAGACTGCTGGTGCCGCCCGAGCCCGAGACGGTGCGCGCGCTCGTCGCGCCGCTCCCGCCGCCGGACCGCGTGTACCCGAACCCGACGGTGACGGTGGGGAACAACGAGGCGCGGGTCTCGCGCACCAGCGCACTCGCTTGCCGATACGCCGCCTCGGCTTGCGCGAGGTTCTGGTTGGAGATGCTCACACGCGCCTCGAGCGCGTCGAGCTGCGGATCGCCGAACGCCGTCCACCAATCTCCGCGGAGCGTATCGTCCCTCGGCTGAGCGACCTTCCACCCCGCGATCTCCTTGAACGCGGTCGGTACGACGGCCACGGGAGGACCCTGGTAATCGGGACCGACCATGCAGCCACCGGCCAGGACGGCGATCATGGCGACGGCGACGACAGAGCGCCGCGTGACCCACGCGCTCATGATGTCGTGGCTCCGGGCGCGACCGCGGGCGCCGGCTGCGTGGCGTCTCGCGCGCCGAACCGCCGCCGCAGGGCGTCGAGATAGATGTAAACCACGGGCGTCGTATAGAGCGTCAGCAGCTGGCTCACGATCAAGCCGCCGATGATCGCGATGCCGAGCGGCCGACGCAGCTCCGAGCCCATTCCCGTGCCGAGTGCGAGCGGCAGCGCGCCGAAGAGCGCGGCCAGCGTCGTCATCATGATCGGCCGGAAGCGCAACAGGCAGGCGTGATGGATGGCATCGACGGCGTTCCGCCGGCCGCTGCGCTCGCTCTCCAGGGCGACGTCGATCATCATGATGGCGTTCTTCTTCACGATGCCGATCAGCAAGACGACGCCGATGAGCGCCATCACCGTGAGGTCCGTGCGCGTCACCAGCAGGGCGAGGATCGCGCCGATCCCGGCCGAGGGCAGGGTGGAGAGGATCGTGAGCGGGTGGACGTAGCTGCCGTAGAGA
>QHSO01000053.1:15995-28139 GCA_003220475.1 Candidatus Rokuibacteriota bacterium | reverse complement strand
GTCGACGCGGTGCCGCCGGTCGACGCCGCCGTGCTCGCGCGCGAGCCCAATCTGAAAATCGTGTCGGGTCCGCAGAAGCTCAACTGCCGGCTCTATCTCAACGGTCGCCTCAAGAACCAGTTCGACTCGGGCGGCAAGGACGGTCTCTACGGCGACACGCGGACCCGGCTGGCGCTGGCGCACGCGGTCAACCGCGAGGCCATCATCAAGAAGATCTTCCAGGGCTATGCGCTCGCCAACACCTCGCCCGTCTCCACGGTGTCTTACGGCTACGCCGCGCAGGAGCCGTACGCCTACGATCCCAAGCACGCCAGGACGCTGCTGACCGAGGCGGGTTGGAAGGACACCGGCCGCGGCTGGGAGCGCAACGGCGAGCCGCTCGTGCTGAACCTGCATTACGCCGCCAAGCACTATGGCCAGGCGTTCGACGAGACGACGGCCGCCTTGGCCGAGATGCTCAAGGACATCGGCGTGCAGGTGACGCTGAAGGCCATGGACTTCGGCACGGTGCTGCAGATGACGCAGAAGGGCACGCTGCCCTACAACGGCGGCTTCACCGCCTGCCGCACCAGCAACAATCTCGACGCCGACGATTTCTTGCGCGACTGGACGGCATTCACGCTCATCAACTGGACGCCGTATTCGCCCGAGCTGATGGCGACGTACACGAGCCAGCGCCGCGAGCTCGACCCGGCGAAGCGACTGCGGCTTCTCGCCGACCTGCAGCGCCAGGTCCGCGACTGGGCGCCGGTGGTGCCGCTCTACCAGGAGGTCAAGGTCTACGCGCACAGCGCGCGGGTAACCGGCTTCACGCCGCTGACCGAGCTGCACATGGACTTCCGCGGCGTGGCCGTCCGGAAGTGAACGGGAGGAAGGTCATGGAGTGCTGCGGTCACGCGGTCAGCCGTCGCGACTGGATGTGGTCGGCCATGGGCGGCTCGTTCGGTGCGATGCTCGCCGGCTGCGCGGGCACGCGCGCGGAGTCGCGCGTCGCCGAGGATCCGCTTGCCGGCGCCACCGCGCTGCTGCGCGAGAACATCTCGATCGACGTTCACACCCACGGCGGTCCCAACGGAATCACATCGCGCACCGCGCGCCCGAGCGCCGAGCTCGGGCGGCAGATGCACGCCGGCCACATCGCCGTTCTGTGTCTTGCCGATGTGCCGGACGGTCCCATCCTCGGTCGGAACGCGCAGAACGTGCTCGTCGCGCTCCGCACGCCGGAGCCCGGATTCCTCTATGCCTACCACCTCGATCGCCTCGACTGGGTCGACGAGCTCGTCGGTAAGCATGGCGTGCGCCGCGCGCTGACCGTCGGCGATCTGCGTGCCGCACACGCGGCCAGCGAGCCGGCGATCATCGTCGACGTCGAGGGACTCGACTTCCTGGAGCAGAAGCTCGAGCGTCTGGAGGAATCGTACCGTCGCGGCGTGCGCACGATGCAGCTCGTGCACTACACGCCGAACGACATCGGCGACTTTCAGACCGGCGCGGTGACTCACAACGGATTGACGCCGTTCGGTGCGGACGTCATTCGCGCGTGCCACCGCCTCGGCGTCGTCGTCGACGTCGCCCACGCCACCGAGCCGACCGTGAAACAGGCGGTTCGCGTGTCGACCAAACCCCTGCTGCTCTCGCACACGGCCCTGCGCGGCTCCAAAGCGCAGGGCCCGACACCGCTGACGGAGCGTCAGATCACGGCCGACCACGCGCGCACGGTGGCCGAGACCGGCGGCTCGATCGGGATCTGGCATTTCTTCCCGAGCCTCGAGCGGTACGTGGAGGGTCTCAAGGAAATGGCCGACGTCGTCGGCGTCGACCACGTGAGCATCGGGACCGACACGTCGAGCACGCCGGGTCTGTTCAGCGAGTACGATCCTTTCCCGCGGCTCGTCGAGGCCATGCTGCGCGGCGGCTTCACGCGCGCCGACGCGGCGAAGATCGTCGGCGGCAACTACCTGCGCATCTTCGCCGCGTCCGTCGGCTGATCCCGCCCGGCGGCCATGCCCGCGTTCCTGCTGCGGCGCCTGCTGCACGCGGTGTTCGTCACCTGGGGCGTCGTCACCGTCGTGTTCTTTCTCGTGCGGCTCACCGGCGATCCCACGCTGTTCCTGGTGGACCAGAGCGCGACGCAGGCGGAGATCGCGCACACGCGCGCGCTGCTCGGTCTCGACCGGCCGCTGGCTGTGCAATACGCCGACTTCCTGGTGGCCGCGGCGCACGGCGACTTCGGCGTGTCGATCCGCGACAAGCGCCCGGCGATGCGTATGGTGCTCGAGCACTTCTGGCCGGCCACCGTGGAGCTCGCCGCCGCCGCCCTGCTGCTCTCGACGGTGCTGGCGGTGCCGCTCGGCGTGATCTCCGCCACGCATCGCGGTCGCGCCGCCGACCACGCCAGCCGCCTCGCCTCGCTATTTCTCCAGTCGATGCCGAGCTTCTGGCTGGGCATCATGCTGATTCTGATATTCGCGGTCGTGCTGGGCGGCCTGCTGCCCGCCTACGGCATCGGCACGTGGCGCCATCTCGTGCTGCCCGCCGTCGCGCTCGCGGCGGCGCCGCTGGCGCAGAACGTCCGGCTCGTGCGCGCGGGCATGCTCGAGGTCCTCGGCCAGGATTACGTGCGGACGGCACGCGCCAAGGGGCTGGGGGAGCGCCGCGTCGTCTACCGCCACGCGCTCCGCAACGCCGCGCTGCCCGTCATCACCGTGGCCGGGCTGTCGCTCGGCTTCATGCTGAGCGGTGCGCTGATCATCGAGACGGTCTTCGCGTGGCCGGGCATGGGACGACTGATCGTGCAGGCGGTGCCCGGACGCGATTTCCCCGTGATCCAGGCGGGCGTGTTCGTGTTTGCGCTCGTCTTCGTCGTGATCAACGTCGTCGTCGACATCCTCTACACCGTGGCCGATCCGCGCGTGCGGCTGAGGTGAGGCGCATCGACGCGCTCGCCGTCGCCGGCGCGCTGGTCGTGGCCGCGGCCGTCGTGCTCGCGGTGGCGGCGCCGGCGCTGGCGCCCGGTGATCCGATCAAGAACGCATTGCTCGAGCGGCTCACGCCGCCCACGTGGGCGCGCGAGCATCCGCTGGGGACCGACACGCTCGGCCGCGACGTCGCCAGCCGTCTGCTGCACGGCGCGCGCGTCTCGCTCGTGGTCGGCTTCTCCGCGGTGCTGGTCGCCGGCGTGCTCGGCGTCGCGCTCGGGCTGATCAGCGGCTGGTACCGCGGATGGATCGACGATGTCCTGATGCGCCTGGGTGACGTGCAGCTCGCGTTTCCGGTGCTCGTGCTCGCGGTGGCCGTGCTCGCCGTCCTCGGCGCGAGCCTGCTCAACCTCATTGTCGTGCTCGGCACGACCGGCTGGATCACCTATGCGCGGATCGTCCGCGGCGAGGTGCTGACGCTGCGCGAGCGCGATTTCGTGGCCGCCGCGCGGGCGCTCGGCGCCAACGACGGCTGGATCGTGCGCCGGCATCTCTTGCCGAACGTCCTGCCGCCGATCACGGTGGTGGCGACGTTCTCGGTGGCCCGCACGATCATCGCCGAGGCGTCGCTCAGCTTCCTCGGCCTCGGCATTCCCGCGCCCGAGCCGAGCTGGGGCGCGATGCTCGACGAGGGGCGTAACTACATCACGACGGGGTGGTGGCTCGCGCTGTTTCCCGGGCTGGCGATCCTGCTCCTGGTGCTCGGGATCAACCTCGTCGGCGACTGGCTTCGGGACGTGCTGGATCCGCGTCTGGAGCGCGGTGTGTGAGACCCTCGGCGCCACGGGCGGCGGGCTCGGCGGCGCGCCGCAGTGGCAGCCGCACGGTGAACGTCGCGCCCGCGCCGTCGCCCGCGCTTTCTGCGGTGACGCGCCCGCCGTGCAGCTCGACGAGATCGCGTACGAGGGTGAGGCCGAGGCCCACACCGCCATAGACGCGCGTCATCGAGCTGTCCGCCTGCCGGAAGCGGTCGAAGACGTGGGGCAGGAAGGCCGGCGCGATGCCGACACCGGTGTCGCTCACGACGAGTCGCGCCTCGTCGTCCGCGCGATCGACGCGCACCCGCACGCGCCCGCCGGGCGGCGTGAACTTGATTGCGTTGGACAAGAGCTTGCGGACGATCTGCTGCAGGCGGCCGGCGTCGCCCGTGACCGGTGGCACCGACTCGATCACCTCGTACTCGAGCGTGAGGCGGCTTCGCTCCGCTTCGTCGCGCGCGGCCTCCACCTCGGCCTCGACGACGGCGGGCAGCAGGACGGCGTGCGGCTCGAGCCGCAGCTCGCCGAGCATGACGCTGGACACGTCGAGCAGATCGTTGAAGAGCTGCACCTGCGCCCGCGCATTGCGCTCGATCACGTCGAGCGCGCGGCCGGCGGCGGCGGCCGGCAGCGTTCCATCGCGCAGCATCCGCGCGTACCCGAGGATCGAGGTCAGCGGTGTCCGCAGCTCGTGCGAGAGCGTGGCGAGAAACTGGTCCTTGAGCACGCCGGCTTCCTCGGCGCGGGCGCGCAGCGACTGCTCGCGCGCCAGGTGCTCGGCGCGCTCCTGCTCCACGCGCCGGCGGTCGGTGACGTCACGCGCGAACACGCTGATCCATTCGCGGCCGCCGTACGCGACGAAGTCCCCCGACGTCTCCAGCGGCACACCGCTGCCGTCGCGGCGCCGATACCAGCCCTCGTCTACCTGCCGATGGCCCGCGCGCGCGTCCGCCCAGATCGCGCGCCAGCGCTCGAGCGAGCCGTCCGTCTGCAGCTCCCACACGCGCTTGGTGAGGAGTTCGTCGCGCGGATACCCGGTGAGCCGCGTGGCCGCGGCGTTGGCGTTGACGATGCGGCCGTCGGCGTCGATCCAGAACAGCGCCTCGGTCGCCCGCTCGATCGCGAACTGCGTGAGGGCCAGCCGCTCGCGCTCGGCGTGGCGGCGGCTCTCGTGGACCAGCAGCATGCCGAGCACGAGCGTGCCGAAGGGCAGAAAGAGGCCGATCGGCAGCGCGGCCGCCAACAGCACGCGGTGCGCGAGCTCGCGATCCGGCAGCGCGGCGGCCCACGCGAGCACGATCGCGTCGAGCGCGACGCCCAGCGCGATGAACGCCAGCGCCGGCCGCCGCGGCTCGCGTCGCCGCCACCACCACGCGACGACCACGCCGAGCGCCGCGGCCGTCGCGATCGTTCCAACGCCGGCGGCGCTGCCGGAGCCGCCGAGCCACGCGCGATACCCGGCCGCGACGACGCCCGCGGTCAGCGCGGCGCCCGGCCCTCCGAACGGCCCTGCGAGCAGGACCGGCACGTAGCGCGCGTCGGCAATCACGCCCGGCGCGATGATGAACGGCGTGTGCATCGCCGCGATCGCGATGAGCGCGAACAGCAGACCGCGCACACCCTGAGGCACGACGCGCGGCACGTTCGGCGAGTACGGGCGGATGACGCTGTAGACGAGCGTGAGCGAGAGCAGCAGCGCGAGATTCTGCGCGAGTCCGGTGAGCGTGGCCATCATCGTCCAGCCGCGGCGAGGCTAACACATTCTCGTGACCTCACTGCGTGCAGCGCGCGAATGAAACAATTTCAAACGCCGCGCCGCGAGTCGAAGCACGTCGCGCTCGAGGCCGGCCCGCACCGAGCGGCGCTGCGCAGCATCGAAGACATCGGCGGCGAACGCGTCGTCGAGCGGACCGTCGAGCGCGCGGAGGTCGAGCTGCAGCCCGACGGCCGGCGCGCCGTTGACCGCATCGCACGCTTTCAGCTCGCCGTAGCGGCGAAAGCGAAGGAGCGCCTCGTAGAACGGCGCGTGGCGCGGATGCACGGCGATACAGAGCGTGTCGAGCCGCGCGATGTCACGTCCGTACACGCCGACGGCGCGCACGAGCGCGCGCAGCATCACGAGGCTACGGCCGCGCCAGGCCTCGCTCACCGCCAGCGCCGAGACCTCCGCCACACGCCGCCCGTCCGCGCGCACGGCCGCCAGGTTCGCCGCCCACAGCGAGTCGCAGGGCAGGCCGCGCGCGGAGTCGCCGATCAGCGAGACCGTCGCGACGATCGCGCGCTCCGCGCGCGCGATGAAGACGGCCGTCGACGGCATGGCCAGGTAGGGGCTCGCGTGGCGGCCGTCGGGCGACGGCTTGACGTAGCCGCGGCGCAGGTAGCAGCGATGCACGAGCCGGCTCGCCGTGTCGAACTCGTCGCGGGTGACGGCGAGTGTGACGTCGATGGACGACTTGCCACCGCGGGCCCCGTGACGCACGAGAATCGTACGCCAAGGCAAGTGCGGTGCCCGGCCTGGTCGGAGCGAAAGCGACGCCGCGATGCGAACATACGCGCGACGGCAAAACGTTCAATGTCGCGCGGCGGACGGTGCGGACGTCCGTCCGAACACGTTCGCCGCGCGCGGGGTCGTCGCTCGCGCGTCAGCTCGGTAGCGGAGCTGCGCGCGCCCAGACCGCATAGAGTGGGTCGCCGCCACCCGGCGACCGATCCTCCGCGCGGATGTCGGTCCAGCCGCCCGTGGCCTCGAAGTACGTGCGCACGAGCGCAACGTGCTGGACGTCCGTCGTGCCGAGCCACACCGCCACGGCCTTCGTGGGAAAGCAGCGGTTCGAGAACGACACCACGAAGGGCGCGGCCGTCCTGAGCACGCGGCGGACCTCGCGGAACGCGTGGGCGGGATGCAGGACGTACTGGATCGACACCGCGCACATCGCGCCATCGAAGCTCGCGTCGTCGAAGGGCAGCCGCGGATCGCGATTGAGGTCGTGGACGACGTGGCTGGCCAGCTGCGGGTTGTCGGCCATTTCTTCGGCGTTCAGCCCGAGGCCCACGATCGTCGCGGCATGACCGGAGGGTACGTGGCTGCGCCAGCTCGACATCAGGTCGAGGAGGCGGCCGCGGGCGGGGAGCATCTCGGCGTACAGCCGTCCCAGCGCGCCGATGGCGCCGTCGTCGATGTGAACCACTTTGCGGGGGACCGTGTAGAAGCGGTCGTCCGGCGACTCGTCGTCGCGCTCGTACGCCGCGGGCGGAAAGACGCCGTCGCCGCGGACGAGCCCCGCAGTCATCCGGCCGCGTCAGCGCGCGGCAGCCGCCTCGGGCATCGCTCCGACGACGACCGTCGGATGCACGGCAGGCGAGTAGATCTCCAGCACCTCGACGTCGTCCGAGCACTCGAGCTCGTTGTGCACGATGCCGGGCGGCTGCAGCACGCAGTCGCCCGCGTGGAAGGTATGCTCGCCGCGGCCCTCGTAGACGAACCGGATCCAGCCCTTCAGGACGTAGAACATCTGGAAGTCGCACTGGTGCTGGTGCAGTCCGGTGGTGTGCAGGTCGTGCGCGCCGCCGGCGTCGGCCTTGATCCGGATCACGTGGGCGCGGAAGCGGCCGTGAGTCGCGCCCTCGATGCCGAGGTCGCGATACTCCATGAAGCCGCGCAGGCCGGTCGTGAACACGGCTTCCTCCGCGCGGCTGACGCTGAAGAGCTGCGTGGCGTCGCTCATCGCACGTATTCCTTTCCGCGACCGACGATCTCGCCGGTCTCGATATCGAGGTCGTCACGACGCGGTCCCAGCGTGCGCATGGCCTCGAAGCCGTCCGCGACCATGTCGCAGTAGAGCTCCACGCGATTGCCGTCGGGATCGCGGAAATACACGCTGCGCGACACGTTGTGCTCGATGGTGGACTCGACGGCGACGCCGAGCTCGCGGAGCTCGCGGTACGCGGCCTGCAGCTCGGCGAAGCTGCCGACCTGCCACGCCATGTGATGCAGGCCCGGCTGCTTGCTGTCGGGCGGCTCACCGGTGGCCAGCTGGAAGAGCGCGAGCTCGTGGTGTTCCCGGCCGAAGCTGAGGAACACCGCGCCGTGCTCCAGGTCCTCGTGCGAGACCTTGAGACCGAGCGTGCGCGTGTAGAAGTCCCGGGATGCGCGGGCGTCACGAACCTTGAGCACGAGGTGACCGAGCTTGCGCGCCTGGATCATCGCCGCGTCTCCTGCGCCGGTGGCGCTTCGGGGGTGGACGGGCCGCCGCACCTGTTAGCGGGCGCCAGTATACTCCGCGCCATGAGCCTCGCCGACAGCGGCACCCTGCGGGGCAGGGTCGCCATCATCACCGGCGCCGCGACCGGGATCGGCCGCGCGAGCGCGCTGCTGTTCTCGCGCGCGGGCGCCGCCGTCGCGATCGTCGACGTGCGCGAGCCCGAGCTGGCGCGCACCGAGGCCGACGTGCGCGCGGCGGGCGGCGAGGTCACGGCCGTTCCCGCGGACCTGGCGCAGCCGGACGACTGCGCCGCGATCGTCACGCGCGCCGTCCGCGCTTTCGGCCGCCTCGACGTCCTCCTCAACAACGCCGGTGTCGGCACGATGGTCGTCGGCGGCACCGTGGAGAGCATCACGCTCGAGCACTGGGACCTCGCGCAGGACGTCAACGTGCGCGCGATCTACCTGGTGTCGCGCGCGGCCGTGCCGCACATGCGGAGCACCGGCGGCGCGATCGTCAACATCGCCTCGGTTTCGGCGTTCCGCGGGTCGGTGGAGCGCCCGAGCCACGCTTATGCGGCCAGCAAGGGCGCGGTGCTCGCGCTGACGCGCGCGATGGCCGCCTCGTACGGGCGCGACGGCATCCGCGTGAACGCGATCTGCCCCGGGACGATCCGCACGCGGCTGACCGCCGATATCGTGCAACGCGTGGAGGAGGCGGCGAAGGCGGGGCAGGGCATTCCGCTGGGCCGCGTCGGAGAGCCCGAAGACATCGCGCGCTGCGCGCTCTTTCTCGCCTCGGACGACGCGTCGTTCATCTCGGGCGCCGCGATCGTCGCCGACGGCGGCGCGATGGCGGCCGCGCCGTAGCGCGCCGCGCGACTCGTCCTAGGCTCGCCTCGCACGGCAGGGCCCCAGCCCCGCGACGTGCTGCGGCTCGCACTACCGCTTCGAGGTGGAGAGGTCGGAGCGGACGATGGCCCAGCCGAGCGCTGAGATCTGACGATCCACGTTGCGCCAGCGCAGGTTCATCCGCTCGAGCGTCGGCTGTGGCCGCTGGCCGCGGCGGTCCAGGATGACCGTCACCGTCGCGCTGTCCTGCAGCTCACGGCGCAGCATCTCGAACAGCTTGGACTGCTCGCGCGACACGATGACGAGGTGATGGGCGTCGCCGCCCCCGGCGCCGTTGCCGCGGGTCTCCGCGACGACGGCCCGCACCGCCCGGGCGACGGCTCCGTCGGAGACCTGACCGAGGAGTCGCGATATGGGCGACCACGAGGTACCGCCGCACGCGGGGCACGCGTCGGGGCCGATTTCGAAGCAGACCTCGCAGTCGGCACAGAGTGCGACTCGCGCGAGCGGGAAGTACACCCGGGCTGCGGACATTTGGAGGCGAGAGCGCATGGCGCGCCCACGTGGCAAGCTCGATGCCACGTAGATGGCCGCGTCATTCGACCGGCTCGGCGCTGCTGCGCGCCAGCGCGTCACGGAGAAAGTGGCAGCACGCGCGCCAAGCTGACGCTGCGGCCGTTATGCCCCGCCCACGGGTCCGTCGCCAGCCAGAGTGATGCGATGCATGACGCGGCGGTGGCCGGCATAGTCGTTCACGGCGTTGTGCTGGGCGCAGCGGTTGTCCCAGAAGGCGAGGGAGCCCGGCTGCCACCGGAAGCGACACGTGAACTCCGGCCGGACCTGGTGGCGATAGAGGAACGTCAGAATCGGTGCGCTCTCCTCCTCCGTCATGCCGTCGAACCGCACCGTGTGCGCGACATTGACGTAGAGCGCCTTGCGGCCGGTCTCCGGATGCACCCGAACGACCGGATGCGCGGCCTCGTACAGGGCGCGCGCGTCGGCGCGCCCGCGCTCGGCAATGCGGTCCTCGCGCGTGCGGGAGGCATCCGCCTTCGAGGAGCTGTTGACGGCGCGTAGCCCGCCCAGCAGCCGTTTCATACCCTCGGAGAGCGTCTCGTACGCGAGGTACATGTTGGCGAACAGCGTGTCGCCGCCCGCGGACGGCACCTCGCGCGCGAGCAGCATGCTGGCCATGGGCGGGACGTCGAGGTACGCGGTGTCGGAGTGCCAGACGCCGCCGAAATTGATCCGCTCGCGCTCGAGCTTCACCACCGGAATGATCTCGGGATAGTCGTCGAGCCCCTTCACGAACGGATACTCGATGATCGTGCCGAAGCGCCGCGCGAAGGCGAGGAACTGGGCCGGCGTGAGCGGCTGATCACGGAAGAACAGCACCAGGTGATCGAGCCAGGCCTGCCGCAGCATGCCCAGCGTCTGGTCGTCGAGGCCCGTGGCGAGATCCACGCCGGTGATCTCGGCGCCGACCGCGCCCGAGACGGGATGGATGCCGATGTCGCTCACGGGCCTTATCTTATCCTCGGTCATGCGACGCGTGTGGATCTACGCGGCCCTCGCGCCCTTTCTCGTCGTCGCGCTGTTCCCCGTCTTCTGGATGGTGATCACCGCGTTCAAGGACGATCGGGATCTCTACTCGATGCGCGGAATCCCGTTCTGGTTCTACGAGCCGCCGACGCTCAAGCACTTCCACCTGCTCTTCACGCAGACCTGGTTCGGCGCCTGGTTCGTGAACACGGCCCTGGTGTCGGTGTGCGTGGTCGCGATCACGCTGGCCACCGCCGTGCCGGCCGGCTACGCGCTGGCGCGCCTGCGGCTGCCGGCGGCGGGCAACATCGCGATCGCGATCTTCATGACGTATCTCGTCCCGCCGATCATCCTGTTCCTGCCGCTCACGTACGTCATCGGCCAGCTCGGCCTGTTCGACTCGTGGTGGGCGCTCGTGCTCGTCTACCCGACGTTCACGATCCCGATCGCGACGTGGCTGATGTTCGGGTTCCTGCGCGGACTGCCACCGGAGATCGAGGAAGCCGCATGGGTGGATGGCTGCGGCCGGCTCGATGGCATCCTGCGCGTCGTCCTCCCGCTGAGCCGGCCGGGGATCGCGACGGTGGCGATCTTCGCGTTCACGCTCGCGATGCAGGAGTACCTCTATGCGGTCGTGATGGCGGCGCCCGTCGATCAGAAGGTCGTGACCGTTGGCCTGCCCACGATGCTCATTCGCGGCGACATCTATTTCTGGGGGGCGCTGATGGCTGGCGGCCTGCTCGTCGGCGTGCCGGCCGCCGTCCTCTTCAGCGCCGTCGTCGACCGTTTCATCCAGGGCCTGACGATGGCGAGTGATTAGGACACTTTTGGGAAAGGGGGCCTCGAAGGGCCCCCTTTACCCCGGGGCGGCTCGGAGGCGCCCCGGGCTACCCGTGGCGCCCCTCGATCAGCGGCCTTTTCGGGTGCCGCGGGGCGGGACGCGGCGCTGCTCTTTGTCCTCGCGAGCGGGTGAGAGATTCGAGATGCCGACCGCGCCTACCGCGCGAAGACGGCCGGAGCGCGTCGCGGTCGAGCGCCGCTCGAGCGGTCCGGCCGATCGCGGTGTGCGCCGATCGTCGCCCTCGCGTCCGAATGCGCCGGCGACCGGACGGGTCGACGGCTGCGGTGCGATGCCGTGGCGCGACGTCGCCCCTTTTCGCGAATCCGACTTCAGCCCTCGCTTGCTCGAAGCCTGAGCGCCCATCGTTGCACCTCCGCGGCCATGGAAGTAGCGAGCCGCGTGCCATCGCGCAACGAGGGGCGCCCCGGGTTCCCCGGGGGCGCCTCCGAGCGTATGGGGGGTAAAGGGGGCCCTTCGAGGCCCCCTTTCTTCAAATACTCGCTACGAGACGGCTTCGCGCTCGAGGAGCCGGCGCTTGCGCTCCACGCCCCAGCGATAGCCCGACAGGCCGCCGTCATGACGGACGACCCGATGACAGGGAATCGCGACCGCGATCGCGTTCGACGCGCACGCGCCCGCCACCGCGCGGACGGCCTTCGGCGCGCCGATACGCTCCGCCAGCTTCGTATAGGTCGTGGTGCGCCCGGCGGGGATCTCGCGCAATGCCTGCCAGACGCGCTGCTGGAACGCCGTGCCGCGCACGTCCAGCGGCAGGTCGAGGCCCAGCCCGGGTGCCTCGACGAAGCCGACGACCTTCGCGACGAGCCGCTCGAACTCCCGGTCGCCGCCGATCACGCGCGCGTTGGGGAATCGACGCTGAAGGTCACGCGCGAGCGCATCGGGCTCGTCGCCGAGCAGGATCGAGCACACGCCGCGCTCGGTCGCGGCCACGAGGATCGAGCCGAGCGAGCA
>QHSO01000053.1:0-15817 GCA_003220475.1 Candidatus Rokuibacteriota bacterium | reverse complement strand
CAGGCGCGGGCCACCGTCTGCGCGCGCGTCTCGAGGAGCCCGTGGCTGTCGGGACGGCACCGTTTGCAGGGCCGAAAGCCCGCGCGCTCGGCCTCGGCCGGCGTTGCGTGGAAGCTCACGTTCTCGCGCCGCGCCTGGCGGGCGGCGCACGACGGGCGGCAGTAGACGCCCGTCGTTCGGACCGAATAATAGAAGACGCCGTCGGCTCGCCGATCGCGGCCGACGACCGCTGCCCACCGCACGGAGTCGCTGGAGAATGCCGGGGACCCGTTCCGCCGTGTCATCGCCACGCCCATGATGATGCCTCCTTTTCGTTGTTTGATTCTCGGCGATCGTGCGGTCGCTCACACTCCGGTCCTTGCTCTCGAATTCGCGCTTCGCGGCGCCCTTGACGTGGCAGGTAATTGATCCGGCGCCCGGTCGCGCCGACGATCTGCTGAGGAGGTTCCGATGCTTGTCGTGGCCATGGCCGGCACCTTCGCGAGCAGCCTCGCGGCGCCCTTGCGCGCGGCGCTGCGCGTCCCCTGCGACGTGTTCGCGGCCGACGAGACCCAGGTCGTCGCCGAGCTCGAGCATGTGGACGTGCTGGTGACGATGGCGTTCACGCGCGCGATGGGCGCGGCCGCGGAGCGGCTCAAGCTCGTTCAAGTGCCGGGCGCGGGGCTCGAGCTCGACGCTGCGCTCCGCCGCGGGATCTGGCAAAGCCAGTGGGCGATCGGCACGCCGCCGCCGGCGCCGTGGCCGGAGCTGACCGGCAAGACGCTCGGCATCCTCGGCTACGGGCGCATCGGCCGGGAGCTCGCGCGTCGCGCCCGCGCGTTCGACATGGAGGTGTGCGCGATCCGGCGCGACGTCGCGCGCTCGGCCGCGGATGGGCTCGCGCTGCTGGGCGGCCTCGAGATCCTCGACGAGGTGCTCCGGCGCGCCGACTATTTGACCATCGCGCTGCCGGCCACCGCGGCGACGCGCGGGCTCATCGGCGAGCCGCAGCTGGCCGCGATGAAGCGCACGGCGGTGCTCGTGAACGTGGCCCGCGCCGAGATCGTCGACGAAGACGCGCTGTATCGCGCGCTGGCCGACCGCGTGATTGCGGCCGCGGCGCTCGACGTCTGGTTTCGCTATCCCACCGACGCGGCGCCGACGCAGCCGGCGCGGCGGCCGTTCCACGAGCTGCCGAACGTGCTGCTGACGCCGCACGTCTCCGGCTGGACCGAGGGAATGTTGCGCGCCCGCGTGCAGCTCATCGCCGACAACATCGAGCGCATCGCGCGTGGTGAGCGGCCCGAGAACCTCGTCGGGTGATCAGAACGCCGCCGCGCCCTGCGCGGGCTCGGCGCCATCGATGGCGTTGCGGCCGCACAGCGCGGCGATCGTGCGACACAATCGGTCCATCTGCAGGGGCTTGCGAAGATAGGCGGTGAAGCCGCGGGCGCCGGCGACCGGGAAGTCTTCGTAGTGCGCGGTGATGGCGATGGCGGGAATGTCGCCGCCCTCCGACGGCGGACGCGCGCGCAGCCACTGCATGAAGTGCGTGCCGTCCTCACCCGGCAGGTTGAGATCGCACAGGATCAGATGCGCCTTGCGCGTACGCAGATATTCGCGGGCCTGGCCGGTATGAGTCGCGAGCAACGGGTGCGCGCCCGCGGTCTCGAGAATGGCGCGGATGAGATTCAGCGCGTCGAAGTTGTCCTCGACGACGAGGATGGTCAGCCCCGTCAGGTCGGGCAGCGCGGCGGGCCGCATCGGGGTCATGGGCTCACCACATCGCGGACCAGCGTCACCAGGTCGTCGAGATTGACGGGCTTGACGAGGTAGCCCGTGTAGCCGGCGACCTTGGCCTCGGCTGTCGTGAAGTCCTTGTCGTACGCGCTCACGGCGATGGCAGGGACGTCACCGCCGGCCTCGGGCTCGAGGCGGCGAAGCGCGCGAATGAACTGCAGGCCGTCGGCGCCGGGCAGGGCCAGGTCGGAAACGATGACGTGCGGTCGATACTCCGCGAGGTCTTCGAGCGCCGATTCTGTCGTGTGACACATGGTTACGAGCGCCCCGCAGTATTCGAGAAACGTCGCCAGAAGCTGTCGGCTGTCCTCGTCGTCCTCGACGAGCAGTACATGCACCCCGCTCAGGTCTACGGGCGCCGCCGCCAACTTACTGCCCACCCTGCGCCCTCCCCGGCGGTCGCTTCCTTGAGCGACACACTACGCCGCCTGCGCGGAAAAGCCAGCCGTGAAAAGAATTCTCTAGAATTCCCTAGGTACCTGTACCGATTACACGGTCGCTGTCTAGACTGGTCGTCTCCTCACGAGCCTCTTCATGCCGGGCACAGTCGCGATGCGCACCGAAGCCGTGCCACGACGTCGCGCTGCGGTCCGATCCGAGCGGGTTATCGCAAAGCCAGCACAGGTTGTCGTCGAGTTGCATGGCGCCTTCCCCCTTCACGCCAAAGATGGTGGGTAGGGCGAGCACGGCCGATGCCAGCGACTGCAGCACGCGTCGCCCCGCCTCGAGGCGGATCCACGCGTCTGGGATCAGCTCCGCAAGCGCGCGATCAGGTCGAGGACGCGGAGAATCTCGGCGCCGTCGCGCACCATCTGGCGATCGCCCGCCTGGCCCCAGCGCAGCACGCCGTCGCGGTCGATGACGAATGTCGAGCGCCAGGCCACGTTACGGTCCGCGTCGAGAGCGCCGTAGGCCCGGATGGCGGCGCGGTGCAGGTCGCTGAGCAGCGGAAACGGAAACTTGTTCGCAGCCGCGAAGGCGGCGTGACATGCGGGACTGTCGCCGCTGATCGCGAGCACGGCCGCGCCGCGCTCGCTCACGCGTCCGGCGACCTCGACGAGGTCGCTGAGCTCCGGCGTTCAGATACTGCCCCAGTCGAAACAGTAGAAGATCAGCACGACGTCGCGCCCGCGAAAGTCGGCCAGTCGCGCCTCGCCTCCCGTGCTGGCCGGCAGCGAGAAGTCGGGCGCGGGCTGGCCGAAGCGCAGGCCGGTCATGGCGCCGGAGTATATCCTTCACGCGCGTAACCCGCATGAAGGAGGACACGAATGAAGGACAGCGACACCTACCGCAAGGGCGCGGAGATGCGGCGGCGGCTGCTCGGCGATGCCTTCGTCGACCGCTCGACGAAGACGGTCTACGCGGATCCCGTCATGGGAAAGTTCATCGACGTCGCGACCGAAGCCGTCTTCGGCATGCTGTGGACGCGGCCGGGGCTGGATCTCAAGACGCGCACGCTGGTCTGCGTCGTCTCCGACGCCGCGACGGGTCGCGAGCCGGAGCTGGCCATCCATC
The DNA here is from genome assembly GCA_003220475.1 of Candidatus Rokuibacteriota bacterium. Lineage (GTDB taxonomy): Bacteria > Methylomirabilota > Methylomirabilia > Rokubacteriales > CSP1-6 > AR12. The sequence goes on along the minus strand of QHSO01000053.1, from coordinate 12,523 downwards.
TCCGGATGGCGCTGCGCCAGGGCTGGACCGAGGACGAGCTGACCGAGGTGCTGATCCAGCTCGTCGGGTACGTCGGCGCGCCGTTCGCGCGTGACGCGCTGATCGTCGCCTCGCGCGTCTTCGGCGAGATGCGCGGGGAGGCGGCGAAGGGCTGAGCCTCAGCGCGCGGCGACGCGCGCGACGACTTCGACCAGCGCGGCGGGCTCCACCGGCTTGGGAATGTGCACGGCGTAGCCGGCGGCGAGCGCGCGGGCGCGGTCTTCTGCGCGCGCGAACGCGGTGAGCGCCACCGCGGCCACGTGCCCGCCGCGATCGAGCCCCAGCGCGCGCACGCGCTCGAGCAGCGCGTAGCCGTCGTCACCGGGCATCGACAGATCGCTCACGAGCACGTGGGGGCGCGCGCGCGCGAGCGCGTCGAGCGCTTCCTGCGTCGAGGCGGCCGTCACCACCTCCGCGCCCGACTGGCCGAGGACGGCCGTGACCAGGTCGCGCGCGTCCGGGTCGTCGTCGACGACCAGGACGCGGATGCCGGCGAGCGGCGGTAGCCGATCGAGGCTGAGCACCCCCGGCATCGCGCGTTCGGTCACGCGCAACGGCGCGAGCGGGATGCGCACGGTGAACGTCGCGCCCCGATCGGCGCCGTCGCTGGCGGCGGTCACCGTGCCGCGGTGGAGCGTGACGAAGTGGTGGACGATGGCGAGGCCTAGTCCGAGCCCGCCGTGCGCCCGCGTGGTCGTCGAATCCGCCTGGCGGAAGCGATCGAAGATGTATGGCAGGAACTCCGGCGCGATGCCGTGGCCGGTGTCGGCGACGCGCACGACGACGTGCGGATCCTCGCGCTCCACGGTGACCGTCACGCGGCCGCCCGAGGGGGTGAACTTGATCGCGTTGGACAGCAGATTCCACACGACCTGCTGCAGGCGATGTGCGTCGCCCCACGCCGGACCGGCGGCGGGATCGATGCGGCGCTCGAGCATGACGGACTTGGCGTGGGCGCCGAGGGTGACGGCGTCGAGCGCCGCTTCGACGACGGCGCCGACGTCCACCGCCTTGAGCTCGAGGCTGAGCTTGCCGGTGACGATGCGCGAGACGTCGAGCAGGTCATCGATCAGCTGCGCCTGCAGCTTGGTGTTGCGGTCGATCACCTGCAACGCCCGCTCGCGGGTCGCCACGTCGAGATTCGCGCTCTGCAGCATGCGCACCCAGCCCAGCATCGCCGTGAGCGGCGTCCGCAGCTCGTGCGACAGTGTGGCCAGAAACTCGTCCTTCGCGCGGTTGGCGTCGCGCGCCTCCGCGTAAAGGCGCGCGTTCTCCAGCGCGAGCGCGGCCTGCTCGGCGAATCCCTGCGCGAGCAGCACTTCCTCCTGACGGAACGAGCGTCCCTTGCGATCGCCGAGCGCCAACACGCCGATCACGCGCTCGTGCGAGAGCAACGGCACCGCGAGCACCGAGCGAAACGGCACCGCCTCGAAAAGCGTGCGCTGCTCGGCGGTCAGCGCGATGCGTGGATCCGAGAGCAGGTCGAGGGTGGTGACCGGCCGGCGCTCGCGCACGGCGAGACCCACCGTCGCCGAGCCGGCGGGCAACGTGGCGCCAGGCTCGAGCCCCGGAATCGGCGTGCCGGACGTGGCCACCACCGTCATCTCGAGCGTCGACGGGTTGACCCTGTAGAACAGCGAGGTGCCGAGGCCGAGCAGCGCGCGCACGGATTCCGCGATGCGCCGGCTGACGACGTCGGGATCGAGCGCCTGGTTCAGGAAGCCGCCGATCTCGGCGGCCGCCTCGGCCGCGCGCAGCCGCGCCTCGCTCTGGTGATAGAGCCGCGCGTTGTCGATGGCCACCGCCGCGCGCCGCGCGATGTCCTCCGCGAGCGGCACGTCCTCGGCCATGTACCGCCGGCCCGACCCGGCGGAGACGAGGGAGATCGCGCCCAGCGTGCGCTCGCGCGCGGTGATCGGCACGACCAGATAGGACGCGTACGCCATCGCGTGCGCGAGCTCTCGGTGCGCGGGGTCGGGCGCGATCGTCTCGAGCGTCTCCGCGGAGATCTCGCTCGCCAGCTCGGGGCGGCCGCTCCGGAGTGCGCGCGCGACCGGGTGGTGGCCGCGACGATCCGGCGAAAAGCGCCGCGCCAGCTCGCGCGCAGCCTCGTCCTTGGCGGGATCGGCGTGCGCGGCGGCCACGCGGCGGATCTCGCCGTCGTCGCCGACCAGGTCCACCACGCAGAGATCCGCGAGGGCGGGCACCAGCAGACGCGCGAGCCGCTCGAGCGTCGCCTCGTAGTCCAGCGACGAGGCGAGCAGGCGGCTGGCTTCCGCAAGCAGGGCCGCGCGCTCGCGCGCCGCTTCCACCCGCGCCAGAAAGATCTCGCGCTCGGCCTCGATCTCGCGACGGCGCCGGGCGGCGTCGGTGAGCGCGCCGGCGAGCGCCGCGACCTCGTCGACGCCGCTGACCGGCGGCGCCTCGGGCAGCTGGCCCGCGCCCAACCGCGCGGCCGCGCTCGAGAGGGAGACGATCGGCGCCGTCACGCGTCGGCCGACGAACACCGCCAGCACGAGGCCGGCGGCGAGGAAGAAGATGCCGCCGCCGATCAGCGCCCAGAGCGAGCGCTGCAGCACCGCGTCCATCGTCGTCGCGGGCAGGGCCAGGTAGACGGTCCACCGGGCGTGCTGCAGTCGGCTGAACACGGTGTGCCGGCGGAGGCCGTCCAGGCCGGGCAGTCGCGCGGCGCCGCCGTCGCGGCGCTCGGTGAACGCCACGTACTCGGGCCTGGCGGGCTGACCCGTGTAGCGGGACGACTCGGGCGTGCGCGCGACGATCACGCCGCGGCCGTCCACGATGCCGGCCGCCCACTCACCCGGCAGCTGCTGCGCATCGAGCACGTGCGCGAGCGTCGCCGGGTCGAGCGCGGTGAGCAGCGCACCGCGAAGCGAGCCCTCGCGCAACACCGGCACCGCCACCACGACATGCGCCCGGCCGGGCAGGCCGCCGGAGATCAGATCGGAGACGACGGGCATGCGCCGAGCGAGAACCGTCGCGATCGTGGTCGCGTCGGCCGGCGGCGGCAGCTCGGTGCCGGTGGGCTGAAGCGTGTTCAGCCGCTGGCCGCCCTCGGCGTCGACGACGGACACGCTGAGCCAGCCGGGCTGCCCCTCCAGCGCGCGCACGGCCGCCGCGCGGAAGGCGGGAAGGTCGCCTGCATCGAGCAGCTCCGAGGACGCGAGCATCTCGAGGGCGCCGATCGCCTTGTCGAGGGTGTGATCGACCGCCGTGCCGACGGCGCGTCCGGTCGCTCTGAGTCCGCGCTCGGTGGCGTCGCGCTCGCTATCGGCGGCCAGCGCCAGGACGATGGCCGAGAACACGAGCAGAGGCAGGACGGCCACCAGCACCAGCGTGATGAGGTGCGAGCGCAGCGTCATGCTCACGGAGTATAGGTCCTATTCGAGGATCGCGATGCGCACGCGGAACACGCCGTCGCCCACCGCACCGAGCGCGCGGGCGGCGCCGTAGGAGAGATCGATGATCCGCCCTGGTATCACCGGGCCACGATCGTTGATCCGCACGTCGATGGCCCGGCCGTTGGCGACGTTGGTCACGCGTATGCGCGTGCCGAGGGGCAGCGAGCGATGCGCCGCCGTGAGCGCGTACATGTCGAACGCCTCGCCGCTCGCCGTCTTCTTGCCGTGATGGGCCTGTCCATACCAGGACGCGGCGCCGGTCTGCACGACGCGCGGCGCGGCGGGCGCGGGACGCGCGACGACGACCGGCGCCGGCGTGGGCGCCGCCGTCGCGGACTCGCGGCGCGGTTGGGCGCACGCGGCCGTCGCGAGCGCGAGCGCGATTACCGCCGGAGCCAGCCGCGGAAACGGTTCCACCACTCCTCCACGCGGTCGCCGAGACCGCCGTGTTCGCGACAGGCCTCGGGCTCCGTGCCCGTGAGAAATACCTCCTTGCCCGTGCGCGGGCAGAAGCGGTTCGCGGTCTTACCGTTCGTGAGGTCGATCTCGACGAAGCTCACGCCCGCCGGCATGCTGAACGTCCGAGGCCCGCCGGCGCTGTCGAGGGCCGGCCGCATGAACTCCGCCCAGATCGGCAACGCGCCTTCCGCGCCGCTGAGCCCGTGCGCTTCGTCGCTGTCGTAGCCGACCCACACCGCGACGAGCAGCCCGGGGTTGCCTCCCACGAACCACGCGTCGCGCCCGTCGTTGGTGGTGCCGGTCTTGCCGGCGACGTCGCCGGTCACGCCGAGCGCGCGCGCGGAGGCACCGGTCCCCGCCTTGATGACGCCCTCGAGCAGCGATGTCATGAGGTACGCCTCCGCCGGTGACATCACCGACGTCGACACTTCGTCGTTGGCCTCGACCGCGCCGCCGCTCAGCTGAAGGCTGCGCACGGCGTGCGCGGGCGGCGTGCGCTGCCCGCCGTTGAAGAACGGCAGGTACGCGTGCGCGAGCTCGAGCGGCGTCACCTCGAAGGCGCCCAGCGCCATCGCGGGCACGGGATCGAGACGGCTCTCGATGCCGAGCGCCCGCGCGCGCTCGACGATCGTCGAGAGGCCGACGTCCTGCGCGAGCCGCACGGTGGCGGCGTTCAGCGACTGCTGCAGCGCCTCGCGCACCGTGACGCGGCCGAGATAGCGGTCCTCGTAATTGCGCGGCGACCACGGCGCGCCGTCGACGGTGAGCGTGAGCGGCGAGTCGTCGAGGAACGTCGCCAGCGTGAAGCCGCGGCCGCCCGCGCCGGGCGCGGCCAGGGCCGCCGCGTAGACGAACGGCTTGAAGGCCGAGCCGGGCTGGCGATGCGCGAGCGTCACGCGATTGAACTGGCTCGACAGGTACCGGCGGCCGCCGACCATCGCGCGGATGTGGCCGGTGACCGGATCGAGCGCGACGAGCGCCGCCTGCAGACGATGGGCGTCGTCTGCGCCGCGCAGCCGTGGCCGCTGGGCTTCCAGGCGCGCCAGGCCGCGCTCGACCGCGCTCTCTGCCAGGCGCTGGAGCGTGAGATCGAGCGTGGTGAACACCCGCACGTCGCGTCCGTCGAGCGCGCCGCTGCCGAAGCGCGCCTCGAGCTCCTGGCGTACGTGATCGGCAAAGTAGGGCGCGGTCTGCGTCGCCGCCACGGCGCTCTGCACGCGCACGGGCTGGCGCCGCGCCGCCTCGTAGTCGGCGGCCGAGAGCCGGCCCAGCTCGCGCATACGGGCCAGCACGACGTCGCGACGCTCGCGCGCGCGCGCCGGGTTGACGCCCGGCGAATAGGTGTTGGGTGCCCGGATCATGCCGGCCAGCAGCGCGGCCTCCGCCACCGTCAGCTGGTGCACTTCCTTGTTGAAGTAGGCGCGACTCGCGGAAGCGACGCCGCGAATCGGGATGGCGCCGCGCTGGCCGAGATAGACCTCGTTGAGGTAGGCCTCGAGGATTCGTTCCTTGCTGTAGCGCCACTCGATCAGCGTGGCCAGCCACGCCTCGTCGAGCTTGCGCCTGAGCGTGCGCTTGGGATCGAGCAGGCGATTCTTGACGAGCTGCTGTGTGATCGTGCTGCCACCCTGGGCCACGCGGCCGGATCGCAGGTTGACCCACGCCGCCCGCAGCAGCCCGCGCAGATCGATGCCGCGATGATCGAAGAAGCGATGATCCTCGGCGGCCAGGACGGCTTGCAGCAGGCTGAAGGGCACGTCGCGCAGCCGCACGGGACGGTGATCCTCGCCGGGCCGGTCGCCCGCGCTCGCGAGAATCTCGGGCTCGAGCGAGGCCGCGCCGATGTCCTGACCATCGCGGGTCACCCGCGCGATGCGGTCGTCGCGCACCTCGACGCGCACGCGCTGCGCGCTGCTCAGCCCGGGGAGTCCGCGTAGATGGATGTCCCACGCTCCGCTCGCGCGGTGGAACTGTCCCGGCGCCTGCGGCTCGCCGCGAGTCTCGGTGTAGGACAGACGCGTGAGCGTGCCCGCGAGATCGGCGATCTTGATGTGCACCCCCACCGCCAGCGCCTGGGGCATCGTGTAGATGAGCGCGGCGCGCCGCGCCTCGACGCGGTCGAAGCGTGCGAGCTCGACCGCGGAATAGATGACCAGCGCCAGCAGCGCCAGGCCGGCGACGCTGGCGAGAGCGAGGAGAACAAGACTGGTGCGTCGCCGGCGACGCGCCCAGTCCGCGAGCCCCGCCCCCTGCAGGGCGCGCAGGCGCGCGACGAAGCGAGACCACGATTCGAAAATCACAGTCGATTATGCCCGGCGCACGAGCGGCATGCCCGGGTGTGTGGAAGAACTTTTCCTACCGGCCTCCGCGAGAGAGGCGAGACATTTTCCCTGCTCGGTCGCCGCTGTGCTCGGCAAATGCGCGTGGTCCCAGGGCGGATGAGGCGAGGCATAGCCGTTGCACTCTGCGTGCGCATCACGAACGTCGGGAGGTTACGGTGCTGATCAGCCGCTGCGCGTGGCACCCTCGCTACCACGGCTATCCCCTCGTGGAAGGCGTCGCATCGTGGAGCGGCTGGGGCGTGAAGTTCACGGACGGCATTTGCGCCGACTGCGCGGTGCGCTTCCGCGACGAGTACCGCGCGTTCTTCGAGCGCCGCCAGCTCGACGACACGCACGGCCCTGAGGTCCGACGCCAAGTAGCCTGACGTTCGGACTCTCGTCTCGCAACACATCCCTCCTCGGGTTACCCGGCGTTTTGGTTCAAGGCCGGTGCCACCACGCTGTCGCTCTCTCGCGTCGTTTCTACAAAACGCGCCGATCCTTGCGGCCCTGACCGGTGCTCTGTATGCTCTTGACGCGCGAACTCGCGCCTATCCCGCGAGAGTGGCGAAACTGGCAGACGCTCCGGACTTAGGATCCGGTGGGTGTAAAAACCCTTGGGGGTTCGACTCCCCCCTCTCGCACCATTCGGACGGAGCTTCGATGACCCTGGTGTACGTGGTGTGCTCGTGAAGGTCGCCGTCGAAGAGCTGGAGGCCTGCAAGCGGCGCTTGGCCGTCGAGGCGCCGGCCGACGTCGTTCAAAAAGAGTGGGAGCGCGCGTACGGCCGCGTTCAGAAGCAGGCGCGGCTGCCCGGCTTCCGCAAGGGTCACGTGCCGCGGTCGCTCGTCAAGCTCCACTTCGCCGATGACGTTCGCCGCGAGGTCGCCGAGCACCTGATTCCCGACATCTATCGGCAGGCGCTCAGTGAAGCGCGCCTGGATCCGGTCAACGAGCCGGATCTGACCGACGTCAAGCTCGAGGAAAACGCGCCGCTGTCCTTCGTCGCGGTGGTGGAGGTCAAGCCCGCCATCGAGCTCGGCGACTACAAAGGTGTCGAGGTGCAGCACGCGCCGAAGGCCATCACTGACGACGAGGTCACGGCCACGCTCGAGCAGATGCGCGAGCAGCAGGCCGAGTTCCGCGCCGTGGACCGCGCGGCGGCCACCGGCGACCTGGTGGTGGTCGACTACACGCTGCGACCCGACGAGCACGACCCGACGACCGCCAATGGCTATCACTTCGTCCTCGGCAGCGGCGCCGTCATGCCGGAGATCGACGCGGCCGCCGCCGGCATGAACGCCGGCGAGCAGCGTGAGGTGGTCCTGCATTTCCCCGACGATCACCGCATCGAGAGCCTGCGCGGGAAGGGCGGCAGCGCCACGCTGAAGGTCAGCGAGGTGAAGGAAAAGATCCTCCCCGCGCTCGACGACGACTTCGCGAAATCACTCGGCGAGTTCGAGACGCTCGACGCGCTGCGCGCGGAGCTCTCGCGGCAGCTCGAGGCCCGTGCGCAGACCGAGCAGCGACGCGAGCTGGAGGACAAGGTCGTGGGCGCCGTGCTCCAGCGTCACGACTTCACGGTGCCCGAGGCGATGGTGATGCGGCAGATCGCGCACCAGGTCGAGCACGCGCGCGAGCGGCTGCGGCGTCAGGGTGTGGATCCCGACAAGGTGCCGTGGGATGTCCCCAAGCTCGTGGGCGAGCTGCGGCCGGGCGCCGAGCAGGGCGTGAAGCGCGCGCTGCTGCTGGAGGCGATCGCCGACAAGGAAGGGGTTGTCGCCGGTGACGACGAAGTCGAGGGCGAGGTGGAGAAGATCGCCCGCGCGAGTCAGCGTCCGGCGCCCGCCGTGCGGCGTATGATGGAGAAGAGCGGGGACCTCGAGGCGCTTCGCCTGGGGCTCCGCGAGCGCAAGACCCTCGACCTCCTGATCGAACACGCAACTGTTCGCGCGTAACCGCGTAACAAGGAGACGCAGTATGGCCCTGGTGCCGATGGTCATCGAGCAGACGCCGCGTGGCGAGCGCGCCTTCGACATCTTCTCGCGCCTGCTCAAGGAGCGGATCATCTTCCTGCCGACGTTCATCGAGGACGAGCTGGCCAACCTTGTCATCGCGCAGATGTTGTTCCTCGAGGCTGAGGACCCCGACAAGGACATCTACCTCTATATCAACTCCCCCGGGGGCTCCGTGACGGCGGGCATGGCCATCTACGACACCATGCAGTACGTGAAGCCGGCGATCTCGACGATCTGCATGGGCCAGGCGGCCTCCATGGGCGCGCTACTCCTGTGCGCCGGCGCCAGGGGCAAGCGGTTCGCGCTGCCGCACGCCCGCATCATGATCCACCAGCCGCTCGGCGGCGTGCAGGGCCAGGCCACCGACATCGACATCCAGGCCAAGGAGATCTTGAGGATGCGCGAGGAGCTCAACCGCATCCTCGTGCATCACACGGGCCAGGGCATGGAGAAGATCCAGAAGGACACCGACCGGGACTTTTTCATGACCGCGGAGCAGGCCAAGGACTATAGAATCGTGGACGAAGTCATCTCCTCCAAGCCCACGACGCGAGCGGTCAGCGAACAGGCCGCGCTGGCGGCGGCGCAAGTCCAGAAGTAAGGAAGGCAGTGATGGCGGGTCGAGCGCGCGAAGGCAACGGCACCCTGAAGTGCTCGTTCTGCGGCAAGAGCCAGAACGACGTGCGCAAGCTCATCGCGGGCCCCACCGTCTACATCTGCGACGAGTGCATCGAGCTCTGCAACGACATCATCGCCGAGGAGTGGGAAGAGGAGAAGTCGCGCGAGATCCGCTCGCTGCCCAAGCCGGCCGAGATCAAGACCGTCCTCGATCAGTACGTGGTCGGCCAGGAGCGCGCCAAGAAGATCCTCTCGGTCGCCGTTCACAACCACTACAAGCGGATCGAGTCGGGCAACGACGCGGGCGACGTGGAGCTGCAGAAGTCGAATATTTTATTGATCGGTCCCACGGGCTCCGGCAAGACGCTGCTCGCCCAGACGCTCGCCAAGATGCTGCGCGTGCCGTTCACCATCGCCGACGCGACGACGCTCACCGAGGCCGGGTACGTCGGCGAGGACGTCGAGAACATCATCCTCCGCCTGCTGCAGGCGGCCGACTACGACGTCGAGCGTGCCGAACGCGGGATCGTGTACATCGACGAGATCGACAAGATCGCGAGAAAATCCGAGAACCCGTCGATCACGCGCGACGTGTCGGGCGAGGGCGTGCAGCAGGCGCTGCTGAAGATCCTCGAGGGCACGATCGCCAACGTGCCGCCCCAGGGCGGCCGCAAGCACCCGCACCAGGAGTTCATCCAGGTCGACACCTCGAACGTGCTGTTCCTCTGCGGCGGCGCCTTCGTGGGACTCGACAAGAACATCGAGTCGCGCGTGGGTCGCTCGGGGATGGGCTTCGGTGCCGAGATCAAGAGTCATACAGAACGCCGCGTGGGCGATCTGCTGGCCATGATTCAGCCCGAGGACCTGCTGCGCTACGGGCTCATTCCGGAGTTCGTCGGCCGGCTGCCCGTCATCGCGACGCTGCACGACCTCGACGACGCCGCGCTGGTGCGGATCCTCAAGGAGCCGAAGAACGCGATCATCAAGCAGTACCAGAAGTACTTCGACCTCGAGAAGGTGCGCCTCAAGTTCACCGACGACGCCGTGGCCTGCATCGCGAAGGAAGCGCTCAAGCGCGGGACCGGCGCGCGGGGACTGCGGGCGATCCTGGAAGAGGTGATGCTCGAGATCATGTACGAGCTGCCGTCCATCCAGGGCCTCAAGGAATGCATCATCACCCGCGAGGTGATCATGAACCACGAGCGCCCCGTGCTGGTGTCCGAGGCCCAGGAACAGTCCGCATAGCCTGAGCGCCCGCGGCACCCTCTTCGTCGTCGCCACTCCGATCGGCAATCTCGAGGACGTCTCCGCGCGCGCGCTGCGCGTGCTGCGCGAGGTCGACCTGATCGCGTGTGAAGACACACGCCGCACGCGCGCGCTGCTCTCGCACTTCGACATCCACACGCCGACCGTGTCCTACTTCGAGCACAACAAGCTCGCGCGTGGTCCGCAGCTTCTCCGCCGCCTCACGGAGGGCGCGTCGGTGGCGCTCGTCACGGATGCGGGAACGCCGGGCATCTCGGACCCCGGCTTCCTGCTCGTGCGCGATGCGCGCGCCGCGGGCATCGACGTGGTGCCGGTGCCCGGACCGTCCGCCGTCGTCACGGCGCTCTCGGGGGCCGGCGTGCCCGCCGACCGCTTCGTGTTCGACGGGTTTCTGCCGGTGAAGCCGGGCAAGCGGCTGAACCGCCTCAAGGCGCTGCGCGAGCTGGAAACGACGATCGTGCTTTACGAGTCGCCGCACCGCATCGTCGCCGCGCTGGAGGCGATCGCCGAGGTCTTCGGCGAGACCGAGATCGTCGTCGCGCGGGAGCTGACGAAGCAGTTCGAGGAGATCGTGACGGCGGCGCCGGCCGCCCACCTCGAGCGACTGCGCGCCAACGCGCCGCGCGGGGAGTTCGTGGTGGTGATTCCGCGTGCGTGAGGCGGCGTATACTGCATGGGTCTATGACCGTTCCGAAGGCCCTCACCATCGCCGGGTCGGATTCCGGCGGGGGAGCGGGCATCCAGGCCGACCTCAAGACGTTCTCGGCCTTCGAGGTGTTCGGGATGTCCGCCGTGACCGCCGTCACCGCGCAGAACTCGCTCGGCGTGCTGGGCGTGCTCGATCTGCCGCCGGAGTTCGTCGGACGCCAGATCGATGCCGTGCTGGAAGACCTGGGCGCGGATGCGATCAAGACCGGCATGCTCGCGACGAAGGACATCGTCGGCACCGTGGCCGGGCGCCTGCGCGCGCATCGCGGGGCGCCCGTCGTCGTGGATCCTGTCATGATCGCCTCCTCCGGCGATCCGCTGCTGCAGCCCGGCGCCCGTGACGTGCTCGTGCGAGAACTCCTGCCGCTGGCGACGCTGGTGACGCCGAATCTGATGGAGGCAGGCGTGCTCGCCGACATGGCGGTGGACTCGGAGGCCGACATGACGGAGGCGGCGCGGCGCATCGCCGCGCTCGGGCCGCGTCACGTGCTGGTGAAGGGCGGCCACCTCAAGGACGCCGCGACCGACGTGCTCTGGGACGGTCGCACGCTGACGCGCTTTCCCGCGCCGCGCGTCGAGGGCCCGGCGACGCACGGCACCGGTTGCACGTACTCGGCGGCCATCGCGGCCGGGCTCGCGCGCGGCCGCGCGCTGATCGACGCGATCACCGAGGCGAAGGCGTACGTGACCGTCGCCATCCGCGGCGCCATCCAGGCCGGCCGCGGCGCGGCGGCGCTGCGTCACTTCCCGGGAGCTCGATAGATGCCGTGGCGCTCCGTCGACGACAAGATGCCGTTCATGGAGCACCTCGGCGAGCTGCGCACGCGCATCGTGCGCAGCCTCTTCTGGCTGCTCGGCGGTACCTTCATCGCGCTCTTCCGCGCCGAACAGATCACCGATTACCTCGCGCGTCCGGTGACCAAGCTCGGCTACAAGCTCGTCTTCACGGCGCCGGCCGAGGCGTTCTGGGTGCAGATGAAGGTGGCCATCATCGTCGGGCTCTTCCTCTCGGCGCCCGGGATCCTGTGGCAGGTGTGGGCGTTTGTCGCGCCGGGGCTGCACGAGCAGGAGAAGAAGTACGCGGCGCCGTTCGTCATCATCGGCTCCCTGATGTTCATCGCCGGCGGCGCCTTCTCGCTGTTCGTGGTGACGCCGTACGCGATCCAGTTCCTGCTCTCCTACGCGCGTGACACGCTGCAGCCGATGATCACGCTCGAGAACCACATCGACTTCCTGCTGAAGTTCACGCTCGCCTTCGGCCTCGTGTTCGAGCTGCCGCTGATCATCACGCTGCTCGCGCGGATGGGCGTCGTCACCAGCAAGCAGCTGGCGCGCAACCGCAAGTACGCGATCCTCGGCGCGTTCATCGCGGGTGCGGTGCTCACGCCGACGCCCGATGCCTTCAACCAGACGCTGATGGCGGGGCCCCTGATCTTGCTCTACGAGGTCGGCATCATCTGCGCGCGCGTGTTCGGTCGGCGTCCCGCCCCCGCGCCGCAGCCGTCGGAAGTGACCGGCGCCCCCTGATGGAGTTCTCGACTCTCGATCTGCCCGCGCCGGTCATGGACGGCATCCGCGACGCCGGTTTCGTGACGGCGACCCCGATCCAGGAAGCGGCGCTGCCGCTCGCGCTGCGCGGCAAGGACGTGGCCGGACAGTCGCAGACGGGCACGGG
>QHSO01000052.1 GCA_003220475.1 Candidatus Rokuibacteriota bacterium | reverse complement strand
GCTTCGCGGGCCAACATGTGAGGAGTTAACGAGACGAAGGTGGAGCGAAGGATGTCCGCGACAACCGTCGGAGGGGGCCGTCGAGGCCCCCTCCGACACGATCCTTAATGCGAGCGCGTCTCGTCGAAGCCGTGCGAGCCCTTGATGCGCTCCTCGGTGCCGGGAATGTACTTCTTCTCCAGCTCCTGGAAATGCGCCACGCGCGCCATGACGTGATGGCTCTCGGTGGGATGCCCGGCCTTCGTCTTCTCGAGCCGCCACTGCGCCTGCTCCTGGTCGCGCGCCAGCTCGTCCATCGCGTTCCACGTGGCGTACATGCCGGCGTGGGCCGCGAAGAGCGTGATGAAGATGAACTTGTAGCCGAGCTCACCCAGCTCCTTGAACGTGAGCGGGTTGCTGTCGCTCGACCACTTGAACGACGAGGAGTAGTTGAACGAGAGCGGCAGGTTCGGATGCGTCTTGCGCATGGCGTTGGCGAACTCGATGGCCGGCTCGCGCGAGGCGTTCGAGAGCTCCGCCCACACGGAGTCGACGCCGGCGTCGGCATACATGCGACCGCGCGCGATGGCCTCCTCCATGCTGCCGCCCACGGCACCGTACGCGTCCGTGCGCGCGAGGATGAAGAAGTCGGGATCGAGGCGGTCGCGCACGTCGATGGCGGCGCGGTACTTGCCCAGCGCCTCCTCACGGCTCACGATCGTTTTGCCGGCGATGTGCCCGCAGCGCTTCGGGAAGCGCTGGTCCTCGAGATGGATGCCGGCCACGCCCGTCTTGATCATCTCCTGCACGGTGCGCATGGTCGAGAGCGCGTTGCCGTACCCGTCGTCGGCGTCGGCGATGATGGGCACATCGACCGCGCTCGCCACCATCGACGCGATGCGGGCGACCTCGGTCTGGGTGAGGAAGCCCATGTCCGGCCAGCCGTTGGCCATGGCGACGGAATATCCGCTGAGATAGATGGCCTTGATGCCGACCTTCTCGGCGATCTGCGCGTCCAGCGGCGAGTACACGCCGCCCGTGAACACGTAGGGCTCCTCCTGCAGCAGCCGCCGGAACGCCTTGCCTTTGCTCTCGATCATCGCGTGGGTCTCCTCTTCATAGGCTCGCCTCGGACGGCGGGACCCCAGCCCCGCGACGTCCTGCGGCTCGCACGACGACGTTACGTCGACCGCGTCAGCGCCGTCGTGCTGGCGCACCAGCGGCAGTAGGTGGTGGCGTCGAACTCGAGCGAGCAGGACGCGCACACGGTCGTGCCACACTCCGCGCACGGGGTGCGTCGATCCTGCTCGAGCGTCATACCGCAGTGACAGGCCATCATGGTGAGTCCTCCCTCCAGATGCTCAGTGCAGCTCGAACGGCGTGGCCGCCTGGACGGCCCCGGTCCCCAGCAGTGTTCCCGCGCAGGGGCGGCAGTACGTCGCCGACTCCAGGTGAATGGTGCACGCGCGGCAGCACGTCGTGCCGCAGTCGAAACAGCCGAACAGCGCCTCGCTCGGCCCCTCGTGTCCGCATCCGCATCGCGCGCTCATCTCCGCCTCCATCGCCCCTGTCCGAGTACGTGGCCTCACTCTGCCCGCGGGCGCCGGGCTCGGCAAACTCATTGTTTTTATCGGCCCGATAAACTTTCTCGATCGGAAAGATCTTTCACAGGGGGTATAATCGGACCGTATCGAGCCAGGTGAGCCCATAAGCGAGGTGAATGGGTGGAGATCGGACAGGTCGAGGCCTTCCTCGCGGTGGGAACCTTCGGCGGCTTCCGGCGGGCCGCGGACGCGCTGCGGGTGACCCAGCCGGCCATCAGCGCCCGCATCCGCGCTCTCGAACAGTCGCTCGGGGTGCCCCTGTTCGTCCGCAGTCAGAGCGGTCTCACGCTGTCCGCGGCCGGCCGCGCCTTCCGGCCGCACGCCGAGCAGCTGCTGCACGCCGTGGCGCAGGCCCGCCAGGCCGTGCACGACCTCCGCCCGGCCAGCGGCGGCGCGCTGCAGATCGCCGCCGCGCTCTCGATCTGCACCTACGTGCTGCCCGACGTGCTCAAGCGCTTCCAGGCCGCGCATCCCAAGGTCATGATCACCGTCCGCTCCGGCCACTCCAAAGAGGTGCTCGAGATGGTGCTCGCCGGCGAGGCGGAGATCGGCCTCGCGCGCTCGCTGCACCACCCGGAGGTCGAGACCCTCAGCCTGCGCGACGATCCGCTGGTGCTCGTGACGCGGCCCGAATCCAAGGTCGCCCGCGCGCGCCGCGTGCGGCTGGACGACGTCGCCGCTCAGCCGTTGATCTTCTTCGATCGCGGCTCCAGCGACTGGACGCTGACCCACGGGCTGTTCCGTCGCGCCGGGCTCGTGCCCAACGTCGTCCTGGAAGTCGAGACGATCGAGACGGCCAAGCGCATGGTCGAGCGCGGCATGGGCCTCGCCTTCCTGCCCCATCTCGCGGTCGTCAACGAGATCCGCCGCCGCCGGCTGGTGGCGCTCGAGATCAGCGACGCGGAACCGCTCAGTCGCAGCCTCGACGTCATCCACCCACGCCAGCGCCCGCTCAGCCAGGAGGCGCTCGCACTGCTCAAGACGCTGCGGGCCGCGGTCGGTGAAGAGGCGGGCAGCCCGCGCCGTCAGGCGCGGAAGGCGAACGCCAGCCCGGTGAACGGTAGTCGCCCCTCAGGATGAGGAGCGGTCGCGCCGGCTCAGCAGCGTGACGATCACGACGACGAGCATGCCGGCCAGCAGCGCCAGGCCCCCGAAGACGAGTGCCGCGGTCATCGGGCTCCACCCGCCGGTGCGCAACGGCCCGCCATGATCCGCCCACGCGGCGGACACAGTCAGCGCGAGAGCCGCGATGACGAGTGTGAGTCGGACGCTCACGGGCGAGACCTCCTCAGCGGCGTCCGAGCTTTTCGATGGCCGTGATCGCCAGGTTCGGCGGCACACCGCTGAGCGTGAATCGTACCGCATCTCCCGTCTCGACCGCGTCGTAGACCTTCGGTGACGTCGCACGGAAGCCCATGGTCATCGCCGGCATGTAGCCGGCGATCTGGTCGTGGGTGATCACGACCACGCCGAGCTCCGGCAGCACGGCGCGCACGACGCCTTCGCCGTGGAAGTCGCGCGGACCCGTCGCCGCCGTCCGCGCCTCGGCGAGCTCGCGATCGAGACGCGCGACCTGCCGGCCCCACCAGAGATAGCCGCCGCCGATACCCAGGGCGAGCGCGAGATCGATCAGAACGACGACCTTCCAGACCGCCATCAGTGGACGTGCTCGGACGGAGGCGCGACGACAACTCGCTCCTCGTTGAGCGTCTGGACATTGGCCAGCAATCGGTCGGTGCCGCGTGGCGCCGCCTCGAGCGCGCGCAGATAACCCTGACGGTCGATCAGGAACTCGGCGTGCGCGCCCGGCATGAACAGCCCATACGTCCTCACGATCTCCGGTGCCCCGTCGGTCACGACCGGAAAGAAAATTCGCGACTCGGCGCCGAGGCGCTTGATGGCGTCGGGCGCACCGTCGGCCGGCACCGCGATGATCTCGACGCCGAGCGGCGACAACGTTTCGTAGCGCGCGGCGAGCTCCGCCAGGCGCGGCCGCGAGGCCGGCAGCGTATACACGACGACGAGCACGATGCGGGCGCCGCGATAATCACGAAGCGCGCGCGGCGCCGTGGGACCGACGGCGAAGGCGAAGTCCGGCGCCACGATCGATGGGCGTGGCGATTCGACCACGGCGCCGAGGTGACGCGCGGCCTCCGCGGCGCCGAGCGCGCGGAGATAGTTCACCAGGCTCCAGCGCTGCTCCGGCTCGAGATGGCCGAAGGCGGGCATCGCCCGCCGCCCGTGGGTGATCCACCAGTAGAGATCGCCCGCCGTGTGCAGCGCGGTGTGATGCGCGCGCAAGTCCGGCGGCGGCGGGGACAACGCGCGCGCCGTGGGCCCGTCGCCGCCGCCCGAGGAACCGTGGCACGTCGCGCAGGCGCGCGCGTACAGCGCGGCACCGGCCGCGATCGACGCGGCCTGATACGGCACGGCGGGCCGCTGATACGTCGTCGGATATGCGTCGGTTGCGAAGGGCGGCACCGCCATGGCGACGCCCGCGAGCAGGAGGACGCCGCCGCCCGCGAGCAGCGGCAGCTGCGCCGCGCGCAGCACCAGCGAGCAGAGCACGGCCACCACGCCGAGGATGGCGATCTGACTGCCGACGAGCACCAACGGCCACGCGTCCGGCGCGTCGGCGAGCGCGCCGAGGGCGAGCCTGAACGACAGCGGCCAGTCTGGCGTCTCGTGACGCCCCGGCGGCGCGACGCCGAGCAGCGTCACCACGGCCAGGATCGCGAGCGCGCACACCGCTTCGACGAGAACGGTGCGGCCCAGCCGACGCATGGACGGGCGCCCGATCGTGGCGGCGTCGCCGCCGAGCGCGGGCAGTACGCGGCGGCGTGCGAGCGTGGCCGCCGTCAGCGCGACCAGGACGAGCGCCAGCTTCACCATGAGCAGTCGCCCGTAGTGCGTGCCGAGCAGCGCGCCGACGGAGCCGACCTGCGCCGCCGCGATCACGACGCCGCTCGTGAGGAGCACGAGGACGAGCGCGAGCGCCGCGCGCGAGAAGCGTCGCGCCGCGACGACCGCGTACGGCCGCGCGTCGGCACCGGCGTCGCGGCTGGCCGCGCGTAGCAGCACCACCAGCGCCGGCAGCGCGCCGGCCCAGACGCCCGCGGCGAGCAGGTGGCCCACGTCGGCGGCGATCGCGACGGCCGCGGACGGCTCGACGGCGGCGGAGTGACCGCCGGCGGCGAGCGCGGCGAGGGCGAGCGCGGCGAGCAGGACGCTCTGGCCGCGCGCGGCGCGCCAGTCGACGGCGCGGCGAAGATCGAAGCGAAACGCGACGAACGCGCCGAGCAAGAGCAGGAGGCCGTGGCGCACGAGCCACACGTGACCGAAGCGCGTCTCGAGCGCGACGCGCGCGAGCGCCGGCGCCTCGATCGCGGCCGCCCCGCGTGACTCGAGCGTCGCGGCCTGATGGCCGAGAACGACAACGCCGAACGCCAGCGCGAGCCACACGAGCGCCCGCGTGAGCGCCTCCACGCGGGATTGCCATGCCAGGGCGGTCGCGCGGTCCGATCGTCCGGCGAGGACGAGCATCGCGGCGCTGCCGACGACGAGGATGGACGCGCTCAGGTGGACGAAGCGCGCGACGAGACCGAGCTCGGTCACTCCCAGTCGAAGCTCAGCGTCACCGGTTTCGCGAAGCGCCGCGCGGCGGGGCCCATCGTCTTGAGGGTCGCGACGCCGAGGGTGAGCGTCAGCTTGATCGTGTCGTCGGGCAGGGTGACGTCGGCGCCATAGTGAAATCCCGAGTCGCCGATCATCGGCGAGAGCCGCAGTGTCCGCGGTGCGGTCTCGACGGACCGGATGACGGCGGTCACGGGCAGGTAGGGCACCGGCTCGCCCGTCGCCGCATCGGCGACGAACACCATCAGATGACCCGGTGACTTCGCCGCGCCCGGCTCCTGGTACTCCACGCGCACGGTGTATGGACCCGCCGTCTGCTCCTGCGGCGCGTTCGCCTCGTGATGGTGATGCTCGCCGCCGCTGAGGCTCTTGATGTAGGCGACGAGATCGACGAGCTCGGCGACGCTGAGGCTGTCGCGGTAGTCGGGCATGATCGAGCGGCCGTCCGGGCCGACGTAGCCCGGTCCCGCCAGGATGACGGCGTTGGGATCGAGAATCGACTCCGCGAAGTACTCGGCCGGGTGGTGCGCGCCCATGCCCGTGAGCTCGGGACCGACATCGCCCGCGCCGCCCGTTTTCGGAAAGTCCGGCTTGATCTCGTGGCACTTCGCGCACTCGAGCTTCGCGAAGACCTCGCGTCCGCGCCTGGGATCGCCGCCGGCCGGCAGCGTGAACTTCCAGCCGCGCGGCACGCCGCCCGTGCGATGCAGCTCGTCCATGGAGATGGGCTTCGGCGGCGTCGAGGACTTCGGCGCTTGAGCGAGCGCGAGCCCGCCGAGCGCGATGACGATCGCGAGCGCAGACAGCAGACGACGCATGGAGGCGATCATAGACCCGCGTTCAGCGACCGTCAGCGCAGATGAAACTCGACCGGCAGCTCGACCCACATCGCAACGGTGTCGGCGCCGCGGCGCGCCGGTTCGAACCGCCACCGCCGCACGGCATCCGCGGCGGCGCGGTCGAGATCCGGGTGCCCGGCCGATTGCTTGACGACGACGTCGCCCACGCGCCCCTGGCCGTCGACGAACACACGCAGCAACGCCGTGCCCTCTATGCCGAGCCGGCGCGCGGTCGCCGGATACGACGGCGTGACCTGATAGCCGCCGCGCGGAATCGCCGTTCGGGTCGGCGGGCCTGGTGGTGCGGGCGACGGTGTTGGCGGCAGCGCGGCGATCGCCGCCGCGCCCCCGTGCGAGGCCTGCGTCAGCGGCGAGCTTGCGGCGGCGATCGATCCGTTCGTCGCGGGCGGCAGCGATGACAACGGCGCCGGCGCCGCCGGTGCTGGCTGGTTCGTTACCGCCGCTTGCGCCGGGGCCGCCGGGACTTCGACCACCTCGCGTACCGGCTCGGCGGGCGTCGGGATCGGCGGCGCCGTGGTGATCGCCGGTTCGGGAATCTTCGGCTCGACCGGCGGCTCAACCGTCGCCACGGTCTCGGTCGGTGCGGGCTCGACTTTGCTCTTCGGCGGCTTTCTCACGACGGGGCGGGGCGGTGTGATCAGCCGCGGGGCGGGGCTGGCCGGCGTCGGGGTCTCGATGACGACGAGATCGGTGACGAACAACGCCGTGGGCGGCGATGGCGGCCCCGCAGGAGCGAGGCTCAGCGCACCGTAGACGAGCACGTGCGCCACCGCCGAGACGGCCAGTGCGGCGGCGCGAAACGCGAGGTGACCGGTCACGACTCCTCCCACCGTGGGCGACATGATAATCCCAGTTCCGGTCAGAAGTGGACCGCGATACCTCCCAGGAACGAGCGGGGGGCGCCGGGCGTGAAGTGCACGTCGTTCACACCGCCGGCCGGCTCACCGGGGAGCCGAGAGGTGAAGGAGAACTGCGCCTCGCGCCAGTGCACGTCCGCCAGGTTCTCGACGCTCAGGAAGGTTTCTAGATTCCGATAGTGATAGCGGCCGGTCCAGTTCAGCAGCGTGTAGCCGCGCGCGGTGACGTGGCGATCCTCGTCCGCGAACCGGTCGCCCAGATAGCGCATCTCGAGACTGGAGGACAGACCCCACGGTAACCGCACGGTGACGTCCGCGCGCGCGGTCCAGATCGGCGCCAGCGGGATCGCCGCGCCGGTGTCCACGAACTCGGCCTTCCGCGTGTAGGTGAAGTCGCCGGTGAGCGTCAGCCAGTCGAGCGGGCGGATCTTGATGCCTACCTCGACGCCGTCACGATGGGTCGCCCCACGCGCCTCGGTCGTCCCGTCGTCGCCGACGAAGACCAGCTCGCTGCTGAGGTCGAGGAACCAGTAGGTGGCGAACAGCTCCGTGCGCGGCAGCGCACGGCTCCTGACTCCGAACTCGTAGCCCCTGGCCGTGGGCAGCGCCTCCAGTCTCGTGTTCGCGAGCACGGCGCGGGCGTCGTTGCTATGAAAGCCGGTCCCGAAGTTGGCGAAGAATTCGGTGTCGAGCCAGGGTCCGAGAATCAGGTTGGCCTTGACGTTCGGACGCGCCTTCGTGACCTCGCGCGTCTGGAACGGCTCGCTGGTGTCGACGTGCTCGGTGCCGTGAAAGAGAAAAATGTCGCCGCGCGCGCCGGTGACCAGGCGCACCTTGTCCAGCGGCACGAGCTCGAACTTCACGAACGGTGAGTACGACTGCTCGACGATGCTGACGTCCTGCACGCGAGCGACCTGGTGCCGCTGGATCGCGTTGGCGAGCTCGATGTGCGGCGTGTCGATCCGGTACTGGAATCCCGCCGTGGACGTCAGCGGCATGCCGAGCGGCAGGCTCTTGATCTCGTACTGGGTATCGAACCCCGCCACGATGCGCCGGTCCCGCTGGTTGATCATGTCGCCATGCTCGGGATCCTTCAGGAAGAACGTGAAGTCGTTGAACAGGCTCAGCACGTAATAGCTCGCGTAGGCGTGGGCGGTTAGCCGCTGGGCGGCGCCGACGCGCCAGGCGTAGTCGATGTTGAGGTTCGTCCGCTGCGTGACGCCGCCCTCGCTGGGATCGATCGCGCCGAAACGATCGATCAGGCCGGCGCGGATCGCGCGGGACGGCAGCTGTCCCGAGCCGTGCCACTCCGCGCGGTAGTGCGAAGCCCACACGGACAGCGTCATGTCTTGCGCGAGGCTCGCGGTCGCCTTGGCGAAGATGTTGAAGCGCACGTACCCGTTGGGATGCTCGAACGGCCCGTCGCTGCGATAGCCCTCGACGGCGATGAAGGTCTTGAGCGCGTCGCGCGTGGGGGAGAGCAATGCGAGGTAGCGCTGGGTGTTGAAGCTTCCGCCGGCGACCTCCAGTGTGTTTTCTTCGACGTAATCGCGCGTGAGGAAGACGACCGCGCCGGCCGTGTCGAAGTCCCCGTACTCCGGGAAATAAGGCCCCTTCAGAACATCGACGGCCTTCACCGTTTCCGGAATGAGAAAGTGCAGGTCCGCATAGCCCTGGCCGTGGGCGTGGCTGCGCAGATTGACGGGCAGGCCATCGACGAAGATCGCGAGATCGGTCCCGTGATCGGCGTCGAATCCACGGATCAAGTACTGTTCGGCCTTGCCGCCTCCCTGGTGCTGATTGATGATCAGCCCGGGCACGAGACGCAGGATGTCGGCGGGGCGGCCCTGCGGGCGGAGCTCGAAGTCGCGGCCGGGAATGATCTGCTCGGACGACGATGACACCGGCGGTGGCGCCGTGACGCGTATCGGCGGCAAGACGGGAATGGGCTCCGTCGGCGGCGCCTGTGGCTCCTGTGCCCACGCGCTCGCCGACCAGAGGAGAGCGCACAGTACGGCGGCGGCGTGTCGGCGCCGAATGCGTACGATCATCGGGCGATCGTCATAGCACGATGAGACGGCGACGGGAAGGGAGCGCGCACGCGGCCTGTTCTGAGGTGAGGTACAGTGCGCTCATGATCCGTCGTCTCGCCGTCGCCGCATGCCTGTTCGCGCTGGGTGCCGCCGCCGCCGGTGCCCACGGCGTGCTGGACCGCACCGACCCGCGCGCGGGCGTCAGCGTGAAGAGCGCGCCGTCGCAGGTGCGTCTGTGGTTCACCGGCGCGCTCGAGCCCGCGTACAGCCGCGTGCAAGTACTCGACGCCGCGGGCCAGCGGGCCGATCTCGGCGACGGCGGCGTCGACGAGGCCAACCGCGCGCTGCTGCGCGTGTCGGTGCCGCCGCTCGGGCCGGGCGCGTATCGCGTCGTGTGGCGCGTGCTCTCCGTCGACAGCCACGTGACGGAGGGCCAGTTCTCCTTCCGCATCGAGCGCTGAAGTGGCCCCCCGCCCGCCGCTGCGCGCGATCTTCTTCGACGCCGGCAACACGCTCATCCGCATCGACTACGCGGCGATCGCGACCGCGCTCGCCGCGCGCGGCGTGTCACGCACGCCCGATGAGCTGATGCGCGCCGAGTGGCGCGCGCGCGTGCGGCTCGATGCCGACGTGCTCGCGACCGGCGAGGTCGCGTCCACCGAGGCGCGCACGACCCATAGTCGTTACCTGCAGCTCGTGCTGGAGGGCATCGGCGTGACCGAGCCCGATCTCGTCGAGGCGATGGACGAATGGCGCCGCGGCCACAACCAGCCGCTCGGCCTCTGGACGGCGCCGGAGCCCGACGCGGCGCCCGCGCTGATGCTGGCGCGCGAAGCAGGGCTGCGCACCGGCGTCATCTCGAACTCCAACGGAACGATCAGGCAGATCCTCGCGCGCCTGAACTTGATGTCCCTCGTGGATTTCGCGCTCGACAGCCACGAAGAGGGCGTGGAGAAGCCGCGGCGGGAAATCTTCGAGCGCGCGCTGGCCCGCGCCGGCGTCGGCGCCTCCGAGGCGGCGTACGTCGGGGACCTCTACTCGATCGACGTGCTCGGGGCGCGGCGCGCCGGCCTCGAGGCGGTGCTGCTCGACCCCGGCCTGTGCTGGGGGTCGCGCGACTGTCCGACGGCGCCGACCGTGCTCGATGCGGTCAAGCGGCTGCTCGCGTGTACCTGAGCCGCGAGCTCTGGCGCTTCACCGCCGGCGTGCGCGCGCGCATCGCGTGGACGGTCGTCATCGGGCTGATCGCCGTCGTCGCCGGCATCGCGCGGCTGGCGCTCCTCGGCTGGCTGCTCGCCAAGGTTCTCGCCGGGCCGACGGTCGGGTCGCTGCTGCTGGCCGTCCTGCTCGTCGCCGCCGTCACGACGCTGCGCGGCGCGCTGGAGTACTGGCGCACGATGCTCGCGCATCACACCGCGGCGCTGGTGCAGGGCAAGCTGCGCGCCGCGCTGTACGCGCACGTCACCGCGCTCGGGCCCGCGCACTTCGGTCGCTCGCGCACCGGCGACGTCGTGCTCTCGATGGTCGAGGGCATCCAGCAGCTCGAGGTCTACTTCGGCCAGTACCTGCCACAGCTCGCGGTGGCGGCGCTGACACCGGTGCTGATCTTCGCGTTCGTCGCGTTCATCGATCTGCCTGTCGCGCTGGTCACGCTGGCCGCCGCGCTGTTGACGCTGCTGGCGCCGGTTCTCTGGCACCGCCGTGAGAGCGCCCACAGTCGCGCGCGGCAAAAGGCCTATGCGGCCTATGGCGCCGAGTTCCTCGACACGCTGCAGGGGCTGCCGACGCTCAAGGCGTTCGGGCAGAGCGCGGCGCGCCGGAGCCTGCTCGAAGACAAGGGACGCGCGCTGTTCGAGAGCACGATGTGGGTGCTCGGCTCCAACGTGCTCACGCGCGGAATCGCCGACACGGGCATCGCCGTCGGCGCGATGGCCGCGCTGGCGCTGGGGGTCTACCGCGTGCAGACGGGCGCGATGGGATTGCCGAGCCTGCTCGTGATCCTCATGCTCGGCGTGGAGGTGTTCCGCCCGCTCCGCGAGCTGCGCGTGGTCCTGCATCAGGGGATGCTCGGCACGTCGGCGGCGCAGGGCATCCTCGCGATCCTGCGCGCGACGCCCGAGGTGCGTGAATCGGACGGCGTGCCGCCGGTGGCGGCGCTGACGCCGAGCGTGACCTTCGCGGACGCGACGTTCGCCTATCCCGGTGGCCGCGCCGCGGTGCACCAGCGCCTGAGCTTCGCCGTGGCGCCCGGCGAGCGGATCGGCTTCGTGGGACCCAGTGGCTCCGGCAAGTCGACCATCGCGCGACTGCTGCTGCGCTTCTACGACCCGCAGGCGGGCCGGATTCTCATCGGCGGGCACGACGTACGGGCGCTCCGGCTCGACGATCTGCGCGCGCAGATCGCGATCGTGCAGCAGGACACCTATCTGTTCCACGGCACGGTCGAGGACAACCTCCGGATCGGCAAGCCGACGGCCACCGCCGACGAGATCGCCGCCGCCGCACGCGCCGCGAACGCCGAGGAGTTCATCACGCGACTGCCGCAGGGCTACCGGACCGTCGTCGGTGAGCGCGGCGTCCGGCTCTCCGGCGGCCAGCGGCAGCGCATCGCGATCGCGCGCGCGCTGCTGCGCGACGCCCCGATCCTGATCCTCGACGAGGCGCTGTCCTCTGTCGACGCCGAGAACGAGGCGGTCATCCAGCAGGCGCTCGATCGTCTGATGCAGGGACGCACGACGCTGGTGTTCGCGCACCGTCTCTCGAGCGTCGTGAACGCCGATCGCATCCTCGTGCTGGACGCCGGCCGCGTCGTCGAGACCGGCACGCATCGCGAGCTGATGGCTCGGCGCGGCGCCTACGCACGATTGATGGCGGCGCAGGCCGAAGACGCGGCGGCGCCGGCGGACGACGTCCCATTGACGGCGGACGACGACGCGACGGCGACGCCGGTGGCCAGCGCGAGGCCCGCCGAGGGCGCGGCGCCGGCGGCGGAGATCGGCTGGCTGCGCGCCATTCCGATCTTGTTACGGATGGTCCGACACTACCGCGCGCGGCTGCTCGTGACCTTCGGCCTCGGGATCGCGCGCGTGGCGGCGCTGATCGGCGTCGGGGTGCTGAGCGCGCTGATCGTGCGCGCGGTGAGTCGCGGCGAGCCCGTGGGCGGCCTGCTCGTCGCGCTCGCCGTCGTCGCGCCGCTGTCGGGCGCGCTGCACTGGCTCGAGTCGTGGCTGGCGCACGACATGGCGTATCGCCTGCTGGCCGACCTGCGACTGGCGCTCTTCCGCAAGCTCGACGCGCTCGCCCCCGCCTACCTCGTCGGGCAGCGCAGCGGCGACCTCGTGAGCGTGGCGACTCACGACGTCGAGCTCATCGAATACTTCTTCGCCCACACGATCACGCCGGCGTTCGTGGCGGTGCTGGTGCCGCTCGCGGTGCTCGCGACGCTGACGGCGTTCGGCTGGCCCATGGCGCTCGCGGTGCTGCCGTTCCTGGTCTACGCGGCCGTCAGCCCGGTGCTCGGGCGGGCACGCATCGACCGACTCGGCGCTCGCGCCCGCGCGATCTCCGGCGACCTCAACGCGCACGCCGTCGACTCCGTGCAAGGCCTGACCGAGATCATCGCCTTCCAGCACACGCGCGCGCGCGGCGCGGAGTTCGCAGCCAGGGCCCGCGACTATCTGCATGCGCGCATGCCCTTCCTGCACGACCTCACGCTGCAGAGCGCGCTGCACGAGATCGTCACCGGCCTGGGCGGGCTGGCGGTGCTGACGGCGGGCGGCCTGCTCGCGATCCACGGCCGGCTCGATCCGGTGATTCTGCCCGTGATGACGCTGCTCGCGGTGTCGGCCTTCGTGCCGGTGTGGGAGATCGCGCAGGTCGGTCGGCAGCTCGCCGACACGCTGGGAGCGACGCGCCGCTTCCACGCGATCGACACGGCGGCGGTGGCGGTGCAAGACGGGCCCGGCGTGCCCGCCGCGCGGAGTGGCGCGGCCGCGCTGCAGATGGAGCACGTGACGTTCGCCTATCCGGGGCGCGCGCGTCCGGCGCTGGACGACGTGAGCCTCGTCATTCCCGCCGGCCGCACCGTCGCTCTCGTCGGGCCCTCCGGCGCGGGAAAGACGACGATCGCGCATCTGTTCCTGCGCTTCTGGGATCCGGACAAGGGCATCGCGCTTCTGGACGGCCACGACCTGCGCGACTATCGGCTGGACGACCTGCGCCGGCGCGTCGCGCTGGTCGCGCAGGACACCTATCTCTTCAACGACTCGTTGCGAAGCAACGTGCGGCTGGCCCGGCCCGGCGCCAGCGCCGCGGAGGTGGATGCCGCCATCGAGCGGGCGGCGCTCACCGAGTTCGTCGCCTCACTGCCCGACGGTCTCGACACGGTCGTGGGCGAGCGCGGCACGCAGCTGTCGGGCGGCCAGCGCCAGCGCGTCGCGATCGCGCGCGCGTTCCTGAAGGACGCGCCGATCCTCATTCTCGACGAGGCGACGTCGCATCTCGACGCGGTCAGCGAGGCGAGCGTGCGCGCCGCGCTCGATCGGCTCAAGCAGGACCGCACGACGCTGGTGATCGCCCACCGCCTGTCGACCGTGCGCGGCGCGGACACCATCGTCGTGCTCGATCGCGGCCGCGTGGTCGAGTCCGGGCCGCACGCCGAGCTGCTCGCGCGTCGTGGACTCTACGCGCGGCTCATCGCCGCCCAGATGATGGCCGCTGCGGGCTGACGGCCCCGGTCGCGAGTCCTCGCGTCGCGTCGTCCAGCCACGTGAGAAATTCGCGGGCGTCGGTGAAGATGAGGTCGGCGCCCGCGTCCTTCAGGTCCGTCGCGCGCACGCCGTGAGCCCACGCCGCGCCGGCCGCCAGCACGCCCGCTTCGCGCGCGGCCACCATGTCCGAGGCGCCGTCGCCGACGTAGACCGCGTCCGCGGGCGGCAGCCGCCAGCGCTCGAGGAGTCGGCGGATCGCATCGGCCTTCACGACACCCTGCGGTGAGCCGCACTCGATGGCGTCGAACGCGTCGTCGAGACCGAAGTGCTGGACGGACATGGTCGCCGTCACCCGTGATTTGCCGGTGACGAGCGCCGTCGAGATGCGGCGCTCGCGGAGCAACGCGAGCGCGGCGCTGACCTCGGGGGCGACCACGGGACACGAGGGAAGCAGTCGCCGGTACTCGTCGAAGTACGCCGGCAGCACACGCTCCCAGTCGTTCGGCAGCACGCGCTGCAGCATCCCTTCCTCGCTCGGTCCGAACAAGGCATGGATGTCGCCGTCCGTCATCGTCGGCGCCCCCGCGCCCTCGAGCGCGCCGCGGAAGGCCAGGTAGCAAATGGGCAGCGTGTCGACGAGCGTTCCGTCGAGATCGAAGAGCACGGCCGCGAGCGTCATTTACGACGGTAGCGTGACGAACGGATAGCGGCGGAGCGCGTCGTAGATGACGCGCTTCATGTCCTCGATCGCCTGCTCGGTCTTGGCTTCGAAGCGCAGCGTCAGGTACGGATTCGTGTTCGAGGCGCGCACGAGGCCCCACCCGCCGCCGGGGAACAGCACGCGCGCGCCGTCGATGTCGATCGTGTCGTAGCGCGACTTCAGCTCGCGCGCCAGCTCCTCGATGACCTTGAACTTCTCGCCGTCGGGGCAGGGCGCTTTCAGCTCCGGCGTGGCGTGCAGATGCGGCACCGAGTCGAACAGCGTCGAGACCGGGCCCGCGTGGCGCGCGGCGATCTCCGCGATCTTGCACGCGGCGAGAATGCCGTCGTCCACACCGTAGTAGCCCTCGGCGAAGAACATGTGGCCGCTCACCTCGCCGCCAAGGAGAATGCCGTCGTCGCGCATCTTGCGCTTGAGGTGCGAGTGTCCGGTCTTCCACATGACCGGGATACCGCCGTGCTTGCGCACGTCGTCCACCAGCACTTGCGACGACTTCACGTCGAACACGACCTTGGCGCCCGGATGTCGCCGCAGCAGATCGCGTGCGAGCAGCACGAGGATCAGGTCGGCCTCGTGCCGCCGGCCGCGCTGCAGATGGAGCACGTGACGTTCGCCTATCCGGGGCGCGCGCGTCCGGCGCTGGACGACGTGAGCCTCGTCATTCCCGCCGGCCGCACCGTCGCTCTCGTCGGGCCCTCCGGCGCGGGAAAGACGACGATCGCGCATCTGTTCCTGCGCTTCTGGGATCCGGACAAGGGCATCGCGCTTCTGGACGGCCACGACCTGCGCGACTATCGGCTGGACGACCTGCGCCGGCGCGTCGCGCTGGTCGCGCAGGACACCTATCTCTTCAACGACTCGTTGCGAAACAACGTGCGGCTGGCCCGGCCCGGCGCCAGCGCCGCGGAGGTGGATGCCGCCATCGAGCGGGCGGCGCTCACCGAGTTCGTCGCTTCACTGCCCGACGGTCTCGACACGGTCGTGGGCGAGCGCGGCACGCAGCTGTCGGGCGGCCAGCGCCAGCGCGTCGCGATCGCGCGCGCGTTCCTGAAGGACGCGCCGATCCTCATTCTCGACGAGGCGACGTCGCATCTCGACGCGGTCAGCGAGGCGAGCGTGCGCGCCGCGCTCGATCGGCTCAAGCAGGACCGCACGACGCTGGTGATCGCCCACCGCCTGTCGACCGTGCGCGGCGCGGACACCATCGTCGTGCTCGATCGCGGCCGCGTGGTCGAGTCCGGGCCGCACGCCGAGCTGCTCGCGCGTCGTGGACTCTACGCGCGGCTCATCGCCGCCCAGATGATGGCCGCTGCGGGCTGACGGCCCCGGTCGCGAGTCCTCGCGTCGCGTCGTCCAGCCACGTGAGAAATTCGCGGGCGTCGGTGAAGCCGAGGTCGGCGCCCGTCTCGACCACCTTCGCCTGCAGGTCGACGACGTTCTCGGGATCTTCGGGATCGGGCAGGTGATTCGGAAAGCGCCCGTCGGACTCGCAGTGCAGCTCGGTGACGTCGCAGCCCAGTCGGCGGAGCAGCGGCGGCCCGTACACGCCGGCGATGCCGTTGCCCGCGTCGGCCACCACCTTCAGCGGGCGCTCG
>QHSO01000051.1 GCA_003220475.1 Candidatus Rokuibacteriota bacterium | reverse complement strand
ACCGACGACTATGCGGGAACTCTCGCCCAGTTCCGGGCCAAGGGCATCCGCATCCTCGAAGAGCTTCCGCCCAACAACGGCCGGCGCGTCTGCTTCCTGGAGGCGCCCGACGGCGTGCAGATCGAAGTGATCGAGAAGGTGTAAGCCGTGGGTGCCCGCCGGTCTGGTGAGCCCGACCGCGTCAAGCAGGAGGTCGCGGCACACTGGAACCGGCGGGCGCCCGGATTCGACGCAGATTTCGGCCACAGCATCCGCACGCCGGCCGAGCGCGCCGCGTGGGATCGCATCCTCGACCTCGTGGTTCCCGCCCGCGGCAAGCTCGACGCGCTCGACGTCGGCTGCGGCACCGGCTTTCTCGTCTTCGAGCTCGCGGCGCGCGGCCATCGCGTCACCGGCGTCGATTTCGCGCCCGCGATGATCGCCGAGGCCCGGCGCAAAGCGGCCGACCGCGCCCTCGCGGTCCGGCTCGAGGAGGCCGACGCCGAGCAGCTGCCGTTCGCGTTCGATCCTTCTGCCCTGACCCCGCCGGCCGGAAGCGCGCGATCGAGCCAGGAGTACGCGGCGGTCGGCGATCAGCTTCCCTTCCTGGGCGGACGGTCGCGCGAAGAGATCGAGCGGCTCCTCACGGCCCACGGCCTCGGCAGTGTTTGCAGCGACCCGCTGCACGATCTGGTCGCCGCGCAGGCGCAGCGGATGGTCGACGAGGGGCTCGAGCGGCGCACGCACCGGCGCTACGTCGTGTGGGGCGACCTCGCGTCTCGCTAGGCCTGGACGGAGCCAATCACCGATGATCCGACTCTTGCTCACTCTCGTGCTCGTGGTCGCGCTCGTCACGAACGTCGCGGCCCAGCCGAAGCCCACGCCTCAAGCCAAGCCCGAGGGCGAGATGCGCTGGGCGCTCTACGTGACGCTCGCGCCCGCGTGGTTCGATCCCGCCGAGGTCATCGGCGTGCTCACGCCGTTCTGGGTTCTCTACGCCATGCACGACGCGCTCGTGAAGCCGATGCCCGGCAATCATCTGACGCCGAGCCTCGCGGAATCGTGGACGGTGAGCCCCGATCAGCGGACATACGAGTTCAAGCTGCGCCAGGGCCTGAAGTTCCACAACGGCGACCCGTTCACCGCCGAGGACGTCAAGTTCAGCTTCCACCGCGCCAAGGGCGCCAAGTTGCTTCAGGACAAGGTTCAGGAAGTGGTCATCGTCGATCCGCATCGCGTCCGGTTCGTGCTGCACGAGCCGTGGCCGGACTTCATGACCTTCTACGGGACATTCGCGACCTCCGCGGCGTGGATCGCGCCGAAGAAGTACATCGAGCAGGTCGGCGTCGATGGCTTCAAGAAGGCGCCGGTCGGCCTCGGCCCGTACAAGTTCGTGAGCCACACGCCCGGCGTCGAGCTGGTGATGGAGGCCTTCGAGGGCTACTGGCGCAAGACACCGTCGGTCAAGCGACTCGTCTACAAGAGCGTGACCGAGGCCACCACGCGGCTGGCGATGCTCAAGCGCGGCGAGGTCGACATCGCCTACCTGCTCGATGCGACGCTGGCCGAGGAGGTCAAGCGCGACCCGAATCTCAAGCTGGCGTTTTCCGGCGGCATCGGCACCTACTATCTGGACTTCCTCGACCAGTGGGACCCGAAGTCCCCCTGGCACGACAAGCGTGTGCGGCTGGCGGCCAGCCTCGCGATCGATCGCCGCGGCATCAGTCAGGCGGAGACGCTCGGCGCGTCGCGCCCCACCGGCAACATCGTGCCGCGCACGTTCGAGTTCGCCATTGCGCTCGAGCCGCATCCATACGATCCGGCCAAGGCCAAGCAGCTGCTCGCGGAGGCCGGCTATCCCAACGGCTTCGACGCCGGCGACCTGCATCCGTGGCCGCCGTACTTCTCCACGGGCGAGGCGATCGTCTCCAATCTCGCCGCGGTCGGCATCAAGACCCGGCTGCGGACGATGGAGCGCGCGGCGTTTTATTCCGCGCTCGCCAGCAAGAAGCTCAAAGGCATCTGCATGTGCATCGACGCGGTGTACGGCAACGCGTCGTCACGCCTGTCGCAGATCGTGCCCGCCGAGGGCGCGTACGCGTACGGCGCGTATCCCGACATCGAGACGCTCTACCGTCAGCAGGCGCAGGAGCTCGACAAGAAAAAGCGCGCCGCGATGCTTGCGCAGATCCAGCAGCAACTCTACGATCGCGTGCGGTTCGCCGCGATCTACGACTTCATCTGGCCCAGCGGCATCGGCCCGCGCGTCGAGGACCCCGCGCTCATGCTCATCGATCCCTATCCGTGGTCGGCGCCACTCGAAGACGTTAAGCTCAAGAAGCGGTAGGCGCGGACGCCCGAATCACGCTTCAACTCGTATGGAGGTCGACACGATGAATCCCGTCGTTCACTTCGAGATGCCCTACGACAATCGCCAGCGGATGGCAAAATTCTACGAGTCGGCATTCGGCTGGCACACGCAGATGCTCGGCGAGGACATGGGGAACTACGTCCTTGCCACGACCACCGAATCCGGCGAGGACGGCCCGAAACGACCAGGCGCGATCAATGGCGGCTTTTTCCCCAAGAAGCCGGACTGGCCCGCGCAACATCCGTCCGTCGTGATCGCGGTGGACGACATCAAAACAGCGGCGGAGAAAGTCCGCGACGCCGGGGGCAAGGTGCTCGGCGAGCCGATGGAGATCCCGGGCGTCGGTCACTACGTGTCGTTCACCGACACCGAGGGCAACCGCGTGAGCATGCTCCAGCCGACGCGTCACCGTCGGCAGTGAAGCTCGACCACCTCGTCCATACGCTGACGTTCGACGTCTTCGGCACGATCCTCGACCTGGGCGGAGGCCACGCGCCACGTCTCAGGGCGTTCCTGAAGTCGAAGGCGTCGGCCATGACCGCCGAGGAGCTCTGGGCGCGCTGGCGCAACCGCCAGCGCATCGAGCAATACCAGGACAACCAGTTCTATACCGGCCACTATGGCTATCTCGATTCCTCTCGCCGGGCGCTCATCTATACGCTGCGTGCGAGCAAGCTGCCGTTCGAGGACAAGGACATCACGCGCATCATGGAGGGCTGGCAAGAGCTCACGCCGTTTCCCGATGCTGTGCCCGGCCTTCGGCGCCTGGCCGCACGGTTCAAGCTGGTGGCGCTTTCCAACGGCGAGCGCGAGCTGCTCACGCACCTCGTCAAGAATCGGATCGGGCATGATTTCGCTGCGGCCATCTCGGTGCAGGATGTCGGGGTCTTCAAGCCTCACCCTCAGGTTTATCGCTACGCGGCGCGCGTGCTGGGCGCCGAGCCGTGCGAGCTCATGATGGTGTCGTCGCACGGCTTCGACGTCGTGGGTGCGCGCGTCTCGGGCTATCGCGCCGCCTACGTCAACCGCTACGATCTTCCCTATGACGAAACGCCCTATCGGTTCGACGTCGAAGCCAGTGACCTGCTCGCACTGGCCGAGAAGCTCGGC
Organism: Candidatus Rokuibacteriota bacterium; assembly: GCA_003220475.1. Taxonomy (GTDB): domain Bacteria; phylum Methylomirabilota; class Methylomirabilia; order Rokubacteriales; family CSP1-6; genus AR12. The sequence continues at coordinate 22,115 of QHSO01000051.1, read as the reverse complement.
TGCACGTAGGCGGCAGACGTCGACCGCGAGCGAAACGGAGGTCATGTGTATCCCTGGCTCTGGTTCTGGGCACCTCTGCACTTCCCGTGGAGTGGCAACGTCGCGCAACGCATCGATCCGAACACCCGCTGGTTCTTCCAGGGCATCGATCCGAGCGCCGGCGACGCGGATATCGAAGAGAAGGCGTTCTCCGTCGCGAGCTACGGCCGACAGCTCGGCCTCATCACCGAGATCCTCATCGAGGTCGCCGAGCACGCGGACATCAAGTCGGCGCAAGCTGCGGCGTCGCTGGAACGGCTCAAGCGCATCCGCGACCAGATCGAGCAGATCAAGCGCGCCGAGTACACAGCCCGCGCCGCAGACATCGAGACTCAGGTCGCCGAGCTGAGGCTCAAAGGCGGCGGGGAATACACGCGACTCGCCGAGAAGCTCCTGCCGCTGCTTCGCGACGATCGCTGATCGCTGACATGCGATCGATTTCGGCGACGGCGGAGTGGCGAACCGCGCATCCGGGGGCGGTGATCGGCCTGCTGGAGCTCTCGAGGGTGGCGAACACGCTGCCCTCGCTCGAGCTGGACGCGCGCAAGCGCGAGACCGAAGCGCGTTTGCGAGACCGCTACCGAGGCTTCACTCGACAGGATTTCCTGTCGCTTCCCGTGATGGCGGCGTATGCCCAGTACTACAAGCGCTTCAACAAAACCTATCACGTCCAGCTGCAGATCGAGTCGATCGTCTTGAAAGGCAAGCCCTTGCCAAACGTCTCGCCGCTGGTCGACGCGAATTTCATGGCGGAAGTCGACACGCTGGTGCTCACGGCCGGGCATGACGTCGATAAGTTGGTTGGCGCCGTCTCCATCGACGTGTCGGGCGACGGAGACCAGCTGATGCAAATGGATGGCACGCCGAAGGCCATCCGGCCGGGCGACATGATCATGCGAGACGCGAAGGGAATTTGTTGTTCGATTCTCTACGGCCAGGACAATCGGTCGCCGATCTCAGTCGAGACGTCGCATGCTCTGTACGTGGCGTACGCGCCGGCCGGCGTCCCCGCGGAGGCGGTGCAGGCTCACCTGCGGGCCGTCGAAGAGCACGTGCGATCGGTCTCGCCGCCGGCCGTCACGGAACAGCAGCAATTGCTGTTGGCCTAGACTGCCGAAGCGCGCGGCTGGTACCGTGGATCTGGCAGAGGAGGATCCCCGATGTGTCGAAGCATCAAGACGCTGCACAACTTCAAGCCGCCGGCCACGGCCGACGAGATCCGGGCGTCGTCGCTGCAGTTCGTCCGAAAGCTGAGCGGCTTCACCACGCCGTCCAAAGCGAACGAAGCGGTATTTGCTCGAGCCGTGGACGAGGTCGCCCACGCCGCGCGGGCGCTGCTCGATCGTCTGGTGACAAACGCGCCGCCTCGCGATCGAGAAATCGAAGCGTCCAAAGCCCGCGTCAAGGCGGCCGTTCGCTTCGGCACCGCCGGCGGGCGCGGCGTCTAGACGATTTCGTCAGCGAACATAGACGACGTAGCTCGACAGCCGGCCGTCGTCGACATCGACCACGCGGAAGCCCGGCGGCCCCGGCTCGAAGTGCACGGGCCCGCCGACCTTCGCGAGCTGGATGCAGGTGGACGGCGTCGTCAGCATCGTGAGCGCGCCGCGCTGAATCACCTGCTCGCTGTGCACATGACCGCCGATCAGCCAGCGCACCTGGGCGTGGCGGCCGAGCAGCGACATCAAGTCCGCTCCGTTGCGCAGCTGCATCGTGTCCATCCACGCGTGGCCGAGCGGCCAGGGATGGTGATGGACGAAGACGATCGTCGCCGCCGCGCGGCGGGCGGCCAGGTCGCGCTCCAGCCACGCGAACTGCGCCGCGTCCAGCATGCCGTCCGCATGCCCCGGCTCGTGCGAGTCGAGCGCGACGAAGTGCATGCCGCCGTGGTCGAAGCCGTAATAGGCGGGCGCGTCCTTGGCCGCCTGGGGCCGGAGCGCGCGGTTGAACGCCTCCAGATTGTCGTGGTTGCCCATGAGGTAGTGCGCCGGGCACGGCAGGCCCGCGAGGATCTCCTTCAGACGCATATAAGAGGACGCGTACTCCGTGGGCTCCAGGACCCGGTCACGGTGCAGGAGGTCGGGGCTGGTGAGATCGCCCCCCAGGACGGCGAAGGCGGGAGCCGGGTCGAGTCGTCGCACGGTGTCCACCACCCGACGGAGCGACGCATCAGTGTCAAAATCCACGTCGGTGCCCCGCATCCGCCAGGCGCCGCCGGCCATGATGTGGGTGTCTGTGATGTGGACGAAGCGAAAATGATCTGTCATCTGTCGTCTTCTCCGCCGTCTGGCGTACCATAGCATCGTCGTGGCCATGGACGAGCTCGTCATCGAAGGCGGCGTGCCGCTCCGGGGCACGGTCACGCCGAGCGGCAACAAGAACGCCGCCTTTCCGCTGATCGCCGCCGCGCTGCTCACCGACGAGCCGGTTCGTCTCCACAACCTTCCCGACATCGCCGACGTCCGCACCATGCTGGCGCTGGTGGAGGGGCTCGGCGTGGAGATCGACCGCCACGATGCCCACACGGTGACGCTGCGCGCGCGCCGGATCACCACGACCACGCCGGACCCCACGCTGCTCAAGCGCGTGCGCGGTGGCCTGGTCCTCATGGGTCCGCTGCTCGCCCGCGAGGGCGAGGCGCGCGTCGGCCACGCCGGCGGCGATCAGATCGGCCGCCGGCGCATCGATACGCACGTGCTCGGCCTGCAGGCTCTCGGCGCGCGGCTGGAGCAGGACCGCGATCTCTGCCTGCGGGGCCGGCCGCTGCGCGGCGCCGACATCCTGCTGGACGAGGCCAGCGTGACGGCGACCGAGAACGTCGTGCTCGCGGCCGCGCTCGCGCAGGGCACCACCATCGTGCGCAACGCCGCGTGCGAGCCGCACGTGCAGGAGACGTGCGCGCTGCTGACGGCGATGGGCGCGCACATCGACGGCATCGGCAGCAACCTGCTCCGCATCCACGGCGTGTCGCGACTGCGCGGCGCGGAGTTCACGCTCGGCCCCGACTTCATGGAGGTCGGCAGCTTCATCGCGCTCGCCGCGGTGACCGGCGGTGAGATCGTCATCAAGAACGCCGGTCTCGAGCATCTGCGCATGGCCCTCGCGGTCTTCAGCCGGCTCGGCGTGCGCACGCGCACCGACGGCGACGACCTCATCCTGCCCGCGGGCCAGAGGCTGGCGGTGCGGCCGGATCTCGGCAACGCCATCCCGACGATCGACGACGGCCCGTGGCCGGCCTTCCCCGCCGATCTCATGAGCGTGGCGCTGGTGACGGCCACGCAGGCCGAGGGCGCCGTGCTGTTCCACGAAAAGATGTACGAGAGCCGGCTGTTCTTCGTCGACAAGCTCATCGGCATGGGCGCGCGCGTGGTGCTCTGCGACCCGCACCGTGCGCTGATCCACGGCCCGGCCCGCCTGCGCGGCGAGCCCACCGGCATTCCGAGCCCCGACATCCGCGCGGGCATCGCCCTCGTCGTCGCGGCGCTCGCGGCCGAGGGCCGTACGATCATCCGCAGCGTCGATCAGATCGACCGCGGCTACGAGAACATCGACGCGAAGCTGCAGGCCCTCGGCGCGCGCATCCAGCGCGTGCGCGTCTGACCCCCTTTCCGCTCAGGAGCCCGCCATGAAGGACAACGCCTATCGCCTCCGCGCCGAGCGCGGCGAGGTGCAGCTCGGCACCTGGATCACGATGATCCGCACCCCCGGCGTGCTCACGCTGCTCAAGGCGGCGGGGCTCGACTTCGCGCGCATCGACATGGAGCACTCGCCGTTCTCGATGGAGACCGTCGCCGACATGGCCGCGCTCGCGCGCGCGCTCGACTTTCCGATCGTGGTGCGCCCGCCCGACGGCAACCGCGAGTGGATCACGCGGCTGCTCGACGCCGGCGTGTGGAACCTGCACATCCCGCAGGTGGACACGCCGGAGCAGGCGGCCGAGGTCGCCGCGTGCGCGCGCTACGCGCCGCTCGGCGAGCGCGGGATGTACGGCTTCGGTCCGCACACCATGTACGAGACGCTCGCGCCGGCCGAGCACATGGCGGCCGCCAACGCGCGTGTGCACGTGACAGCCATGCTCGAGACGAAGCAGGCCTTCGAGCGGCTCGACGCGATCGCCGCCACGCCGGGCATCGACGCGCTGACCATCGGGCCCACCGACCTCGCCCAGAACCTGGGCGTGCTCGGCACGCCCGCCCAGCGTGAGACGCTCACCGGCTATCGCCAGCGTCTCGCCGCGGCCGCGCGCAAGCACGGCAAGCACGTGGCCATGATCACCGACAGCCTCGAGGGCGTGCGCGAGATGATCGACCTGGGCGCCACCATCATCAATTACTCGTCCGATGCCGCGGTTCTTCGGGCCGGTTACGCCTCGATCGCCGTGGAGGTGCGAAGGGGCGCGCGCGGCTGATAGAATCCACGCCCATGACCCCGAGTCCCGTCGCCTGGCGCGCCGAGAGCCTTCCCGTCGCCGGTATCGCGCTGCACCTGGCTGCCGCCGGGCGCGGCGCGCCCGTGCTCGTCCTCCACCACGACATCGGCCGTCCCGAGCCCTCGCCGTTCGACGACGCCCTGGCGGGCCGGTGCAGCGTCCTGGCCCCGTCGCACCCGGGTTACGACCGGTCGTCACGACCGGACTGGATGCGCAGCGTGCGCGACGTCGCCGTCGTCTATCAGTGGCTGCTCGGCGAGCGCGATCTCGCGCGCGATCTCACCGTGGTCGGCCTCGGCTTCGGCGGCTGGATCGCGGCGGAGATGGCGACGATGGCGCCGCGCGCGTTCAAGCGTCTCGTCCTCGTGGGCGCGATGGGCCTCAAGCCCGAGCGCGGCGAGATCGCCGACCAGGCGCTGGTCTCCTACATCGATTATGTTCGCCGCGGCTTCGCGGATCAGCGCGCCTTCGATCGGCTGTTCGGCGCCGAACCAGCAACCGCGCAGCTCGAGCAGTGGGATCTCAATCGCGAGATGACGTTCCGCATCGCGTGGAAGCCGTACATGTACAACCCGACGCTGCCGCATCTCCTCGGCGGCGTGGCGACGCCCGCGCTCATCGTCTGGGGGCGCGACGACCGCATCGTGCCGCTCGAGTGCGCGGAGCGCTACCAGAAGGCGCTGCCGCACGCGCGGCTCGAGATCGTGGAGAACGCCGGCCACTTCGTCGACATGGAGCAACCCGACGTGCTCGCGCAGCTGGTGGCGCGGTTCGTCGCCGAGGCCTGACGGGAGATCCGATGCACCTCATGTACTTCACCGAGCAGCCGATGTCGGCGTACCCCGAGCAGGAGGGCCGCGACTTCGGCGCCACCGCGCTGATGTTCAGCAACCGCTACTTCGACCCCGTCGCCGGCAGCCAGCTCTACAACGAGTACCTCGAGCACTACCGGCTGGCGGAAGAGGTCGGCTTCGACGGCATCATGCTGAACGAGCACCACAACGCCCCGTTCTGCATGCAGGCCAAGTGCAACGTCTTCGCCTCGATCCTGGCCGCGATGACCAAGCGCGTGAAGCTCGTGCTGCTCGGCAATCCGCTGCCGCTGGCCGACAATCCCGTGCGGCTCGCCGAAGAGCTCGCGATGATCGACATGATCTCGCGCGGCCGCCTGGTCTCCGGCTTCGTGCGCGGCGGCGGCCAGGAGCAGCTCGCCGCCGGCGTGAACCCCGCCTACAACCGCGAGCGGTTCGAGGAGGCGCACGCGCTGATCGTGAAGGCGTGGACGCAGACGGGACCGTTCCGCTGGGAGGGCACGCACTATCAGCACCGCGTCGTGAATCCGTGGGCGGTGCCGCTGCAGAAGCCGCACCCGCGCGTGTGGATCCCCGGCGTGCTCAGCAAGGAGACGATCGTGTGGGCGGCAAAGCAACGCTACCCCTACATCGCGCTCAGCACGGAGATCGAGGCGACCAAGAAGATCTGGGAGCTCTACGACCAGGTCGCGAAGGAGACCGGCTACGCGGGCGGCCCCGAGTATCGCGGCTATCTGCAGCGCTGCCACGTCGCCGAGACCGAAGAGAAGGCGCTGGCCAACGCCAGGCAGTTCATGTGGATGCAGGGCGAGTTCACCGGCCTGGCGCATCCGGTGTGGTCGAGCCCGTCGGGCTACTTCTCGCCCTCGTATCGGACGGCGTTCGTCGAGTACGCGGTGGGGCGTCGCTCGAATCCGCGCGGAGCCGCGTTCGAGGATCAGATCCGCAATCAGCAGATCGTGGCGGGGACGCCGAAGACCGTCATCCCGAAGCTGCGCCGTTTGCTCGAGGAGACGCGCCCCTCGATCGTCGGCTTCTGGGCGTCCGACGGCTTCGTCTCCACCGAGGACACGAAGACGTGCATCCGGCTCCTCGGCCAGGAGGTGTTGCCCGCGCTGCGCGACATCGGCAAGGAGCTCGGCCTCTGGAGTCCCTTCGAGGCCAACGCGCCCACCAGCATCAACTTTTCGGAGCCTGCCCGCCTGAAAGATCCCTCGCGTTAGCCGCGGCGGCGCCGCCACAGGAGGTCCACGCATGAAAACGCTCATCGAGGGCGGCTGGGTCGTCGCCTACAACGGCCGGAGTCACGAAGTCTACGAGCGCGGCGGCGTCGTGATCGACAACGACACGATCGTGCACGCGGGCGGCCCCTACACGGGCGCCGTCGATCAGACGATCTCCGCGCGCGGCAAGCTCGTCTGCCCGGGCTTCATCAATACCCACGTGCACACGGCGGGTGGCGGCGGCGACTATCTGCTGCTGGACATGGCGAAGAACGACTACCGCACGGCGAACTACATGAGCTTCGCGGCGCCGCTCAAGGGCACGATGACGCCGCCGCCGGCGGACGCGGTGGCGGCGCTGCGCACCTTCGTCTTTCTGCACGCGCTCCGGAACGGCACGACGACCGTGATCGACGTCGGCGGCCTGCGCGGCGACTGGGAGGGCTACGCGCGTCTGGTCGACGACCTCGGCGTGCGCGTGTACGCGGGCCCGGCGTTCCGCGACCGCGAGACCTATATGGACGCGAAAGGCCGCCTCACCTACGAGGAGGACACGGCGGTCGGCCAGGCGCGCTTGCGCGAGGCCATCGACTTCGTGCGCAAGTACGACGGCAGCGCCCAGGGGCGGCTGCGCGGCATGCTGAACGCGGCCCAGGTCGAGACGTGCACCGAGTCGCTGCTGCGCGCCGGCAAGGACGCCGCGCGTGATCTGAAGGCGCCGATCCACACGCACGCCGGCGGCAACCTCATCGAGTTCCAGCGGATCATCGAGGAGTACCGCAAGACGCCCGTGCAGTTCCTCGCCGACATCGGATTCCTCGACGAGCGCACGCTGCTGGGCCACGTCGTGTTCACCACCGCCCACGCGTGGCCGCGCTATCCCTTCGGCGACGATCTGCGCGTGCTGGCGCAGACGGGCGCGACCGTCGGCCACTGCCCGTACAAGTACGCGAAAATGGCGATGACGCTGCAGTCGTTCCAGCGCTACCTCGAGGCCGGCGTCAACCTCGCCATCGGCACCGACACCTATCCGATGGACATCGTCGCCGAGCTGCGCTGGGCCTCGATGCTCGCGAAGGTCACCGACGGCAACTATCAGGCCGGGCTGCCGCGCGACGTCTTCAACGCGGCGACGCTCGGTGGATGCAAGTTCCTCGGGCGCACCGATCTCGGCCGTCTCGCACCCGGCGCGAAGGCCGACATCCTCCTGATCGATCTCGATCAGCTCGGCGCCCCGGTCTACCTCGACCCGATCAAGGCGCTCGTCGACGGTGCGTCGGGACGCGACGTCGATACCGTGATCGTCGATGGCAAGGTGCTCGTGCAGGGCGGACGTCTCACGCGCGTCGACGAGGCGGAGATCTACGCGAAAGCGCGCAAGGCCACCGAACAGTACTGGAGCCGCGTACCCGGCTGGCGCTGGGACGGCGCGAGCGTCGATCGCATCATCCCGGCGGCGTTCCCGATCAGGAGGTCCTCATGACTCGCACGCTGCGATCCTCCGTGTCGATCGTGCTCACGATCATCGCCCTCGTCTGCGCCGCGCCGGCACGCGAGGCGGCGGCGCAGGGCGATCAGGTCACGTGGGGCGTGCACATCACGCTCGCACCGACGTGGCTCGATCCCGCCGAGTCCTCCGGAATCATCACGCCGTACATGATCTACTACGCGCTCCACGACGCGCTCGCCAAGCCGATGCCGGGACAGCTCCTCGCCCCGAGCCTCGCGGAGTCGTGGACGGTCTCCAAGGACCACCTCGCGTACGAGTTCCTCCTGCGCCAGGGCATTCGCTTCCACAACGGCGACCCGATCACCGCGGAGGACGTGAAGTTCTCCTTCGAGCGCTATCGCGGCGCCGCGGCCAAGACGCTGAAGGATCGTGTCGCCGCCGTCGAGGTGGTGGATCCCAGGCGGGTGCGCGTTCGCCTCAAGCAGCCGTGGCCCGATTTCATAACCTTCTACACGACGGCCACCGGCGCGGGCTGGATCGTGCCGAAGAAGTATCTCGAAAAGGTGGGTGACGAGGGGTTCAAGAAGGCGCCGATCGGCGCCGGCCCCTACCGCTTCGTCTCGTTCACGCCGGGCGTCGAAGTCGTGATGGAGGCGTTCGACGGCTACTGGCGCAAGCGGCCGAACGTGCGGCGCATCGTCTTCAAGGTGATTCCCGACGAGTCCACCCGGCTGGCCGCACTCAAGCGCGGCGAGGTCGACGTCGTCTACTCGATCCGCGGCGCGCTCGCCGAGGAGCTACGTCGCACGCCCGGCCTGCAGCTCAAAGCCACCGTGCTGCAGGGGACGTTCTGGCTCTACTTCCCCGAGCAGTGGGACGCGAAATCGCCGTGGCACAACCCCAAGGTGCGCGAAGCGGCGAGCATCGCCTTCGACCGCAACGCGATCAACCAGGCCGAGACGCTCGGCTTCTCACGGATCACCAACAGCATCGTCCCCGACATCTTCGAGTTCTTCTGGAAGCCGCCGGCGGCCGTCTACGATCCGGCGAAGGCGAAGCGGCTGCTCGCCGAGGCCGGCTATGCCAACGGCTTCGACGCCGGCGACTACACCTGCGACGTGGCGTACGCCAACATTGCCGAAGCCGTGCAGAACTACCTGCAGGCCGTCGGCATCCGCACCCGGCTGCGACCGCTCGAGCGCGCGGCGTTCTTCAGCAGCTATGGCGAGAAGAAGTTCCGCAACGTCGTGCAGGGGGCCAGCGGTGCGTTCGGCAACGCGGCCACGCGGCTCGAGGCCTTCGTGGCCGCCGGTGGGACGTATGTGTACGGCAGCTATCCCGACATCGACGGGTTGTTCCAGGAGCAGGCGGCGGACCTCGACCTCAAACGTCGCGAGGCGATGCTGCAGCGGATCCAGCAGCTCGTCCACGAGCGCACGGTCTATGCGCCGATCTGGCAGCTCGCGTTCCTGAACGGCGTCGGGCCGCGGGTCGAGGAGTCGAGCCTGGGCGCGATTCCGGGCTTCGCGTATTCGGGGCCGTACGAAGACGTCAAGCTGAAGAAGTGACGGGGGCGCGCGGGATCGTGAGCGTGACGCGACAGCCGCGCGCGGCCGCGCCGGGCCCGATGGCGATGGCGCCCCCGTGGACCTCGGCGACGCGGCGCGCGAGCGTGAGCCCGAGCCCCACACCCCGCCGCGTCTCACCGCTGGGGTCCGGTGTGCGCGCACTGTCGGCCCGATAGAACGGCGCGAAGACCCGCTCGCGGTCGCCGGGCGCCACCCCTGGGCCCTCGTCGCTGACGGTGAAGACGACGCGCTCACCGTCGAGAGACGCCGACAGGGTGATCGGCGGCGCGCCGTACTTCACGGCGTTCTCCACGAGGTTCCAGAGCGCGCGGCGCAGCAGCGCCTCGTCCGCCGTCAGCGTCACCGCGGGCCCGTCGTCGACGCTCACCGGCATGGCGGCGGTGAGTGGATCGTGGCGCGCGCGCTCGGCGAGCTCCGCCAGCAACGGGCGGGCATCGACGGGACCGAGACGCGCGGGCAGACCGGTCGCCTCCAGTCGCGCGGTGGTCAGAACGTCTTCGACGAGTCGGTCGAGCTCGGCGAGGTCGCGCTCGACGTCGCGCACCAACCGCTCGTCGCCGGCCGCGCGAGGCAGCAGCGCGAGCGCGACACGGATGCGCGCCAGCGGCGAGCGCAGCTCGTGCGAGACGTTGGCGAGCAGATCCTTCTCCGCCCGCACGAGACGCTCGACGCGCTCGGCCATCTCGTTGAACGCCCGCGTCAGCTCGGTGATCTCGTCGTGCCGCCGCGCGTGGGCGCCGTCGGCCGGAGCCCGGGCCGAAAGATCGCCGCCGCCCAGACGGCGCGCGGCGTCGGTGAGCCGCTCCACCGGGCGCGAGATGCGCTGAGCGAGCGGCCGCGTGGCCACGGCGACCACCAGCAGCGCGAGCGCCACGACGAGCAGCGGACGCCAGAGCGGCGGTGCGTGCATCGGCCGCGGCACGGCGCCCTCGACGAAGCCGACGACGGCGCCCGACGACGGATCGCGGATCGGCGCCGCCGCGAACCCCATCGGCCGTGGACGGACGACGACGCGACCGGCTCGGACGTCGCGCTCCTCCGCGGTCGTAAGCGAGGGCAGCTCGTCGCCCGCCGCGGCGACGACGCGTCCGCTCAGATCGCGCACGCGCACGGCGAGGTGCAGATCATCGTGGATCTGCTGAAGGCGCGCCGCGAGCGCGGCCGGATCGCCGAGGCGCTCGCCGACGAGCGACGCGAGATGGCGTGTCATGCGCGGCGCCATCTCGCGGCGGAAGGCCTCGCGGGCGCCCAGCACGAAGACGACGCCGGTGGTCACCGCAACCACGAGCAGCACACCGAGAAAGTGGAGGTAGATGCGGGAGTGCAGCCGCGCCACGTCAGTCGGCGTCCCGCCCCAGAACGTAGCCGGCGCCGCGCACGGTCTTGATCAGGCGCGGCGCCTTCGGATCGGCCTCGAGCTTGCCGCGCAGCTTGCTGATGTGGACGTCGATCGAGCGATCGAACGTCTCGTAGGCGGCGCCCTTGAGCGCGTCGAGGAGCTGCTCGCGCGACAGCACGCGTCCGGCGGCGCGCGCGAGCGCGGCCAGCAGCTCGAACTCGTACGCGGTCAGTGCTTGCCGGCGGCCGTCCACGGTCACCTCGCGCGCGTCGAAGTCGATCGCGAGACGGCCGACGCTCAGCCGCTCGCGCCGCGTGGCGACGGTCCGTCCTCGCCGGAGGACGGCGTGGATGCGGGCGAGCAGCTCGCGCGGATTGAAGGGCTTGGCGAGGTAATCGTCGGCGCCGAGCTCGAGCCCGACGATCTTGTCCACGTCGTCGCCGCGCGCCGTCAGCATGATCACCGGCAGCGCCGCCAGCTCCGGCGTCGCGCGCAGCCGGCGGCACACCTCGAAGCCGTCGGTGCCGGGTAGCATCACGTCGAGGAGCACCACGTCGAAGCGGCCGCGGCGCAGGAGGCCGAGGCCGCGCTCCCCATCGGCGGCGACGGTGACGTCGATCTCGTGCCGGCCGAGATACTCCGTCATCAGTGCGCCCAGTCGGGCGTCGTCGTCGATGAGCAGCGCGGCCGTGGCCGTCGGCACCCTTCTACGGTATCAGCGCGCGCCGACTCAGTGCATGCCGTGCGGGCCGAACGTCCGCGCGTAGTTGGCGACGATTTGCCGCTGCGCCGGCGTCAGCGTGTCGTGGATCTCGACGATCGCCTGCGCGACCGCGTCGCGGATCGTGTGATGCCGCTGCTCCATCTGCGCGTGCACGGCCTGCAGCTGGCTTGCATCGAGCCGGTCGCCCTCGAAGAGGGCCAGCACCTGCTCGCGCTGCGCGCGACGGTCCGGCCGGTTCGTCTCGAACGCGGCGAAGGCGCGGTCGCGCGAGGCATGGATCGCCGTGCGCTGCTCCGCGCTCACGGCGGCCTGGTCGAGCGCCTCGTCGAGCGCCGCCGAGATCATCCGCTTCATCATGCCGGCATGCATGCCGCCCGACCCCTGCGCCCACGCGCGCGCGCCCACCAGTGCCGCGCCGCCGATCACGGCCCCGATCAAGACGACCGTGGTCACTCGCTGAAACGTCCGTCGTGTCATGACTCGTCCTCCTCTTCGTGATGTCTCGCGGGACGTCGCGTGGTCCCGCACACACGCACGATCGACCGCGACCATGAACGCCGTGTGTGGCGAATGTAAAGATTTGTTGCCGCGATCGTGGCTATAATCCCGGCCATGAGCATGCTAGAGCGCGCCGAAGCGGCTGAGCGGGCCATGGCCGAGGAGCTGGATCGGACGATCGTCAAGTCGGTGATCTACGTGTCGGGCGACCCGGCGAATCACTTGATGCAGAGCGCGAGGCTCGCGCAGAAGAGCGGCGTCGCCGACAAGCTCGTGCTCGCCTGTCTGATCCACGACATCGCCATTGCCGGCTTCATCCGCGGCGACCATGGCTACTGGGCCGCGCAGCTGGTCGAGCCGTACGTCGACGAAGAAGTCGCCTGGGCCATCCGCTATCACCAGGCGCTCCGCTTCTTCCCGGACGAGTCGGTCGGCTACGAGTACCCGAAGATGTATATCAAGCTCTTGGGCGCCGACTATCAGCCCGATCCGTACATCCGGCGCGACTACGAGTACGCGCGCAATCACACGTGGTACATGAGTGCGCGACTGATCTGCATCAACGACCTCTACGCCTTCGATCCCACCGTGCAGGTGCAGCTCGAGGAGTTCACGGACGTGGTGGGCCGCCACTTCAGGCAGCCGAAGGAAGGGCTCGGGTGGGACTCGAGTCCGTCGGCGCACATGTGGCGCACCATCATGATGCCGACGAAGTACCTCTAAGCCGCGCGCGGCGCCTCGCTCTCTCGCCCGCCGCGCGCCGGCGGGCGAATGCCTGCCGTGGGCCTGGCGTCCAAGGACACGGAGGCTCGCCATGATCACGATCGCGCGACGATTCACCGCTCTCGGCCTCGGAATCCTGCTCCTCTTCGGTGCTTCGACGGCGAACGCCGCCCCCGCACCGTCGGACGCGCCGGCGCCCGACGGCCCCATCGGGCGCACGCCGCCGCGGCTCAGCTACGTCGAGGGCGAGGTCTCGTTCTGGCGCCCCGGCGCGGCCGACTGGGCGCCCGCGCAGATCAACACCGCCCTCGTCCCCGGCGACGAAACCTACACGGGCAATCGCGGCAACCTCGAGCTGCAGATCGGCGCGCGCGCGTTCGTGCGCGCGTGGGGCGACACGCAGTTGGGTCTCGTCAACCAGGAGCCCGACTTCTTGCAGCTGAAGGTCACGGGCGGTCACGTCTCGGTCGACCTCCGCGCGGTCGAGCCCGGGCGCACGGTGGAAGTCGACACGCCGGTGGCGGCCTTCACGATCGACGCGCCCGGCTACTATCGTGTCGACGTCTCGCCGGACCGCACGTCGTTCATCACGCGACGCTCCGGACGCGCGACGATGACGCCCGCGGGCGGCACGGCGGTGGCGATCGCCCCCAGCGAAGAGATCGTGCTGGCCGGCGCACCGACGCTGACCATCCAGAGCTTCGTCGCGCCCACCCTCGACGTGTGGGACACCTGGAACTACGCACGCACCGACGAGCTGATCGACTCGCTCAGCGCGCGGTACGTGCCGTCCGGTGTGTACGGTGTCGACGACCTCGACCACCACGGCAACTGGCGCGTCGTTCCGACGTATGGCGCGGTGTGGGTGCCGCGCGACGTTCCGGGTGGCTGGGCGCCCTACAGCACGGGACGCTGGGTCGCCGATCCACGCTATGGCTGGACCTGGGTCGATGAGGCGCCGTGGGGCTGGGCGCCATACCACCATGGCCGTTGGGTCTTCGTCGACGGCTACTGGGCCTGGGCGCCGGGCCCGGTCGTCGTGCGTCCCGTGTACGCGCCCGCCCTCGTCGCGTTCTTCGGTGCTCCCGGCGTGCGCGTGGCGGTCGGCACGCCGTTCGTCAGCTGGGTCGCGCTCGGCTGGGGCGAGCCGGTGATTCCGTGGTGGGGCTCGCCGCGCTTCGTCGGCCGCCCGTGGTGGGCCGGCTGGGGCGGGCCGCGCGTCGTCAACAACGTCGTCGTCAACCGCACCACGGTCGTCAACGTGCAGAACGTCACCGTCTACCGCAACGTCAACGTTCACAACGCCGTCGTCAGCGTGCGCGAAGACGCGTTCGGTCGGCGCGGCGCGCACGAGGCGCGCGTGAGCGATGTCGACGTGCGGCGCCTCGAGCCCGTCCGCGGACGCCTGCGCGTGACCCCGGATGCATCGAGCTTCGTCGCAAGCGGCGGCCCCGCGGTGAAGCCGCCGGCGCAGATCGTGGAGCGCCGCGTGGTCGCGACGCGGCGGCCCGTCGCGCGCGTGGCGCCACCCGAGACGGGACGCGAGCGCGCGGCGCCCGCGATCACGGCACCCGCGCCGCGCATCGTGCCGGCACCGAAGCCGGCGGCGACGGCGCCGGCGCCGCGCGCGCCGTTCGGCACCAGTTCCATCGAGCGGGAGCGCGCTACGACGCCGCCGCGCTTCGAGAGCCGGACCGAGCCGCGGGCCGATGCGCAGTCGCGCGGGCAGACGCCTCGAGAGCCGCGCGCTGAAGTGCCGCGGCCGGAGACGGCGCGACCGGAGTCCCGGCCCGAGATGGCGCGGCCGGAACCCACGCGGCCAGAGATGACACGGCCAGAAGCCGCGCGACCAGAGCCGGCGCGGCCCGAGATGACGCGCCCCGAAACGTCAAGGCCACAGCCAAGGGCGGAGACGCCGCGGCCCGAGGTCGGGCGTCCGCGCGAGGCGACGCCGCGCGCGCTGCCCGGCGAGCCCGCCAACCGTGTCTCACCGTGGCGCCGCGAATCGACGGCGCCGCGCCCCTCGACGCTTACTCCGGGCCGTGCGACGGCGCCCGGACCGACACGAGCGGTCGAGCGCGATGACGCACGCCGCACGCCGCCGCGCTCGGCCGTCGCTCACACCGAGCGCGGCGAGCGCCGCACGCGAGCGCGCTGAGCGCTTCAGCGCAGCGGCGGCGGCGTGCGCCCGAGCACCTGCTCGATGGCCATCCCGATCGCGAGCAGCCGCTCGTCGCTGTCCCGCAGGCCATCGAGCGAGAGACCGACCGGCAGCCCGGTCGTCGGTCCGAGCCCCGCGGGAATCGTCAGACCCGGAATTCCGGCATTGCTCGGCGGGTCGGTGTTGCGGATGAAGCGCAGGAACGTCTCCGGGCTCGAGGCCTCCGGGCCCTGCGCGACGGCGACCGCCGGCGTCGTCGGCGCCAGCAACGCCTCGATCGCGTACTTCTCGAACGTGTCGACGAAATGCTTGAGCAGCGCCGGGCGCCCCGTCGACATGGCGGCGCGGTAGATCGGCTCGGCGTCGACGACACCGTTGGGCGCGGGGAGCTTGCGCGGCACGACGAGCGTCTCGTAGGTTCCCTTCACGTCCTTGCTCGCGATCGCCGCCGCCACCTGCTCCACCGTCTTGCCCGTACCGTACTTCGCGAGATAGGCCTTCAGGTCGTCGTACGCCTCGTACAGCGCGACCGGAAAGCTCACACGGTCGTTCAGCGTCTTCAGCTCCGGCATGTCCACCTCGACGATCGTCACGCCGGCCGCCTTGAGTCGATCGAGCGCGCGGTCGATCACCGCTTTCGTGTCGGCGTCGAGGTCGGCGAAGAAGTAGCCGCGGTCGACGCCCAGCCGCACACCGCTCAGCGATGCCACCGGCGGCACCTTGCCGTGCATCACGACCGAATCCAGGAGCGCAACGTCGGCGAGCGTCCGCGCCATCGGCCCCACGGTGTCGCGTGAGTGCGCGATCGGCGTGACGCCGTCCTGGCGGTAGCGGCCGAGCGTCGGCCGCAGTCCCGCGCCACCCGTCAGGCCGGCGGGAATGCGCACCGAGCCGCCGGTATCGCTGCCGAGACCGCCGGGCGCGAGCCGCGCGGCGATGG
The DNA here is from genome assembly GCA_003220475.1 of Candidatus Rokuibacteriota bacterium. Classification (GTDB taxonomy): domain Bacteria; phylum Methylomirabilota; class Methylomirabilia; order Rokubacteriales; family CSP1-6; genus AR12. The sequence continues at coordinate 6,188 of QHSO01000051.1, read as the reverse complement.
CAGCACCGGTCCCGCTCGAGCTGCCGCCGGCGATCCGCGTGCGGTCGTATGGATTGCGCGTCCCGATCGGCTGCGCCGTGAAGAACGCCTCGTTGTAGCCCGAGATGCCGAACGCCAGCTCGTGCATGTTGGTCTTGCCGAGAACGACCGCGCCGGCGTCGAGCAGTCGCTTCACGGTCGGCGCGTGTTCCTTCGGGATGAAGTCGCGCAGCGCGGGCGTGCCCGCGGTGTTCGGCAGGCCGGCCACGTGCACGTTGTCTTTGACGACCAGCGGCACGCCGTGCAGCACGCCCTTCGCCGTGCCGGCGGCGAGCTCGGCATCCGCGCGCCGCGCCGCCTCCAACGCGGCCGCGCGGTCGAGGGTGATGAACGCGTTGAGGTCGCGGTTGGCCTCGGCGCGCGCGAGATAGGCCTGCGTCAGCTCGACGCTCGTGACCTGCTTCGCACGGATCAACGCCGCCGCGTCGGCGACGCCGAGCTCGGTGAGATCGCTCGGCCGTTGCGGCACGCTCACGCATCCGGCGAGCAGGACGATCAGCGTCGATACGGCGAGGGCGGCACGGACGAGCATCGGGCGACCTCCTAGGGTCCTTCGTCGCGCGGCGACGGCACGGCGCGCGGGGGAAATTCACGATAGGCGTGGCGTGTCATGACGTCCTCGCGCAGGTCGATGCCGAGACCCGGCCCCGTGGGCAGCGTCACGTAGCCCTGCTCCACGCGCAGCGGGTTCACCGCGATCTCGGCGCCGCGCGCCTCGAAGTTGACGAAGTACTCGGTGATCAGGAAGTTCGGAATAGCCGCCGAGACCTGCAGCGTGGCCGCCAGCCCCACGGTCGTCGAGTTGTAGTTGTGGGGCGAGACGACGACGTGGTAGGCCTCGGCCATCGCCGCGATCTCCCGCAGCTCCTCGATGCCACCGACGTTGCAGACATCGGGATTGATGATGTCGGCGGCCCGGCGCTCGAACACCTCGCGGAACTCGAACCGCGTGTACAACTCCTCGCCGGTGACGATCGGGATGCGGATCTCGCGCCGACACTCGGCGAGCGCGCCGAGGTCGCGCGCCGAGACCGGTTCCTCGTACCAGAAGGGATCGAAGGGCTCGAGCATCCGCGCGACGCGTACCGCGTGCATGGGCGCCAGTCGCCGGTGCACCTCGATGAGCAGGTCGACGCCGGGACCGACGGCGTCGCGCACGGCGCCGACCGTCTCGACCACCTGGCGCTCCGCCTCGCGCGTGATGTGCGTGCGCCACGGGCCGGGGAACGGATCGAATTTCAGCGCGCTGAAGCCGCGCGCCACCGTGGCCTTGGCCTTCGCCGCGTAGTCCGCGGGCGTCTTCGCGCCGGAGTACCAGCCGTTGGCGTACACACGGATCCGCTCGCGGCACGGTCCGCCGAGCAGGTTGACCACCGGCACGCCGAGCCGCTTGCCGGCGAGATCCCAGAGCGCCTGCTCGATCCCGCTGACGGCACCGAAGAAGTCGAGCGAGCCGCGCTTGGCGGCGAAGTCGTGATACGCCCAGTGCGTGAAGTGGCGGATGTGGCCGGCGTCACGCCCGACGAGATACCGCGCGAGCTGTCGCACGAACGCGGCGATCGAGTGATCGCGGTCCGCCTGCGTGTAGCACTCGCCCCAGCCGTGCAGGCCATCCGACGTCTCGACCTTCACGAAGAGCCAGTTCTTGCCGTAGCCGGGATCGACGATGAACGGGGTGACGGCGGTGATCTTCACGCGCGGCTCTCCTCCCGGATGCGGGATCCAGTCCGGCCGGCTAGGGAGTCTACTACCGCTCGAGCGTCAGCGGAGCAGCGGCGGCGGCGGTCAGCGGCGCGCGGGCGGCGGTCGTAAGCCGGCCGGGCAGCAGGGCCACGCAGAGCGTCGTGAACGCGGCGATGCCGGCCATGACCATCAGCAGCGTGCCGAAGCCTGCGGCCTTCACCGTGGGCCCCAGCACGTAGACGGCGAGCGAGCTGACGCCGAACGACACGGTCAGCCGCACGCCCGCCACGCGCGAGCGCATGCGGTCGTCGACGTACTGCACGATCATCGCGTCGACGAACGGGATGGCGCCGAAGACGAAGACCATGAATCCGAGCACGGCGGCGTAGAGCGGCCAGCCGCCCGCGGAGGATGCCAGCAGGAAGAGCGGCGCCTGCGCGGCGACGATCGGCAGGTACACCCACTTGAGTGGATAGCGGTCGATGAGCTTGCCGACCACGAGCTGCGCGAGCGAGGCGATCGTGTAGACGATGGCGAGCAGCACGCCGAGCGTGGCGGGATCGTCGATCAGTCCGCGCAGGCGCTCGGAGAGCAGCTGACCGTTGCCGTTGGTCGTGAAGTTGAAGATCAGGCTCGAGGAGATCGCGGCCAGCGTCATCACCGCGAGCGCGCGCGCCATCAGCGCGGGCGGCAGGTCGACGGACTTCTTCGGCCGCCGCGCCGGCGGCTCCGTCTCGCGCGGCACGAGCATCGCAAACAGCACAGCGCAGAGCAGCGCCAGCCCGCCGGGCACGGCGAACGCGGCCCGCCAGCCGACATGCTTGACGAGCAGGCCGGTCAGGATCGCGGCGACGGCGATGCCGAGGTTGCCGAAGAGGCCGTTGACGCCGATGGTGAATCCTGGGTTCTTGCTTCCCTGCACCAGCATCGGGATGCCCACCGGGTGGTAGATCGACGCGAAGACGCCCATCAGCGTCAGCGCCGCCGCGAGCGACCACACGCCCGTCGTCGATGCGACGAGCAGCCCGGACGCGCCCATGCCGAGGAAGAACACGATCATCATCGCGCGGCGGCCCCAGAGATCGCCCAGCCGCCCTGCGGGCAGCGAGCCGAGACCGAACATCACGAACGCGCCCGCCGTATAGGGCATGAGGTCCTGCCAGATCATTCCCAGGTCGGCGGCGATCGCGCCCACCGCGGTGGCGAAGATCAGGAGGAAGAGGTGATCGAGGGCGTGGCCGGCGTTGAGCAGCAGGGCGGTCGGTCGTCCCGTGGACATGGGCGGAATTCTACCGCACGATTGGGAGCATCTTTCGATCCGCGCTCTGGTCCCTGCCCGATTTTCGCCGTCTCGGCGTCTCGATGCTCCTCGGCTCCATCGGAGCCATGGGCGAGACCGTCGTGCTCGGCTGGCTCACGCTGGAGCTGACGAACTCGCCGCTCGTCGTCGGCATCGCGATGGGGATGCGCATGGCGCCGATGTTCTTCGTCGGCGTGCCCGCCGGCGCCCTCGCGGATCGCTGGCCGCGCCATCGCGTGCTGATGCTCGCCGGCGCCGGCCAGGCGCTCACGACGGGCACGCTCGGCCTGCTCGCGACGCTCGGCCAGGTGACTCTCGCTCACATCCTGCTACTGACGCTCGCCGCCGGCACGCTGCGCGCGCTCGAGCACGCCGCGCGACAGAGCTACGTGCACGACGTCGTCGGCGGCGCCGCGCTGCTGCCCGGCCTCGCCGTGCTCGGCGTCGCCATGCGCACGGGCTGGCTCGTCGGCTCGCTCGGCGCCGGCGCCGTGATCGCTCGCTTCGGCAGCGGCGCGGCCTACCTCGCGGTGGCGGCCGGCTTTCTCGCCGGCGCCGCCGCGTTGCTGGCCGCGTCCAGCCCCACGCGCGCGACGCGCGCCCAGCCGGAGTCCTTCTGGCGCAGCGTGATCGGCTTTGCGAGCTCGATGCGAACGGATCGCTCGCTCGTCGTGCTGATGCTTCTCACGGCGGGCGCGGAGATGCTCGGCTTCTCGCACCAGGCGCTGTTGCCGAGCCTGGCGCGCGACGTGCTGCGCACGGGGCCCGAGGGACTCGGCACGCTGAATGCCGCGCGCGCTGTCGGCGGCATCCTGGGGCTCACAGTCGCCTCGATGCGCGGCCCGGTGGCGGGCGGCGGCGCGCTGTTCGTGACCGTGCTGCTGTCCTTCGGTGGGAGTCTGCTCGCGCTGGGTCTCGCGCCGTACGTCGTGCACTTCGCCGGCGTCGTGGTGGTCCTCGTCGTGGTCAACGCGCTCGGCGCGCTCGCCGACCTCCTCGCGCAGAGCCTGCTGCAGCTCAGCGCGCCGGCCCATCTGCGCGGGCGCGCCGGCGGCGCGTGGGTCGTGGCCATCGGGCTTGCGCCGCTCGGCCAGCTGCAGATCGGCGCGCTCGCCACGATGTTTGGTGTCAGCGTCGCGTTCGGCGCGAGCGGTCTCGCGCTCGTCGCACTCGCCGGCGCCACCGCGCTGCTGTTCCCGCGGCTGCGCAGGCTTTAACATCGAGCGGCGATGGCCACGCCCGCCGCGGTGCTCGAGGCGATCGACCGGGTTCTGGAGCCGCTGCTCGAGACGCTGGAGCGCGTGATGTGGGTGCAGCGCTATCTCCATCCGCCGGCCATCGGGCAACTGGCGGAGGTGCTGGCGCCGCAGACCGAGGCGTTGTCAGGACCGCTGCGCGCGCTGGAGGAGTCCGCGTGGCCGGACGACGCAGCGTTCATTCGCGAGCGGCTGCTCGACGTCGGCCGGCAGACGCTCGACATCCTCGCGGCCTTCGCGGCCGCGGCGCGCGCGCCCGACGACCTCGTCGAGCTGTTCCGCGCGCTGCGCCGACTCGCGCGCGTGCAGGAGACGCTCTACCCGCTGGCGCCGGCCTTCGATCCGGTCAGTCGCTGGTTCCTCGACCCCGCGCGACGCGGCGACGATGAGCTCGTGGCACGCCTGCGCGAGGCGACGCTGCGCGATGACGACAACGCGCGCCGTGTCGGCGTGCTGCACGCCGACAACGAGCGCGGCAGCCGGGGCGGCTTCTCGCTCTACGTCCCCGAGACGTGGGACGGACACGCCTCGATGCCGCTGGTCGTCGCGCTGCACGGCGGCCACGGCCACGGCCGCGACTTCCTGTGGTCGTGGCTGCGCGAGGCGCGGGCGCGCGACACGCTCGTGCTCGCGCCCACGTCGGTGCAGCGCACCTGGTCACTCATGGGCGCCGACGTCGACGCGCCGCGCATCCTGCAGATGGTCGAGTCCGTCGCCGCGCGCTATCCGGTCGATCGCGCGCGAGTGCTGCTGACTGGCATGTCCGACGGCGGCACGTACGCGTTCCTCTGCGGCCTGCGCGACGGCGCGCCGTTCACGCACCTGGCGCCCGCGTGCGGCGTACTCCACCCGGCGCTACTCGCCACCGACGCGCTGGCTCGTGCTCGCGACCTGCCCATCTACCTCGTGCACGGTGAGCTCGACTGGATGTTCCCCGTCGCCACCGCGCGGATGACGCGCGACGTGCTGACGACGGTGGGCGCGCGTCTCGTCTATCGCGAGATCGACGATCTGTCGCACACCTATCCGCGCGACGAGAACCCCAGGATCCTGGAGTGGCTCGCGGCTTAGCGCAGCGAGACCGAGGAGCGCCACGATTCACTCGGGGCGCGACGAGCGTTGGGGGGTGTGGGGGGCCATGTCGGGGCCCCTCACGTAAACAGTGAATCCGGTCTTGGCGTATTTCAGATCGCGGTAGTCGCCGGAACGTACCGGCGGGTGGCGGGCGGGGCCCTGCGACGCGAGGCATTCGATCGTCACGTCGTAGTTGGGGTGATTGAAGAACGCGATCGACAGCCGCGGTCGACCGTCGCCCGCCGGCGGGTTCACCACGCGGTGCAGGCTCGACAGCCAGCGGTCGTTCGTCCACCGCATCAGCAGATCGCCGATGTTCACGACGAAGCGCGTGGGCGTCGTGGCCACGTCGACCCAGCTGCCGTCGCGCGTCCTCACCTGCAGCCCGCCCGGCGCGTCCTCGCCGCTCAGGATCGTGAACCCGCCGTAATCCGTGTGGGCGCCGGCGCGCAGCTGGCCCGGCGCGGGCGGGGCGGCCGGCGCCGGATAGTAATTGAGGCGCATCGTCCCGATGGAGCGGTCGACCTTGTCGTCGAAGAACGTCTCGCCCACCGAGAGCGCGAGGCCGGCCAGCCGCATCAAGGTGCGGACGAGATCGCTCATCGCCCGGTAATAAACAGTCGCGGCCGGCGCGAACCCGGACGGCGCCGCGGGCCAGACGTTCGGCGCGAAGTGCTGGCGGCCCTCGGCACTCGTGTAGTACGCGTCGGCGCCGACGTCGACGGGCCCGACGTGAAAGAACTCCTTCAGATCGGGCGGCGCCGGCGCGTCGTTCGCCGTCGACAGCGCCTCGCCGCCGGCCGGGTGATAGCCGCGGTTCGTGCCGGCCACCGGAT
>QHSO01000247.1 GCA_003220475.1 Candidatus Rokuibacteriota bacterium | reverse complement strand
CCGAGCAGCTGCCGAGCACGCTCGAGCTGGCGGCGACGGCTATCGTGATCGCGAGCTTCCTCGGGCTGGCGCTTGGGCTGCTGGCCGCGGTGTGGCACGACACCTGGATCGACCGCGCGGCGATGCTGGTCGCGCTCGGTGGCGTCTCGATGCCCAGCTTCTGGCTCGGGCTGCTGCTGATCTTCGTCTTCTCGCTCCAGCTCGGCTGGCTGCCCGCCACCGGGCAGGGCGGCTTCAGCCGCCTGCTGCTGCCCGCCGCCACCATCGGGCTCAACTACTCCGCGGTCATCGCGCGGCTCGTGCGCTCGAGCCTGCTGGACGTGCTCGGCAACGGCTACATCGGCACCGCGCGCGCCAAGGGGCTCTCCGAGTGGGGCGTGACGCTCAAGCACGCCCTCGGCAACGCGCTCATCCCCGTGACCACGATCATCGGCGTCCAGCTCGGCAACCTGCTTGCCGGCACCATCATCGTCGAGACCGTCTTCTCCCGCCGCGGCATGGGCCGGCTGGCCGTCACCGCCGTGCTCGACAAGGACTATCCGTTGATCCAGGGCGTCGTCCTCGTGAGCGCGCTCGGCTACGTGCTGACGAACCTGCTCGTCGATCTGTCGTACTCGGCGCTGGATCCGCGCATCCGTCACCGCGAGGCGGCGAAGGCCTGATGCTGCGACGTGTGCTGCGCCGCCGGAAATCAGCGCTTGCCGGCGCCGTCATCCTCGCCGTCATCGCGCTCGCCGCGCTGTTCGCGCCAGCGCTGGCGCCGTACGACCCGATCAAGATCCGGCCGGGCGAGGCGCTGTCGCCGCCGTCGCTGGCCTATCCGTTCGGCACGGACCAGTACGGCCGCGACATCTTGAGCCGAGCCATGACCGGCGCGCGGCTCTCGCTCCTGACCGGCCTCGGCGCCGTCGCCGTCGCGCTCACGGCCGGCGTCGTCGTCGGCCTGGCGTGTGGCGTCGCCGGCGGCTGGACGGACCTGATGGTCATGCGCGTGGTCGACATCATGATGGCGTTTCCGGGAATTTTGATGGCGCTCGTGGTCGTCGCCGTGCTCGGGCAGGGGACGCTCAACGTCATGCTCGCGGTCGGCGTGTCGCTGATCCCGACCTTCGTGCGCCTGGTGCGCGGCGACGTCCTATCGGTCCGCGAGAATGCCTACGTCGAGGCGGCGCGGGCGCTGGGCTGCTGGCCCACCCGCGTCGCGCTCCGCCACGTCCTGCCCAACGTCGTCGCGCCGATCATCGTCATCTCGACCGTTGCCATCGCCTGGTCCATCATCCTCGGCGCCTCGCTGAGCTTCCTTGGCCTGGGCCCGCGTCCTCCGATCCCGGAGTGGGGTATCGATCTCAGCGGCGGTCGCAACTATCTGCTGCGCGCGTGGTGGATCTCCTCCGTGCCAGGCTTCTGCATCATGCTCACTGTCGTGGCCGTCAACCTCGTCGGCGACGCCCTGCGCGACGAGCTGGATCCGCGGCTGCGGTCGCTCGCCAACCTGTGAGGGGCGCAGGGCTGGCCATCAGGCCTTCCTTCTCACGAGCAACAGGGGCGTCAGCACGACGAGGCTCGCCAGGATGATCACGGTAGAGATCGCGGGCAGGATCGGCGTGATCTCGTAGAAGATGGCGTCCCACACCTTCACGGGCAGCGTCTTGGTGCGCACGCCGCTGATGAAGAGGGTCACCACCACCTCATCGAACGACACGTTGAACGCGAATAGCGCGCTGCCGAAGACGGCCAGCCGGATCTGCGGAAACGTGACCCGCGCGAAGGTCGTGACCGGGCCCGCGCCGAGGCTCAGCGAGGCCTCCTCCAGCGCCGGATCGACGCCATAGAGCGCGCTGCCGACGAACACGACGACGAACGGAAAGGCCAGCACGCTGTGGGCCAGGATCAGCCCGCCCACGGTGCCGACCAGCCCGGCGGCGGCGAAGACGTAGTAGGCGGCGACGGCGAAGACGATGCTCGTCACGATCCTCGGCGCGATCAGCGCCGCCTCGAGCAGGCGCCGAGTCCGCGTGGCCAGACGCCGCAGCCCGAGCGCTGCCAGAGTCCCCAGCACCGTCGCCACCAGCATCGCACCGAGCGCGACTTGCACGGACCGACCGAGCGCCACCATCCACTCGGGGCTGGCGAAGAAGCGCTGGTACTGGCTGAGGCCGGGCGCGGTCGGAATCAGCTCGAACGTCATCGACGAGCTGAAGGACATCGGGATGACCGTGAGCACGGGCACGACCAGGAACGCGAGCACCGAGCCGCCGGCCGCGGCCAGCGCGGCGCGCGGGACGAATCTGATGACGCGCCGCCTCACGGCAGCCCCGCCGTGCGCGGCATCCGGCCCTCGAGCGCACGGATGTAGATCGCGTAGAGCAGCAGCGTGCCGATCAGCAGCGTGTTGGCGAGGGCGAACGCGAACGGCCAGTTGAGCACCTGTCGCACGCTGAATTCGATGAGGTTGCTGACCATCATCTGCCTGGGTCCGCCGAGCAATGCCGGAGTGATGAAGAAGCCGAGCGAGACGATGAAGACCAGCAGGCCGCCGGCAGCCACGCCGGGCATGCTGAGCGGCAGCGTGACGCGCCAGAACGTTTTTGCCGGGTGCGCGCCGAGGCTGGCCGAGGCGTGGCGCAGCTCGGGCGGGATGGCCAGCAGCGCGCTCAGGATCGGGAAGATCATGTACGGCAGCAGCATGTTCACCATGGCCACGAGCACGCCGAGCTCGTTGTACATGAGGTCGAGCGGTGCTCCGATGACCCCCCACTCGGAGAGCACGCGGTTCACGAGACCCGTGCGCTGAAGGAGGACCATCCAGACGTAGTTGCGCACGAGGACACTCAGGAAGAACGGCACGATCACGCACAGCAGCAGCACCTGGCGCGTGCGCGGCTTGACGGTGTCCAGGAAGTAGGCGGCCGGGTAGCCGAGCAAGGCGGCGAACACGGTCGTGAGGAGGCTGAGCTTCAGCGTGATCCAGAAGACACGGCCGTAGACGGGCGTCCGCCACATCCGCTCGTAGAACTCCAGAGTGAAGTCGGGCGCGAACACGCTGCCCCAGATCACGCGCAGAAGCGGCAGGACGAACGTCAGCAGCAGGAAGGCCAACGGTGGCCCGAGCAGCACGAGCCGCGCGAGTGTGGCGCGCTTCACCGGAGGATGGCGCGTGCGTCGGCCACGGCGGTCCCGCGCTCCAGCAGGAACAACGGATTCACGTCGAGCTCGGCCAGCGGCTCGACGTCTGCCATCAGTTCCGAGACCCGCATGATCACGTCGACGACGGCGTCGACGTCGCGCGGGGGGCGACCGCGGAGCGCGCCGAGCAGGCGATGGGCGCGAATCTCTGCCGTCATCGCCCCTGCCTGGGCGGCGTCTACCGGTACCAGCCGGAAGACGACGTCGGCGAGGGCCTCGACGTCGATGCCGCCGAGGCCGAACATCACGACGGGCCCGAACTGCGCGTCGCGGAACGCGCCGACCACGCACTCGAGGCCGCCGGCGATCATCGGCGTGACGAGCACGCGCGCGACGTCCGGCGCGCGCGCGGCGAGCGTACGAAACGCGTCGGCCGCCTGCTCGGGCGCGACATCGAGCAGCACGCCGCCCGCCTCGCTCTTGTGCAGCAGTCCCGGCGCCACGAGCTTCAGCGCGAGCCGGCTGCCCAGTGCGCGCGCGGCCTCCACGGCGGCGGCGGGCGTCGTCACCACGCGTGAGGCCGGCACCGCGATGCCATAGTCGGCCAGCAGCTCGCGCGTGTCGGGCTCGAGGAGCACGCCGTTCGAGGCGCGCGCGAGGATCGCGTCCACGCGGGCGCGATCGGGATGCGAGCGGCGCTGGGTGGTCGCCGGACGCGGGCGCACGACAGCGCGCCAGCAGGCCGCCATCGCCTTCGCCGAGGCCTCCAGCGAGCGATACATCGGCACTCCGGCCGCCCGGAGGGGATCGAGAGCGGGCGACCGCTCGCCCGCATAGATCGTGTGCAGGATGAAGGGCTTGCCGTGGCGCCGCACCACGTCCACCAGATCTCGCGCGGCCGCCTGCTCGCGCAGGCCCAGCTCCGGCGTCGAGATCCGCACGTACCCGCCGAAGTGGCCCGCGAAGATCAACGCACCGATCTCGGGGTCGGCGAGGCAGACGTCGGTCACGCGCGGCACGATCTCGGGTTCCTCCTCCGCCTGGCCCGCGAAGTCGATGGGGTTCGCGACGCCGCTGCGCGCCGGCAGGATCTCGCTCAGCCGACGCTGCGTCGCCTCTCCCAACGTCGGCACCAGGAGCCCGCAGCGGTCTGCCGTGTCGCACACGATCGTCGCGTGGCCGCCGCCATCGGAGATGACCGCGATGTTCCGCGACAT
>QHSO01000050.1 GCA_003220475.1 Candidatus Rokuibacteriota bacterium | reverse complement strand
GCGGACCGGCCGACACGCAGGTGACGCAGTGGGTGCAGGACCGGGCGAACGAGCTGCTGCGACAACGTAACGCCGGCGTCAGGCGCGTGCCGTTCGCGACCGCGATCAACGCGCCGAGCACGCACGCGGAAGACTTCGTGCTGCGCTACGTCCGCGACCTGCGAAACGTGATCGACATGGACGCGATCCGCGGCGCCGGGCTGACGCTCGCGGTGGATCCGCTCGGCGGCTCGACGAAAGACTACTGGGAGCCGATCAGTTCCCTCTACGGCCTCGACATCACCGTCGTCAATCCCGCGATCGATCCGCAGTTCGCCTTCATGACCGTCGATCACGACGGCCAGATCCGCATGGACCCCTCGAGCCCGTACGCGATGGCCCGCCTCGTCGGCCTCAAGGATCGCTTTCGCGTCGCGTTCGCCACCGATCCGGACGCCGATCGGCACGGGATCGTGACGGCGTCGACGGGGTTGATGAACCCCAACCACTACCTCGCCGTCGCGCTCGATTATCTGCTGACGAATCGTCCCGACTGGCGCGCCGAGGCCGCCGTCGGCAAGACGATCGTGAGCAGCAGTCTGATCGATCGCGTCGTGGACAAGCGCGGCCACCCGCTGCGCGAGGTGCCCGTGGGATTCAAGTGGTTCGTGGCGGGCCTCTTCGATGGCTCGCTGTGCTTCGGCGGCGAAGAAAGCGCGGGGGCGAGCTTTCTCCGGCGCGACGGCACGGTGTGGGCCACCGACAAGGACGGTCCGATCATGGCGCTGCTGGCGGCGGAGATCACCGCGCGCACGGGAAGGGACCCGGGCGAGCACTATCGGCGGCTGACCGCCGAGTTCGGCACGCCCTATTACACCCGTATCGACGCGCCGGCGACACCGACGCAAAAAGCGCGGCTCGCGCGTCTCTCGCCCGACGCGGTCGAGGCGTCGCAGCTCGCCGGCGAATCGATCACCGCCAAGCTGACCAGCGCGCCGGCGAACGGCGCGCCGATCGGCGGGCTGAAGGTCGTCGCGCGCACCGGGTGGTTCGCCGCGCGACCCTCGGGCACCGAGAACATCTACAAGATCTACGCGGAGAGCTTCAAGGATCAGGCGCACCTCGACGCGATCGTGCGCGAGGCTCAGGCGATCGTCGACCGATCACTCGGACCGTGATCCGATGCTGAAGCGCGTCGTCGTCATGCTCGCGACGGTCGTCGCGGGACTGCTCGCGCCGACCATGGCCGCGACGCAGACGCCGATGACGGACCGCAGAGTCGGTTTCGGTTCGCGCTGGAAGAAGCCCAGAGTCATCGTGGGCGCGGCATCGAGGGCTACGTGACTTTTCCTTGACCCGGTGGCGGCATTCCGCCTACCGTCGCATGGATGCCTAGGGCGCTGTCTCATCCCTGGTCGTTGGCGGCCACGATTGTCTTTTGGTGGGGCGCCTTCGTCATCGTCCAGAGCGCCGAGCGTCTCTTCCTCGTCGCCACCACACTCGGGCAGGAGCGCCCGTCCGCCGCCACGCTCGCGAAGACGCTGCTGACGGGACTCCGCGCCGATCTGATCGTCGCCACCGCCGGCATCCTCGTCGCGATCGTCCTGGGACTCGTCATCGGAGCCGCGGTGGCGCTCCTCCGACGCCGGCGCATCCGCCGCGCGGACGCCGGATCGCCGTGGACGCGCAGCGTCTGGGCCGCCGGCCTGGTCATGGCGCTGGTGATGCTCGCGGTGACGACCGTCGACATGGGCTACTACCACTACAGCGGGCAGCGGCTCGATCTGGTGTTCCTCGAGTACGTGAGCGACGTCTTCGCGCAGGCCGGCGACGCGCAGGTGGCCGGCAGTCAAGTCGCCCGTCAGACGGCGGCCGAGCTGCGGGAGCGCTCGAAGTGGGCGATGCACGTCGCAGCATTCGTGGGCTCGATGGCGCTCGCGCTTGCCGTGTGGTGGTTCGCGTTTGCCCGCTGGATCCGACCGCTTCTGCGTCGATGCGAGACGGCCGCGCCGTGGGTCACCGCCGTCGTCCTCGCGCTCGGGCTGGTGTGGACAGGCACCGGCTTTCAGCGCGAAGCCTCGCTGGACGCCCAGCGCGTCTCGATCAGCAGCTCGACGTACTACACGCTCGCCCAGAACCCCTTCTGGTACATCGCCGCCAACGTCGAGCGCGCGGTCGAAACGCGAGTCGCCGGCACCGAGCGCGAGCTGCTGAGGCTGATGCCGGAGCAGACGGCGGTGCAGCAGGCTCGAGAAATCATCGCGCCCGGCGCCGAGTTTCCGTCGTCACGATACCCGCTCGTCCATTCCACCACCGGCCCACCCGGCGTCCGGCTCGACCGACCCGACGGTCGTCGGCCCAACGTGCTGATGATCTTCGTCGAGGGATTGGATCGGCGGTTCCTCGACCAGACGGTTCGCGGCGTCCGCGTGACGCCGTTTCTCGATCGCCTCCGCGGCGAGAGCGTGTACTTCGAGCACTTCTTCGCCAACGGCGGCTCGACGTTCCACGGACTCTTCGCCTCGTTCTGCTCCGAGCTGCCGCGCATCGGTTTCGCCGCCATCCGGACACATACCGGCAACGACTTCCTGTGTCTGCCGGCGGCGCTGCGGCGTGGCGGGTACTGGACGGAGATGGTCATCGGGCAGAATCGCGACCGCGGCCAATCGCGCTTCGGGCTGTTCATGGCGCGCAACGGCCTGGACGCGCTGCTCGATGAGGGCGATTTCGGGCCGAAGGCGCCGCGGGGGCGGCTGGGCGTGCTCGACTCCGGGCTTTTCGACCTCATGCGCGCACGGATCGCGAGCCTTCAGGCGGGTGAGCGTCCGTTCTTCCTGACGACGCTCACGACGAGCACCCACCACCCGTTCAAGATCCCCGACAATCATCCCGACGTCCGCGTTTTGCGGGAGGACCCCGATCGCTACCTCCGGGCGCTCCGCTATCTCGACGTCGAGCTCGAGCGTTTTCTCACCGGACTGCGGCGTGACGGACTCCTGCGGAACACCGTCGTGGTCGTCCTGGGGGACCACGGCCGCCACGAGAAGAGCGGACGCGCCGATGTCGAGCGCAGGGTCGGCCACTTCCTGGCCCCGCTGTTCATCTGGCTCGACGAATCGCTACGGCAGCCGACCACGTTCCGGCCGCGCACGGTCTCGATGATCGCGAGCCAGGTCGATCTGCCGCCGACGATCCTGTCGATGAGCGGCCTCATGCCCGCGGTCTCGCCGTTCATCGGCCGGGATATCAGCTGCGCGCTGGTGACCGACTGCCAGCAGGACAACGCCGCGTATTTCACGAGCCACTACGACAACCTCGTCGGCGTGGCCGAGCGCGACGGCATCTGGCTCTATTCGTTCTCGACCGGCAAGCTCGAACAGATCGATCTCGCCGCGTCCAGTGCGCCACGCCTCCGGACGGCGAGCGATCCCGACGCCGCGCCCCGACAGCAGCGGCTGCTCTCCGTCTACGTCGCGGCCAACCTGCTGCTCGACCGCAACCGTCTCTGGTCGTCGAAGGAGTTTGCGGCTCAACCTTCCGACATCACGGCCAGCACGCGCCGTCCGAGCTCCGGGTCCAGATAGACGCTTCGCGGTTTGAGGAGCGAGCCTACCTCGGCCGTGAGCTTGTGCACGGCCGGGTCACGTGCCGCGAGCTTCGTCATCGCCATCGCGAGCTTCACGCTCTGCTCGAAATCCGCCGGCCGCTCCCCACGCGTCTTCGGATGAATGAAATCGGGAATGACCGCCTGCGCCCACGGCGTCACGATGAGGGCGGCGGTTTCGGCGAAGAAAGCCCGAGCGAGCCCGTCCAGCGGATCGCGCTCGCCGGCGCGCTCGGCGAGCAGTCGGCCCAACGCGCCTGCTTCCTGCGCGGCCACGCTCATTCCCTGGCCCCAGACCGGGTTGAACCGGCACACGGCGTCGCCGAGCAGCAGGAGGCCGGACGGGAACGTCTCGAGCCGCTCGTAGTGGCGGTGAATACTCTCCGGAAAACGGTAGCGGACGATGTCGCCCAGGCGCTTGGCGGATCGAATCGCGTCGTAGACCGTCGCCGTTCGAAAGCTCTGAACGAACGCGATGAACCCCGCCTCGTCGCCCGGCGGATCGTCGCCATGCCGCCCCGCGAGCGTAAGAATCCAGCGCCGGCCTTCGAGCGGTAGCAGCAGCGCCCCACGGCTACTCTGCGGCATCGGCAAATGGAACACGCCTTTCCAATCGTCCGGGGCGTCGTGCGGGATCTCGTAGATCGCGCTCGCGTAGGCGATGTCGACGCCGATCGTCGTCGCGGGTGGTCGGGGCAGCGCAAGCGAATCGAGAACAGCCAGGGTGAGATCGCCGCGCCCCGATGCCTCGATCACAAGCTGCGCGTCGAGAGCGGTCCGCTTGCCGTCGGCATCGACATACTCGACGCCGGTGATCGTGCGTCGCTCATCGGCGATGAGCCGCTCGACGCGCGCGCGCTGTCGGATCTCGACATTGACGTGAGCGTCCAGGCGCGCTCGCGTGAGGAATTCGATCAGTGCGCGCGAGAGCGCATACGAATCGAACCCGAGATCCCGCTTCGGGAACGGATCGTAGCCTGGACGCTCCATCCGAATGTCGAAGCCGACCCGTACCGGCACCGCCCCAGCACTGGTGAGATCGCTTTCGAACTTCGAAAAGAGTTCCGCGAGGGTGCGCTGTCCGCCTGCCAGGAGGGCGTGGACGTGCTTCGCCTGCGGGACACCGTGCCGCGTGGAGGGGTCCGTCGGCAACCGGTCGCGTCGATGACCACGACGTGCTCGAAATACGGCGTCAGCGCGCGCGCCGCGGTGAGACCGCCCATGCCGGCGCCGATGACGATGGCTCGCTGTCCGATGGTCGACATAGCTACCTCACGTGTTTCACGATGACGGGCTCGCACTCGCTGAGCGCGTCACCCGGCCGGAGCGCCTGCAGCGCCGTTTGGTGAAAGCTCGCACAGAGGCCTGGATCGTTGCCGCCGGCGGCGAACGGGTCGCTCTCCGCGCCGAACACCCAGTAGACCGGGTCGCCGCCTTCGCGATACGGCAGGATGGCCAGCTGCTCACACTGCGCCGCCCTCTGCGACGGGACTGGCAGGCCGGCGCGCGTCTGTGCCATCGCGCGGCTGAACTCACACGACGGCCGATCCGGAGCGTACACGAGGATCTCCAGCGTCGGCGCATTCGCCACCGGGCCGAGGTAGCCCCACATCACGCCGATCGGCGGATGGGCGACGGGAGCTGTCGCACACGCGACGACGAGCAGCGATGCGAGGACGAGCGCGACCCGTCTCACCGGCACACGCCTCACTACAGCGCGGACGATTGCGCTGTCAAGGGCGTCGAGCCCGACGAGTCTGCGAGGGGCATTGCACTGCGGTCGCCGCCTTTCGGTGCTAGAGTCGAGGGCCCATGAAGAAGACCGCCGCTCGCGCCGAGGTGATTCGTGTGCTCATTGCCGACGATCACAATCTGTTTCGGGCCGGCGTCCGCGGCTTGCTGAAAACGTTCGGTGGCATGGACGTGACCGGCGAGGCGACGAATGGCCACGAGGCCGTCGCGCTCGCGGCGGAGCAGCGGCCGGACGTGCTGCTCATGGACGTGGGCATGCCGGGACTCAACGGCATCGAGGCGGCCGAGCGCGTGCGCGCCGCCACGCCGACCACGCGCGTGATCATCCTGTCGATGCATACGGGCGAGGAGCACGTCACGCGCGCGCTCAAGGCCGGGGCGGCCGGCTACGTCCTGAAGGACGCGCAGCCGGACGAGCTCGAGCGCGCCGTGCGCCAGGTCGCGAGGGGCGAGGCGTACCTCTCGCCGTCAGTGTCCAAGTATCTCGTCCAGAGCTACGCGCGCGGGGGAACCCGACGCAACGAGCTCGAGCGGTTGACGTCGCGCCAGCGCGAGGTGCTGCAGCTCATCGCCGAGGGCTACACGACCAAGGCGATTGCCGCGCGTCTCACGCTGAGCGTGAAGACCGTCGAGACGCACCGCGCGCAGCTGATGGAGCGGCTCGACATCCGCGACATCGCCGGGCTCGTCCGGTTTGCGCTGCGCAGCGGCCTCGTCGCCAACGAGACCTGAGAAGACCCTCAGGGATTGCCTGACCCCGCGGCCGGGCATCGCCCAATGGTCCGGGATCCGCTCGCGGCGTAGCCTTCGATAATCCTCGACACAAGGAGTGCGACAGGATGGCGATCAGAGGTCGCAGTCGACTTAGCGACGTCGTCAGCAAGCACGAGGCCGCGATTCTCACGGACTGGATCAAGGAACAGCTCGCCGCCGTGAAGGCGGCCGACCGGATCGGCGAGGCGGAGCTTCGCACCGAATGCGCGCGCTTCCTGACGCTGCTCAAGGTCGCGCTGCGCTCCGACGGCAGCCACGACGTGAGCTCGGCGGCCTGGAGTGAGACGCGCGAGCTGCTCGGCGAGCTGTCACGCTCGCGCGCCAGGGCCGGCTACTCGCCGTCGGAGACGGCGGCGTTCGTGTTGTCGCTCAAGCGGCCGCTCTTCGATCGCCTGCGCGGCGAGATCGGCGGCGACGCCGACGCGCTCGCCGACGAGGTCTGGCAGACGACGCTGGTGCTCGACCGGCTGGCGCTCTTCACGACGGAGCTCCACCAGAAGAGCCGTGACGAGATCATCCTCCGCCAGCAGCAGGACATGCTCGAGCTCTCCACGCCCGTGGTGCAGCTGTGGGAGAGCATTCTCGCCCTGCCGCTGATCGGCACGCTCGACAGCGCGCGGACGCAGGTCGTGATGGAAAACCTCCTGCAGCGGATCGTCGAGACCGGGGCCTCGATCGCCATCATCGACATCACCGGCGTGCCGACCGTGGACACGCTGGTGGCGCAGCACCTGCTCAAGACCGTGGCGGCGGCGCGCCTCATGGGTGCCGACTGCATCATCAGCGGCATCCGACCGCAGATCGCGCAGACCATCGTCCATCTCGGCGTCGAGCTCAGCAGCGTGATCACGAAGGCCACGCTGGCCGACGCCTTCGTCATCGCGCTGCAGCGGACCGGCGCCACCATCGGCCGCGCGACGAAGGCGTAAGGACGCGGCGTGGAGCGAATTCCGATCCTCAAGATGAACGAGTTCCTGCTCGTCAGCATCCAGGTGGACATGCACGACCGCCTGGCCATGACGCTGCAGGACGACCTCACCGACCGCATCGTTCGCGATCGCGCGCGGGGCGTGCTGATCGACATCTCCTCGCTCGAGATCGTGGATTCGTTCATCGGCCGCATGATCGGCAACATCGCGGCGATGTCCCGCGTGCTCGACGCCGAGACGGTCGTGGTCGGCATGCGGCCCGCCGTCGCGATCACGCTCGTGGAGCTGGGCCTGGCCCTGCCGGGCGTTCGAACGAGCCTGAACGTGGACAAGGGAATGGAGCTCCTTCGCTCGTCGCTCGCGCGCGGCGGCAACGGTCATCGCGATGCCGGACGATGAGACGCTGCCGGTCCGCTCCTCGAACGACATCGTCGTCGTACGCCAGGTGGTTCGCATGCGGGCGGTGGAGATCGGCTTCAACCTCGTCGAGCAGACCAAGATCGTCACGGCCGCCAGCGAGCTCGCGCGGAACACGATCGACCACGGTGGCGGTGGCAGTGCGCGGCTGCAGTCGCTGCGCAACGGTGGCCGCGCCGGCCTTCGGCTGACGTTCGAGGACAAGGGCCCGGGCATCCCGGATATCGAGCTGGCTCTGAAGGACGGCTACACGACGGGCGGCGGCCTCGGTCTGGGCCTGAGCGGAGCCCGGCGACTGTCCAACGAATTCGAGATCCAGTCGCGTCCCGGCGAGGGCACGCGCGTCACCATCACGCGATGGAAGTGAGCGCGCCGGCGACCCCGCTGCGCATCGAGGATCCCAGCCAGGTGTCTGCCGCCCGCCGGGTGGCGACGCGCCTCGCCGAAGATCTCGGCTTCGACGGGACCACGGTCGGGCACGCTGCGCTCATCGTCACCGAGCTCGGCACGAACATCCTCAAGCACGGCGGCGGCGGCCAGATGTTGCTTCAGGCCGTCTGCCGCGGTGACGTCCGGGGCATCGAGATCGTCGGGCTCGACCGCGGCAAGGGCATCGCCGATCTCGGCCGCTCGCTCCGTGACGGCTACTCCACGGCCGGCAGTCCGGGCACCGGCCTCGGCGCGATTCGACGAATGGCCGCCGCCTTCGATATCTGCTCCGTACCGGGGCTGGGGACGGCCGTCGTCGCGACGCTGTGGGCGGGCACGCCCTCAGCGGCGCGCGGCCCCCGCGTGATCGTCGGCGCCGCGAGCGCGGCGCATGCCGGCGAGTCCGTCTCGGGCGACGCGTGGGCGATGGAGCAGGGCGCCGCGCGCACGATGCTGCTCGTCGTCGACGGGCTCGGGCACGGCATCGTCGCCGCCGAAGCGTCGCGCGAGGCCGTGCGCCTGTTCCGCGACAACGCCCGACACGCGCCCGGCGTCGTCGTCCAGGCGCTGCACGATGGCATGCGCGCGACGCGCGGCGGGGCGGTCGCGGTGACCGAGATCGACTCCGATCGTGGCGCCGTGCGCTTCGCCGGCCTCGGAAATATCGGCGCCACGATCGTCTCGCCCGCCGGGCGTCGGCACCTCGTGTCGCACAACGGCACCGCCGGTCACTCGGTGCGCCGGATCGACGAGTTCACGTATCCGTGGCCGAAAGACGGCGTGCTGATCCAGCACACCGACGGGCTCGGCACGCACTGGGACGTCGATCGCTATCCGGGCCTGCTCGGTCGCAGCCCGAGCCTCATCGCCGCCGTGCTCTACCGCGACTTCAATCGCGGGCGTGACGACGTCACCGTGCTCGTCGCGAGCGAGGCGCGCGCGTGAACGGCGCGGTGCTGTCCGTCGCCATCAAATACGAGCATGACGTCGTCGCCGCGCGCCAGCGCGCGCGACAGATCGCCGAGAGCCTCGGCTTCGACGCGCAGGACCAGACGCGCATCGCCACCGCGATCTCGGAGATCGCGCGCAACGCCTACAGCTACGCCGGCGGCGGGCGCGTGGACTTCCTGGTCGAAGGCCGGACGCAACCCCAGCTCCTGGTCGTGCGCGTGGCCGACGGCGGGCCGGGCATCACGAACCTCCAGGACGTCCTCGACGGACGCTATCGCTCGGACACCGGCATGGGACTGGGCATCGTCGGCGCCCGCCGTCTGATGGACCAGTTCCAGATCGAATCGTCGGGCGCCGGCACGATCGTGCTGCTCAAGAAGCTGCTGCCGCCGAGCGCCGGTCTCGTGAATGCGGGGCGGCTGTCCGCGCTGGCCGATCGGCTGACGACCGAAGTGCCGCGCGGGCCGCTGCAGGAGATCCAGCTGCAGAACCAGGAGCTGCTGCGCACGCTCGACACGCTGCGGGCGCGCCAGGAAGAGCTACTCCGCCTGAACGGCGAGCTCGAAGATACGAACCGCGGGGTCATCGCACTGTACGCCGAGCTCGACGAGAAAGCCGACCATCTCCGGCGCGCGGACGAGCTGAAGTCGCGCTTCCTGTCCAACATGAGCCACGAGTTCCGCACGCCGCTGAACGCGATCCGCGCGCTCACCCACGTGCTGACCCACGGCGACGAGGCGCTGAGCGCGGAGCAGCAGGTGCAGGTGGGCTACATCCGCAAGGCCTCCGACGAGCTCGCGGAGCTGGTGGACGATCTTCTCGACCTCGCCAAGGTCGAGGCCGGGAAGGTGGTCATCCGTCCCACCGAGTTCGACGTCACGACCCTGTTCAGTTCCCTGCGAGGAATGCTGCGTCCGCTGCTCGTCGGTGAATCGGTGTCGCTCTTTTTCGAGCCGGCGATCCACCTGCCCGTGCTCTACACCGACGAGGGCAAGGTCTCGCAAATTTTGCGCAACCTCATCTCCAACGCGCTGAAGTTCACCGAGCAGGGCGAGGTCCGGATCTCGGCCGACCTCTCTCCCGACGGCCGCTCCGTGACGTTTGCGGTGGCGGACACGGGCATCGGCATCGCGACGGAAGATCAGGAGCGGATCTTCCAGGAGTTCGGCCAGCTCGACAGCCGTGTGCAGCGCAAGGTCCGCGGCACCGGCCTCGGCCTGCCGCTGTCGCGCAAGCTCGCGCAGCTGCTCGGCGGCACGCTGGCCGTCACCAGCGCGCCCGGGGTGGGCTCGACATTCTTTGCGCAGATCCCCGTTCACTACGTCGAGCCGACGCCCGCCGCGCCGACGGCGGCACCCGTGTGGGAGGGCGCGCCCCTGGACGCTCCGGTGGTGGTGATCGAGGACAGCCCCGAGGAGCTCCTCGTCTATGAGAAGTATCTGAAGGGCTCGGGCTTCCAGATCGTGCCGGCGGCGACGATCCGGCAGGCGCGGCACGCGCTCGAACACGTGAAGCCGGTGGCGATCGTACTCGACATCCTTCTGCGCGGCGAAGACACCTGGAAGCTCCTCGCCGAGCTGAAGACCAACGCGAGCACGCGTCGCGTGCCCGTGATCGTCGTGACGTCGGTGGACGACGAGCGCAAGGGCATCTCGCTCGGCGCCGACGCCTACGCGGTGAAGCCCGTCGAGCGGCGGTGGCTGCTCGACCAGCTGCGGCGCGTCACCGGCCAGCAGCCGATCCGTCGCGTGCTCGTGATCGACGACGACGAGGTCTCGCGTTACCTCATACGGCGCCTGCTCGACGACCTTCCGTGCGTCATCACCGAGGCCTCGAACGGCGCGGCCGGCCTGCGCCATGCGCGCCAGGACCTGCCGGAGGCGATTCTGCTCGATCTCGGTCTTCCCGACGTCGGCGGCGAGGTGGTGCTGGAGCGGCTGCGCGGGGATGCTGCCACCGCGCACATCCCGGTGGTCATCGTCACCTCGCGCGTGCTGGACGACGCCGAGCGCAACCGCCTGGCGCAATCCGCCGTCACCATCGTGGACAAAGGCAGCGATCGCCGCAGTGCCAGCGCGCAAATCCGCGTCGCGCTCTCGGCCGCCGGCCTGTTCGAGACATAACGCGGCGCCCGAGCAGAATCAGCGCCGCGGCGCGAGCGGATCCTCCGGGTGAAGGACCGGCGTCCACTTGAGGCCGATGCGCGACAGATCGCTGGCGAGCACGTCCTCGCCGTCGGGCCGCACCCCGCGCTCGATCCACGCGACGAGATCGTCGAACGCCTGCTCGCGTGTCTCGCCGTAGAACCCGCAGTGGCTGGGTGCGCGCATCACGCGCTGCACCAGTAAATCCTGCGTCCCCGCGGCCAGCGTCCGGCGCCGATACGCTTGCTCGAGGCTCAGCGGGACCCACGCATCGCCGGTCTCGTGCAGCGTCAGCAGCGGGACGGTGATCCGGCCCGTGCGTTCGGCATAGACCGGATCGGCGGCAGGCGAGCGGGCGCCTTTCGCCGGGTGCAGGCGACGCACGCGCGCGTTGAGCTCGTCTTCGGTGAGTCCGAGCCCGGGATCGATGCGGTACCGGACGTGAACCGTGCTCGCCGCGCGGGCGCCGGGCGTCGGCTCCTGCTCCAGGTCGGGCTGGCGGTAGTTCATGTTCGGGAGGTACCGCGGCCGCAGGCCCTGAAGGCGCAACGGCAGATCGTTGCCGCGCGCATCGGCGCCCATCAGGTACTTCACGACGCTGTCGAACTGCCGGCCGCGCGCCGTGTACGCGCCGGGCATGCCGAGCGCCGGCACCACGCGCTCGTTGAGGAGTTGCGCGAACGCCGGCTTGTCGGGCGCGTCGAGCAGCGGCACGCCGGAGATCAGCTCCGCCGCCGCGGTATACGCGAACAGGTAGTCGGCGATCCCGATGCCGTCGACGAGACCGCACTCCGCGAGGCCGCCCTGGTAGAGCCCCGGCCGCTGCTCGAGGGAGGCGACCACGATGTGGCCGCCCATCGACTGGCCGTAGATGATCGTCCAGCGGGGCCGGCCGATCTCGTTCAGGAACAGCTCGCGCAGCGCGACGAGATCCTCGATGAACAAGTCCGGACGATACTCCCGTGCGCGGTAGCCGGAGGCGGCCCAGGCGTGGCCCGCGCCGACGATGTGGCTGGCGAGCGGCGGCGAGGCGACCGCGCCGGGCCCAGGCCCGCGCTGGATGCCGTGCGCGAACACGACCAGACCACCGCGCCAGTCGGCGGGCACCTCGATCCGGTAGGACGCATCGCCGAGCGTTCCCGTCCGGCTGACGGCGGCCGTCCCCGCGTCGGCGAGTGGCGCCTGCGGCGGCGCTATGAACGAGGCGGCGAGAGCGAGGAGCAGGAGGAGCAGCGCAACATTAGCGCGCATGACTGTCGCGCTTCCTTGCAGTTTCTTGCGTGGGGCTGCGGCGCTGTCCTGCAAGCCCGCGCTGTCCTGCCGTTGTCGACTGTGGCATGGCGCGTGCGTCTTGTATCACCGATGGCCTCGCGACGTCGAAGATATGTCAGGGTTGTCGGCACCGTGTTGCTGGTCACGGCCGTTTGGGCGGTGGCCTTCGCCGTCGGCACCGGCATCACCGCGCTGGCCACGCCATGGGAGGAGTTGGCCCAAGGAGTCGAATGACCCGCCGCGTCCTCGCGCGTAGAATTTGCCGCGATGGACGAGCGTCCCGCCGAGCGCAAGCTTGCCGCGATCCTGAGCGCCGACGTCGAAGGCTACAGCCGTCTCATGGGCGAAGACGAGCTGGGGACGGTGCGCGCGATCACCGAGTCGCGCGAGGTCATCGGCGCTAGCGTCGCCCGCCACGGCGGGCGCGTCGTGGACGCGCCGGGCGACAACGTCCTGGCGGAGTTTGCGAGCGTCGTCGACGCCGTCCAGTCCGCCGTCGAGATCCAGCGCACACTCCAGGCCCGCAATGCTGAGCTGCCGCCCGGCCGGCGGATGCGGTTCCGTATCGGCATCAACCTCGGTGACGTCATCGTCCAGGGTCAGCGGCTCTACGGCGAGGGCGTCAATATCGCCGCGCGGCTGGAAGGCCTGGCCGGCGGCGGCGACATCTGCCTATCCGGCACGGCCTACGATCAGATCGAGGGCAAGCTTCCGTTCGCGTTCGAGTTCAGCGGCGAGCACACCGTCAAGAACATCGCGCGGCCCGTCCGGGTGTATCGCCTCCGCCTCGAGCCCGGCTCTGCCCCGGCGTCCCGCCGCGACCACCGGCGACCGTGGCTCACGCGCATCGCCGCGCTGGTGGCCATCGCCGCGTTGCTGGGGGCCGGCGGCTGGGCCGGCTGGCGCTGGCTACGCCCTTCCGAGTCCGCCGGGCTGGCGCTGCCGGACAAGCCCTCGGTCGCCGTGCTGCCGTTCGCGAACCTGAGCCAGGATCCGGCGCAGGAATATTTCAGCGACGGCGTGACCGAAGACTTGATCACCGGGCTCTCGAAGATGTCGGGACTGTTCGTGATCGCGCGCAACTCGGTGTTCACGTACAAGGGCAAACCCGTGAACGTCCGCGACGTGGGCCGTGACCTCGGCGTGCGCTACGTCCTGGAGGGCGGCGTCCAGCGTGCGGGCAATCGCGTGCGCATCACCGCGCAGCTGGTGGACGCACGCTCGGGATATCACCTGTGGGCCGAGCGGTACGACCGTGAAGTGCGTGACATCTTCGGTCTGCAAGACGAGGTCACGCAGCAGATCGTGCGCGCGCTGGCCGTCAAGGTTACGGAGGCGGAGAAGGTTCGCATCGGACGGGCGCCGACCGCGGTGTTCGAGGCCTACGACCTGGCGCTGCGCGGCGACCAAGAGCGCCAACGCACGACGCGCGAGGGCAACGCCGAGGCGCGGCGGCTGTTCACGCAGGCGACCGCCCTCGATCCGCGCTATGCCGCCGCCTACGTCGGTCTCGGCTGGGCGCATCTGCAGAGCTGGCAGTTCCTCTGGAGTGCGGATCGAGAGCTCGAACAAGCTCGCGATCTTGCCGAGCGGGCGATTGCGCTCGACAACACGCTGGCGGATGGCTACCGCCTGCTGGCACAGACGTCTCTGTGGCAGAAGCAGCACGAGCGCGCCATCGCCGAGGCCCAGCGGTCCGTCGAGCTCGGACCGAACGACGCCTCCGCCTACGAGACGTTGGCCGAGATCCTGTGCTGGTCGGGCCGACCCGAGGAGAGCATCCGGCTCATCCGTCATGCCATGCGGCTGGATCCTCACTATCCGTTCTTCTATCTGTGGACGCTCGGCCATGCGTATTTCCTGACGGAGAAGCGGCAGGAGGCGCTGGACACCTTCGCCAAGCTCGTGCAGCAAAATCCCAACTTCGTTCCCGCGCACGCCTACCGGGCCGTGCTCCTCAGCGAGCTCGGCCGCATGCAGGAGGCGCAGCAGGCGTGGGAGCAGGCGAGCCGCATCAGCCCGGGCGCGTCGATGGCGAACATCCGCGAGCGCCTGCCGTACAAGCGCCCGGCGGATCTGGACCGCGTTCTCTCCGCCGCGCATCGCGCGGGCGTGCAGTAACCGCATCGGCCGCGTCGCGGTCGCCGCCTTGCTGCGCGGCCCCGCATCGTTGCGGGCGCGCGGCGACCGAAACGTCATCGGAACGTAACCGCCGACGCGAATCCCCATGCACCCGCGGCCGCATCTGCAGAGGTGAGAGGAGAATCCCCAGATGAAACGGCCCATGTCCGTGATGGCGTTGGCGCTGGTGCTGATCGTGTTCGCCGCCGGGTGCGCCGGCCGCGGCAGTACCGAGCTCGGGTCGGCCATGCCGCGCACCGACGCGTCTGTCCCCACGAAGTCCGATCTCGCCGGAATGTGGCGCGGATCGTTCGGCCAGGTCATGACCGGTGACTCCGGGCTGATTCACGGCGAGATCGAGTCGCAGATCAAGAATGACGGCACGTACACGACGACCTGGATCACGCAGCTGGTCGCCGGATCGGCGCGGGCCGGTCGACTCGAGATGTCCGGCACGGTCGTCGCGAACGGATCGCGCGTCATCTTCAACGACGCCCGCTCGGGGCCGCGCATGACGCTCACGCGCGACGGCGACACGCTCTACGGCGTGACGATCGATCCCGCCACGAGGCGGGTGACGGTGGCCGTCGAGCTGCAGCGGGTCACCGCCGCAGCACTCGAGGCACAGCACCATGTTCTCCTTGAGCTCGCGCTGGGGCATGATCCGGCGCGGACCGCGATCGTCGTCCGGGTAGGGGATGCCGGGTCCCTCGTCCTCGAGTCCGGCCTGGTGCACCATCGTCGGGTAGCGCTGCGCCGTGTACGCCGCGGGCAGCCGCGGCGCTTTTCGCGCGAAGTCCTCGAAGCTGATGCCCGGGCGAACCAGCTCGAGCATGGCGCGCACGCAGTCGTAGGCCACGCGATACGCCTCCTTCTGCTCGGGCGTCGCGACGTCGCCGCAGAGGAACGTGCGTGAGACGTCGATGACGTAGCCCTCGACGCCGTTGGCATCGGTATCGACGCCGACGAGCTCCCCGGGCATCACCGCCTTGTCCTGCGCCTCCGTCAGCCACGGGTTGGTGTTCGTGCCCGACGCCACGAGCCGCGTGAAGAGGCCTTCGCCCTGTCGCCGCAGCAGCGCGTCGCTCAGGACGGCGAGCAGCTCGTATTCGCGGATGCCCGGGCGGATCGCGGCCTCGAACTCCGCGAGCATGGCGTCGCCGATCGCCCCGTTGAGCGCGAACAGCGCGACTTCTTCAGGCGTCTTCACCTCACGCGCGTCGACGGTCGCCGGCCCGACGTCGACGATCGCGATGCCTTCCTCTTGCAGCGCCAGGAAACCGACGGCGTCGAGCTTGTCGACGGCCAGGCGCTCGCGCTCCAGGCCCAGGTCGGCGAGCGCCGCGCGGATCGAGCGCGCCCACTCGCGCGCCTTATCGCGGGCGGCGGCGCCGCCGAACCGCCACGTGTACGCGGGGCGCACGTCGCGCACAAGCTTGCGCGAGACGTGCATCGAGCCGGAATACTCGAAGAGCACCGGCGCGCCCTGCGCGGGCACGAGGCAGTAGCGGGCGAACGTTCCCGCCGTCCACACCGACATCACATCGACGCCCGTCGCGTAGCGGATGTTCGGCGTGTTATAGAGGAGCGCGACCGGAAAATCGTGGCGGGCGAGCATCGTCTGCAGTCGAGCCAACCGGCCCGCGCGCAGCGCGGCGAAATCGATCTGGTCGCGCTCGGGCGCGGCGAGGCTGGGGATGTCGGGGCGAGTCGGCATGGGCGAGAGAATAGCGCATCCCGATCGCGACGCGTGTCGCGCAGCGCTGGACCGATTCTTCGCCGCGCTGCACGCGGCGCTCGTCGCGGCGGCGTCGTCGGCGCGCGAGCCGGGCGCGGCACGCGCGCTCGACGACTTCGCGCGACGCGTATCCACGATCGCAACGTCGACCAGGCGCGGCGCGCCGGACCCCGGCGTGCGCGGCGAAGGGGACCCGGCCGCGCGCGGCGAGAGTGAGCGCATTCCGGTCTGCCGCTTCTGGGACGCCGCGCTCGCAGACATGAGCGCGACGGAGCTGACGAGCGCGCTCCGCGTGCTCGGCCCCGCGCTGTCGTGGACGCAGAACCCGAATTACCGACGCCGTCCACCGGATCCCACGTTTCTCGACAACTACGGCTACGCGGTCATCGCCGGGCCGTCGGACGGTCCGCCGGCGCTCGTCGTCGCGCCGAGCCTCGCGCTCGGCGTGCTGCTGTTGGGTCCGCACGCGCACTACCCGCTGCACGCACACCCCGCTGTCGAGATTTATTACACGCTCACCGCCGGCGACTGGTGGCGCGAGCCGGGGCCGTGGCGGAGTGAGCCGGTGAGAACGGCCATCTACCACGCGCCCAACGTGCGTCACGCCACCGGCGCCGGCGCCGTGCCGCTGCTGGCGGTGTACCTCTGGCGCGGCGACCTGACGACGCACGCGGCGCTCGTCTGAGACGGCCGCACATCCCGAGCGGCGCTTGTGGTATATGGTGCCGTCATGCCGACCAAGACGCCGACGCCGAAGAAGCCGCGACCCTCCGCCGGACTGCTCGAACGGCTCGCCGCCGGGCCCGTCATCTGCGCCGAGGGCTACCTGTTCGAGTTCGAGCGCCGCGGATATTTGCAGGCCGGCGCCTTCGTCCCGGAGGTCGTCCTCGAGCATCCCGACCTCGTCGAGGGCCTCCACCGCGACTTCGTGCACGCCGGCTCCGACGTCGTCGAGGCGTTCACCTACTATGCGCATCGCGCCAAGCTCAAGATCGTGGGACGCGAGAAGGATCTCGCGCGGATCAATCGCAACGCCCTGGCGATCGCACGGAAGGTGGCGCGCAGCACCGGCACGCTGCTGGCGGGCGACATCTGCAACACGAGCATCTGGGGACCCGACGACGCGGCCTCGCAGCGGCAGGCCCGGAAAATCTTCGACGAGCAGATCGGCTGGGCCGTCGACGCCGGTGTCGACTTCATCGTCGGCGAGACCTACTCGTTCGGAGGCGAGGCGCTGCTGGCGCTCGAGGCCATCAAGCGCTCGGGCACGCCGGCGGTGATGACGCTGGCCGTTCCGCGCGAGGGGCGCATGCGCGACGGCTGGACGGTGAGCGAGGCGTGCAAGCGGCTGCAGGGCGCCGGTGCCGACGTGATCGGGCTCAACTGCGCGCGCGGCCCGGCCACGATGCTGCCGCTGCTGCGCGAGGTGCGTGCGGCCGTGACCGGCCACGTCGCCGCGCTGCCGGTGCCGTATCGGACGACGCCGGAGGAGCCGACGTTCCAGAGCCTCAACGATCCGCGCGGCGCCAGTCCCGACGGCCGATCGTTCCCGACCGCGCTCGACCCGCTGTTGTGCAGCCGTTACGAGATCGGCCAGTTCGGCAGGGCGGCGTTCGATCTCGGCGTCCGCTATCTCGGTGTGTGCTGCGGCGCCGGCCCGCACCACATCCGGAGCCTGGCCGAGGCGCTGGGCCGCAAGCCGGCCGCCAGCCGCTACTCGCCCGACATGTCGAAGCACATCCTCTTCGGCAGCGACAAGCGCCTGCGTCAGGACAACCTCGAGTACGGTCGCCGCAACTACTGAGTGGGGGCCCCGAAATGGCCCCCACACCCCCCGCGCTCGGAGCCGGCCCGGGAAACCCGGGCCGGCCCTCGATAATGCAGCGCGGTGAAGGGCGCTGACCGCGCCGGCGCGATGGCGCGTTTCGTCGCCAAGCACCTGCTGTTCCTGCTGCTGACGCTGCTCGTCGTCTCCTTCCTGGTCTTCACGCTCAACGAGTTCTCGCCGGGCGCCGTCGCGCGCAAGGTCCTCGGCGCGTACGCGACGCAAGAGCAGGTGGACCTGCTGACGACGCAGATGGGGCTGGACCGGCCGCTGCTCGTGCGCTACGTCGACTACGTCCGCGCGGTCCTCTCGGGCGACCTCGGGCAGTCGGCGCGGTTCAAGGCGCCCGTGCGCGACGTGATCGCCAGGCACCTGGCGAACACGGCCTTCCTCGCCGCCATCGCGTTCGCGTGCATCGTGCCGCTCTCGATGATCCTCGGCGTCATGGCCGGTATGCGCGAGGGCTCGCGGCTCGACCGCGTCATTCTCATTCTCAGCACGGTGGTCGCGTCGATTCCGGAGTTCGCCCTCGGCGTGTTCCTCGCCAGTGTCTTCGTCGTCTGGCTCGGCTGGCTGCCCGGCACGGCGACGCTGGTGGCGGGCGGCGGGTGGTCGGTGGCCGCGCAGCTCGTGCTGCCCGTCGCCGTCATCGTGCTGTTCGATGCCGGCTACGTCGTCAGCATGATCCGGGCGTCCATGGTCGAGGTGATGCAGCGGCCGTACATCCGGACGGCCGTCCTGAAAGGTCTGTCGTTCCGGCGCGTGATTCTCAAGCACGCGCTGCGCAACGCGATGCTCACACCGATCACGGTCATCATGCTGCAGATCAACTATCTCGTCGCCGGCGTGGTGGTCGTCGAGACGGTCTTCGCCTATCCGGGCTTCGGTCGGATGATGCTGGAGGCGACGCTCTTCAAGGACATCGCCCTCGTCGAAGCCGGCGCCCTCGTGGCCGTGTTCCTCGCGGTCGTGACCAACATCCTCGGCGACCTCGCCTACGTGCTGCTCGACCCACGGATCCGCGCGTGACGCCATGACGACGCCCGAGACGCTGACGCCCATCGCCGCCGACGTGGTCGTTCCCTCGTCGCTGACGACCCCGCGCGCCGGCGGCTTCGCGGGATGGCGGCACCTGGCGCTCGTCACCGAATCTGTGCCGGCCACCGTCGGCCTCGCCATCGTGCTGGCGTGGGCGCTGCTGGCGCTGCTCGCCCCGTTGATCGCGCCCTACGCGCCGAACGCCAGTGACCTCGCGGCGCTGGCGCGGCCGACGCCGTCGCGGGCGCACTGGCTCGGCAGCGATCATCTCGGGCGCGATCTGCTCTCGCGCATTCTGTGGGGCGCGCGCCCGGTGCTGGTCATCGCGCCGCTGGCCGTCCTCGGCGCGGCGGCGCTGGGCTCGCTGCTCGGTCTGACGGCGGGCTACTACGGACGGTGGATCGGGCTGGTCATCACGCGCGCGTGCGACATCGTGCTCTCCTTCCCCGTCATCATCCTCTACATGATCATCCTCGCCCACTTCGGCTCGTCGGCCTGGAACATCATCGGCGTCCTCACGCTGACGAAGGCGCCGATCATCGCGCGCATCGTGCGGGGCATGACGCTGGACCTGCGCGAGCGCGAGTACGTCGCGGCGGCCAAGATGCGGGGCGAATCGTCGCTCTACATCATGCTCGTCGAGATCCTGCCGAACGCGCGAGGCCCCCTCATCGTCGACATGTGTCTGCGCACCGGCTACAACGTCATCATCATCGGCGTGCTCGGCTTCCTCGGCATCGGCCTGCCGCCACCCGATCCCGACTGGGGCGGCATGGTCAAGGACACCTACGGGATGATGATGGTGTGGCCGCACATGGCGCTGGTCCCGTGCGCGGCCATCTCCTCGCTCGTCGTCGGCTTCAATCTTCTCGCCGTGGGGCTGCGGGAGCTCGGCCTCCGTGACTGACGCCCCGCTGCTCGACGTCCAGGGACTGCGCGTCGCGTACACGACGCGCGCCGGCGAGGTGCCGGTGCTCACGGGGCTCGACCTCTCGCTGCGTGCGGGCGAAGCGCTCGGCCTCGTCGGCGAGTCCGGCTGCGGCAAATCGACGGTGGCGCTCTCGATCATGCGCTACCTGGGGCGGGCCGGGCGCATCACGGCCGGGCGCATCCTCTTCGAGGGCCGCGACCTCGTCTCGCTCGACGAGGGCGCGCTGCGCGCGCTGCGTGGACGGCGCATCGCCATGGTCTATCAGGATCCGATGGCGAGCCTGAATCCCGTGATGACGGTCGGTCGCCAGCTGATGGAAGTGCCGATGGTTCACGAGCGCGTCGACGCGGCGGCGGCGCGGGCGAGAGCGCTCGCGATGCTCCGCGAGGTGCGGCTGGCCGATCCCGAGGCGGTGATGGATCGCTATCCGCATCAGCTGTCCGGCGGCCAGCAACAACGCATCGTCATCGCCATGGCGCTCATCGCCGAGCCGGCGCTGCTGATCATGGACGAGCCCACGACCGGCCTCGACGTCACCGTGGAGGCCGCGGTGCTCGACCTCGTGCGCGATCTCCGCCGGCGGCACGACTCGGCGATCCTCTTCATCAGCCACAACCTCGGCACCGTCGCGCGCGTGTGCGACCGGGTCGGCGTGATGTATCGTGGCGAGTTGGTCGAGGAAGGCTCCGTGCGGCAGATTTTCACCGACCCGCGCCATCCGTATACGCGCGGGCTCCTCGACTGCCTGCCGACATCTGGCCGCGACAAGCGCCACGCGCCGCTGATTCCCATCGCCGGCCAGGTCGAGCCGGCATCGGCGCGCACGCCCGGATGCGGCTTCGCGAGCCGGTGCCCGCACGTCGAGACCGGGCGCTGCACGACGCGGGCGATTGCGCTGGCCACGGTCGAGGACGACGCCGGTCACCGCGTGGCGTGTGTGCGCGTCGATGAGCTGGCGCAAGCGTCACGGCGCCGCGCGACGCTCGCCGTCCGCGACGCCCAGGCGCCGACCGCGCCGGTGATCGCGGTGCGAGACCTGCACAAGTCCTACGAGCGACGCCGCGCACGGCTCGCCGCGAGGAAGGACGTGGTGAGGGCGCTCGTCGACGTCGAGCTCACGGCCGCGCGCCGGCGGACGCTGGCCGTGGTCGGCGAATCCGGCTGTGGCAAGTCCACGCTGGCGAAAATCCTCACGGGCATCGAGGTCGCGACCGGCGGCAGCGTGACGCTCGACGGAATCGAAGTCGCCGCGCTGCCCGTCGATGCGCGCGATCGCACGCTGAAGCGCAAGCTGCAGATGGTCTTTCAGAACCCCGACAGCACGCTGAATCCGAGCCACACGGTCGGCTACGCCATCGGCCGCGCGCTCCGGCGCCTGCGCGAGCGCGCGCCGGCGGACGTGCCCAGCGGTGTCGCGCGGCTGCTCGAGGTCGTGAAGCTCGGGCCCGAGATGGCCGCGCGCCGGCCGCGCCAGCTGTCGGGCGGCGAGAAGCAGCGCGTGGCCATCGCGCGCGCACTCGCCGGCGATCCCGACGTGATCGTCGCCGACGAGCCCGTGTCGGCCCTCGACGTCTCGGTCCAGGCGGCGGTCATCAATCTCCTCAACGAGATCCAGGCCGAGCGCGGCACCACGCTGCTCTTCATCTCGCACGACCTCGCCGTCGTCCGCTATCTCGCCGATCATGTCGCGGTGATGTATCTCGGCACGGTGGCGGAGTTCGGGGCCGTCGAGCGCGTGTTCGCGCCGCCGTACCACCCGTATACGGAGGCGCTCCTCTCGGCGGTGCCCGTGCTCGATCCCGACGCGGCGGCGTCGCGCATCGTGCTGGAGGCGCCGCTGCCGCGCGGCGACGAGGTGCCGCGCGGCTGCCCCTTCGCCACGCGCTGCCCGCGGCGTGTCGGGACGGTCTGCGACGACGTCCCGCCGCCGGTCCAGCAGCTCGACGGCGGTCATCGGATCGCGCGTCACATTCCCGCGAAGGAGCTGGCCGCGCGTCAGGTTCCTCTATGATGGGCGCGCCATGACGAGCGGCGCGGCGGTGGTGATCGTGGGCGGCGGCGTCACCGGGTTGAGCGCCGGCTGGTGGCTCGCCCGCGCCGGCGTCGACGTCCTCGTGCTCGACAAGAGCATCGTCGGCTGGGAAGCCTCGGGACGCAACGGCGGCGGCGCGACGCACGTCGGGAGCCCGTTCGGTCTCGAGGAGCAGCGGCTGTGGCCGCAGATGGACGAGCTGCTCGGGTACCCCACCGAATACCAGCCTCATCGGATCGGCATTGCGCTGAGCGAGCCACAGCTGGCGCTGGCGCGGCGCTGGGCGGAGATCGGCGAGTCGCGAGGCTTTCGCTGGGAGCCGCTCGATCGGCGTCAGCTCAAGGAGCTGGTGCCGATCGTCGGCGACGAGGCGATCGGCGGCACGTATCTGCACTTCGGCGGCCACGCCAACCCGCAGCGCACCGTGCAGGCCTACGCGTGGGCGCTTGCCGACCACGGCGGACGGATCCTGCAGCACACGACGGTCACCGGCCTCGTTCGGCGTGGCGGCCGCGTCACCGCGGTGGAGACGACGCGTGGCACATTCGGCGCCGACGTCGTCGTCGTGGCCGCGGGGCCGCAGACGGGACTCTTCGCCGAGATGCTCGGCGTCGCGCTGCCGCTGGCGCCCGCGCGCGTGGAGATGATTGCGACCGAGCCGATCCCCCTCATGGGCGTGGGTGGCGTCGCGGGCAACGGGCTCTACGGACGGCAGACGCTGCGTGGCAACCTCGTGTACGGCGGCGGGCCACACGAGTGGATCAACGTGCCCGACATGACGACGCCGGAGCACGCGAACACGCCGCTCGTGCGCAATCTCGCGCGCCGGCTGGCCGAGCTCTTCCCCGGCGCCGCGCACGTGCGTGTGATCCGCGCGTGGAGCGGCCTGGTCGAGAACACACCCGACGGGCTGCCCGTCGTCGAGCGTCTGTCCAATCCCGACAACGTCGTGATCGCGACAATGTCCAGCGTGGGCTTCGGCCTGTCGCCCGCGGTCGGCCGCGCCATCAGCGAGCTCGTGCAACACGGGCGGTGCTCCTTCGCCGATCTCGGCGCGCTCGCGCTGAGCCGCTTCGCCGGCACGCCGCCGGACTGGCGCGAGCGCGCCGGCT
Source organism: Candidatus Rokuibacteriota bacterium (assembly GCA_003220475.1). GTDB lineage: Bacteria > Methylomirabilota > Methylomirabilia > Rokubacteriales > CSP1-6 > AR12. Next base: position 5,470 of record QHSO01000050.1, on the reverse strand, counting down.
GGGTCGCGAGGCCTGCGGAGGTCGCGGCGGCGGGCGGCGACGGATGAGCGACCACCGCTCGATCGCGGGCAAGGCGCCCAGGCCGGACCAGCACATACCGCTGGTTGTTGTCGGTGCGGGGGCGGCCGGCGTGGCGGCGGCCGTCGAAGCCGCGCGCGCGGGCGTCGAGGTGCTGCTGGTCGACGAGCATCCTGTCGACAACGACATGATGGCGATGGACGTTCCGCTCTGCTTCGGCCAGCGCATGGACGCGACCGTCCGCAATCGCGCGGCGATGCTCGAGCGCGTGGTGGAGACGAACCCGGCGCTCGCGACCGCGCACGACGCCGGCGTGGACGTGCAGCTCGGCACCTACGTCTGGGGCGCGTTCGTGAACAGCGCAACCGTGCAGGAGCTGCCGGCGCCGATGCTCGGGCTGGCCGACGACCGGCGCTCGTGGCTCGTGAGCTTCGACCGCCTCGTCGTCGCTGCCGGCGCGCGCGACGTGCTGCTGGGCTTTCCGGGCTGGGAGCGCGCCGGCACGCTCGGAGCCAACGGCGCCGCCGCCCTGCTCATGCGCTATCGCGCGCTGGCCGCGCGACGGCTGCTGGTGATCGGCTCCGGCGTGCTTGGGCTCCACACGGCGGCGCTCGCGCTCGAGCACGGCGTCGAGATCGCCGGGGTCGTCGAGGTCGAGGCGCATCTGCGTGGGGAGGCGAGTGAGGCCAAGCGGCTGGCCGAGCGCGGTGTGCCGTTCTTCACTGCGCACACGATTCGCGAGGCCCGCGGCCGCACCGGTGAGATCGAGTCGATCGTGCTCGTCGGCGTCGATGAGGCCGGCACGCCGGTACGCGGAAGCGAGCGGGAGATCGCGTGCGACGCCGTGTGCATGGCGGTCGGGCTGGTGCCGAGCGTCGAGCTGCTGCATCTGGTGGGCGCACGCCTGGTGTTCGTCGCCGCGCTCGGTGGCTGGGTGCCGGAGGTGGATGCGTGGAATCGCACGAGCGTGGCGAGCGTGTTCGCGGCCGGCGATTGTGCGGGCGCGCACGACGGCATGCTGCGCGCGCCGGATGTCGCGCGGGAGCAGGGGCGCGTGGCCGGTCTCGCCGCCGCGGTATCGCTCGGCGCGCTCGATCGCGGCCAGGCCGAGGCGCGACGCGGCGTGCGCGCGCCGCTGTCGCCGGCGTCGTCGGAGATGCAGTCGTACTGGCAGGCGTGGCTCCGCACGCAGATCGAGGCCGGCGGCTGGGAGGTCAACGTCTGCCAGTGCGAGGAGGTCACACGCCGAAAGCTGATCGAGACGAAGCCGCCGCGATATCTGAAATGGGAGTCGCCGCAGATGAGCGCGCGGGATGTCGGCACGCTGCTACGTGACGGGCCGATCAACCAGGACCAGATCAAGCGGCTGACGCGCGCGGGCATGGGACCCTGTCAGAGCCGCCGCTGCCGCGAGCAGGTGGGGCTGCTGCTCGCGCAGGCGGCCGGCACGACGCTCGATCGCATTCCGCTGCCGACGTTTCGCCCGCCGATTCGCCCGCTGCCGCTCAACGTGCTGTGGCCGGCCGACGAGCCGGCCGCGATGCGGGAGGACTGGGTGAGCTGGTTCGGCATCCCGACGCAGTTCAGCCCACACTGGACGGCGGGCATGGCCGTCGACGAGCCCACCGCACACGCGCGACTGATCCTGAGCGAGGAGTGAAGGTGGAATGGTAGACGTTCCCCGGAGCGCGGATGTCGTGATCGTCGGCGGCGGTGTCCACGGCGCGAGCCTGGCCTATCACCTGGCGCGCAAAAAAGCCGGGCGCGTCGTCTTGATCGAGAAGAAATTCATCGCCTCGGGGCCGACGGGCCGCTCGACCGCGCTCGTGCGCCGCTTCTACGCGATGGACTTTTTCACGCGCACCGCGAGCGCGGCCGCCGACATGTTCGCGCACTGGAAAGACGTCATCGGCGGCGACGGCGACCCCGGCTTCCAGAAGGTCGGCTTGCTCGCCCTCGCGGGCGCCGACAAGGCCACGCACCTGCGCCACAACGCGCTGCAGGCGCAGAAGCTCGGCGCCGGCGTAACGCTGATTTCACCCGCCGACGTGAAGACCCTCGTGCCGGCCGCCAACGTCGACGACGTGGCGCTGGCCTCGTACGAGGCGGACTCGGGATACGCCGACCCGTCGTCGACGGCCAACGCGCTGGTGAATCGCGCGCGGGAGCTGGGCGCGACGATCGTGCAGTACCGCCACGTCGACGCGATCCGCGCGGCGGGCGACAAGGTCGTCGGCGTGACCTCGGAGGGCATCGGCATCGACGCCCCCGTCGTCGTGAACTGCGCAGGGCTCTGGGCCGATCGCCTCCTGCGCCCGCTCGGGATCGAGGTATCGATCCGGCCCGAGCGTCACCTGATGTGCTTCTTCCGCCGTCCGCGCGGCTTCGACGTGCACCCGGCCGTCGCGGACACCGTGCTCATGACGTACATGCGGCCGGAGCACGGCGACCTCACGATTCATGGCAAGCTCTCATACGACGAGATCGTCGACCCCGATCACTACAACGAAGGCGTCGATCCCGACCAGATCGTGACGAACGCCGAGCTGATCGCGCAGCGCTTTCCCGTGATGGAGCACGGCCTGGCGATGGGCGGCTACTCAGGCCTCTACGACGCGACGCCGGACCATCATCCGGTGCTGGGCGCGATCCCCGAGTACACGGGATTGTTCGCCGACTTCGGCTGGAGCGGCCACGGCTTCAAGCACTCGCCGGCGATCGGCGACATCCTGTCGGACGTCATCCTGCACGGTCGCGCGAAGGACTACGATCTCGCGGCGTTTCGCTGGACGCGCTTTCGCGAGCACGATCTCGTGCCGAGCGCGCGCTGGACCGCCGAGCCGCACCCGAAGCATCGGCTGTAAATCGCGCGCGGCGCGCTAAGGCGTCGCGCCCGGCGGCGGCAGCGGCGTCTGTTCGCGCTGAGCCTCGAGCGTTCTGACCTGCGCTTGCAGCCGTTGCAGCCGTGAGCGCGCTCGCCAACGGTGCACGGCAAGGGGCACGACGCCGATGATCAGGCCCGCCACGAATGAGCCGAGGATGAGTCCCGCCAGCGGGATGGCGTCGAGGCTCCAGACGAGGAATCGTACGGGCGTCGGCGTGCCGTTCTGGAGCGCGAAGACGGCGACGGCCGCCGCCAGCAGCGCGACGACGAGATAGCCGATGGCCACTACGTGCTGATCGCGAGCTGGTGGCCGAAGATGTAGAGCGTCGGGTGCACCTTGAAGCCCTGGACGCGCTTGTCCATGAACGTGAAGATCGCGCGCCAGACCGGTTGCACGATCGGCCCGTCCTCCTGGAGAATCTTCTCGAGCTGCGCCATCATCTCGCGCCGCGCGGCCACGTCGATGGTGCCCTCGGCCATTCCCAGCAGCCGGTCGAACTCCGGATTGGAGTACTTCGACTCGTTCCACGGCACGCCCGTGCGGTACGCCAGCGCCAGGCTCATGACGCCGAGCGGCCGATGTGCCCACGTCGTGAAGCCGAACGGGGTCTTCGTCCAGATCTCCCAGTATTGCGTGGACGGCATCACGTTGATCTTCACGCGGATGCCGGCCTCCTTCCATTGCTCCACCATCGCCTGCACCGCGAGCAGCTCCCAGCCCGGCTGCGGCTTGCACGCGATCTCGGTGTCGAGGCCGTTGGGATAGCCGGCCTCCGCCAGCAGCCGCTTGGCCCGCGCCACGTCACGCTGGAACATCGGCAGCTTCGCGTACTCGGGATGTACCGGGCTCACATGGTGGTGCTCGCCCACCTGGCCGAGGCCCTTGTGCGCGATCTGCAAGATCACGTTGGAGTCGATGGCGTAGCGCAGCGCCTGTCGTACGCGCTTGTCGTCGAACGGCTTCACGGGTTGCACCCGCGCGGTGGCGGTATACGCCGTCGGCACCTGGTACATCTGCACGTGCGGAAGCTTCTGCAGCGCGTCGAGCTGCGTGATGTCGGCGGCATAGAGGCCGTCCACCTGCTTGGACGCGAGCGCGCTGACGGCCGCGGCGGGATCGTCGCCGAGATCGATGAAGTGCAGCTCGTCCACATACGGGCCGCCGCCCCAGTAATCCTTGCGGGCCTTGAGCACCTGGCGGCGCCCGACTTCGCTTTCCACCAACGTGAACGCGCCCGTGCCGTTCGATCCCACCTTGAACTCGCCGTTGTCTGTGGGATCCAGGATGAGCAGCGGATAGTGGAACAGCTGCTCCGGAATCGCCAGCTGCGCCGTCTTGCCGTTGAGCCGCACCGTGTAGGCGTCGACCTTCTGGATGGCATTCGCGTCCCAGAGCCGCGTGGACTTCTTCGGATTGCCCTTGTCGTCCTTGTCGCCCGTGTCGACCTCGTCGAGCAGGAAGCCCTTCATGAGTCCGAGCACGGAGGAGCCGGTCTTCGGATCGAGCACGTGCTTGAGATTCCAGATGACGTCGTCGGCCGTGAACTGCCGGCCGTTGTGCCACTTCACGCCGCGACGTACGCGCAGGGTCCACGTCTTGAGGTCCGGACTGGCCTCCCACTTTTCGATGAGACCCGGGCGCGTGATGTTGTCGGGGCCGGTGATCGCGAGGTAGTCGAGCACCTGGCGCGCGGAGTTGGCGGACTCCACCCAGCTGTACGTGTGCGGGCTCTTGAGATCCTGGCAGCGCATCCCGAGACGCAGCGTGCCGCCTCGCGGCAAACTCTGCGCCGCCGCCGGGGTCACCAGCGACTGCCCGGTGATGCTGCGCGCGACCGCGTTCGCCGCCGAGACCGACATGCCGAGCAACACCGCGTATCGGAGGAACTCGCGGCGGTCGATCTGGCCGTCGGCGAGCTGGCGTTTCAGCGTGGGGACAAGAACGTGCTCGTCGGCGTTGCGCATGACTGGGCCTCCCGTCGTCAGAGCGGCGACAGTGTCGACGTGCCCCGGCGTGTTGTCAATGGCGCGCGGTCAGCCGAGCCTGGTGTAGGCGGCCGCCTCGGCTTGTCGGTGACGCGCGAGCATCACGTCGAACGCGTCGGGATCGGCATCGGTGAACCGCGCGATCAGCAGCTCGTCGAGCGTCGAGGCCAGCTCCGGGGCCCGGTCCGCGGCCAGCAACGCCTCGGCGAGGCGTTGACGGGTTACCGGGTCGACGCCGGGCGACGCCACCAGCGGCGCGCTCGGCGCGTCGAGCGTCGTCGCCACCACCCGCACGCGCTTCGCGCGCTCCGCGCCGTGGCGCCGGAGCAAATCCAGTCCGTACGCGTCGACCGGGCCGACGTCCGCACGGCCGTCGAGCACGGCATCGATCACCGGCAGCTGACGATGGAGCGGGCCGAGGACCTTGGAGTACAGCGTGGGCCGGTCGGGCCGGCGGTAGGAAAGCAGGTGGAACCGCGCCGCGTTGTAGCCGGAGTGCGAGTGCTCGATCGAGTAGGCGATGCAGCCGCCGAACGTGTCCTCGAGCGTGCGATACGGGCTGTCCGCGCGGACCACGAAGTC
>QHSO01000246.1 GCA_003220475.1 Candidatus Rokuibacteriota bacterium | reverse complement strand
GGTCACCTCGAACGTTTCCGGGCCGGCAGGCACGACGTCGACGCCGGGGAGCTCCGCCTGCCACGCCCTGACCGTTTCGCGCAGCGCGCGCCCGACATCGGTGCGGGGTTCGACGAAGACTCTGCGGCGGTGGTCCGTGCGGGCGCTCTGCTCCAGGCGGACGTCCGCGCGAGTCCCGCGAGCGACGCTGTGAGAGGCATCTCCACCGCCCGGCGACGGCGAGAGGTTCCATCGCGTCGCGGCGCGCGCGGTGACGCGACCGATCTGGTACACGAGCTCGGCGTTGCATCGATAACTCAGCGTGTCGCCGTCGACGAACGGTTCGAGCTCTCGCGGGAACCCCGACTCTCCGGTGATCCGCTGGAACGTCTCCGCGGGCACCGGCGTCGGCCAGGCGCGGGCCGAGAGGAGCACCGGCGCCGTGGTGTCGCCGTCCACGAGCCACTGCGCTTGGTCCACGAGATGCGTCGGAATGTCGACCGGACCGCTCCCCTGCACACGCACGTCGAAGTACCACCACGGACGTCTGAGAGGAGCGCCATCGACGAGCTTCTGCAGGTGGTGCACGCTTTCCTGCTCGATGGCAGGGCCGTCGTCGCGGAAAGCGCCGAAGAGCGCGGCGGCACCGACGAGCTTCTTGACCAGTCCGGCCGCCACGTCGTGACGCCCGGTCATGATCTCCGCGGCCAGCGGCCAGCTCTCGAGGCTCGCCCGAACGTGCTCGAGGTCCGCCGGTTCCACGAGCCACGGCTTGTCGGCGAGCACATGGAAGCCCGATTCATGCAGCCGTCGTATGGTGCGCGCCTTGCCCCCGTTCCTGCCCGCGAGGACCACCACATCTCCACGTCGCTCTTCGACGAGCCGCGCGAGAGAATCATCGGCCGTCGTCACGACGGGACGCCAGCGCGTCGGGTTCGAGGCACGGCGGTTGAAGCGCTCCACGAGGGCGAGGAAGTCACGCAGCTCGGCGCCCTCGTGCGCGTAGACGAAGATCTCGTCGGTCGCACGCGCCTGTGGCACGCGCAGGGTCAGGGCGGCGTGGAAGTGGCCCGGGTCCAGGAAGAGCAGCGAGTGCGTGGCTGCGTTCCTAGACGCCGTCGAGCGCCGGCCTCATTTTCAAGATCGCGTCGATGTGGCCGCGTGGAGTGAGACCTGCACCCATCGTGTTCACCGACAGGTGGGTGGCGCCGAGATCGCGCCACTCTCGGGCCCGCTTCGCCCACTCGGTCGGGCCGCCAATGCCATAGGTGAAGCGCCCCTCGATCCCCACGGCCGAAAGCGGGCGACCCGCCTCCTTTATATACGCGCGCACGCGATCGAGCGTGTGGCTCGCCTCGTCACCGGGCTGGAACTGCGGAAACCAGCCGTCAGAGATCTCGGCGACCCGCTTGAGCACGGGCTCGGCCATGCCGCCCATCCATACCGGGATGGGGCGCTGGACGGGCAGCGGGTTGATTCCGGCCCGATCGAGGTGATGATACGAACCCTTGAAGTTCACCACCGGCTCGGTCCAGAGCTTCCGCATGACCGCGATCTGCTCGCTGACGCGGCGGCCCCGCGTGTGGAAGTCCTCGTTCAGCGCCTCGTACTCGACGTGGTTCCAGCCGATGCCCACGCCGAGGCGCAGGCGCCCGCCGGTAAGGACGTCCACCGCGGCGGCCTGCTTGGCCACCAACGCGGTCTGCCGCTGGGGCAGGATGACGATACCGGTGACGAGCTCGAGGCGCCGCGTGCAGGCCGCCAGGTAGCCGAAAAGAACGAAGACTTCATGGAAGGGACTCTGGTCCGTGTACGGCGGGGTGCGACCGAGCTTGTCGAAGCGCTCGAGCTTACCGCCCAGCACGTGATCGAAGACCAGCAGGTGCTCGTACCCGGCCTCCTCGGAAGCCTGAGCGTAGTCGCGGATGACCGCGGGGTCCGTGCCGATCTCCGTCTGGGGAAACACCACGCCGAGTTTCATATCGTCTTCGTCCTCCATCATCGGTTCGGTGCGACATCGCGCCGTCGCGCATTCGCATCGCCGACGTGGCCGCACTATCGGGCCGACGAGCCGACGAGTCAAGGTTGTCTCAGCCGCTATACTCGCGCTGGGATGACGACAGCCCGTCTCGGTCTCTTGTGCTTGCCGCGCTCGGTCGCCTCGGCGGTCGCAGACGCGCGGCTCGCCGAGGAGGTCGGCTTTTCGATGGTGGGCGTGGCCGACAGCCAGTCGGTGTTTCGCGAGATGTACGCGACGATGGCGCTGTGCGCGCAAGCGACGCGACGGGTGCGCATAGGACCCAGCGTGACGAACGCGATCACCCGCCACCCGGCGGTCGCCGCGTCGGGCATCGCAACCGTCGATGAGATAGCGCCGGGCCGCGCCTTCTTCGGCATCGGCTCCGGCGACAGCGCGATTTTGAATCTTGCCGAGCGGCCGTCCACGCTCGCCGACCTACGTGAGTACATCGAAACAGTCCGCGCGCTGCACACCAAGGGTGAGTCGACATGGCGTGGCCGCATGGTGCGCCTCACGTGGGTGAAGCGCGCGATTCCACTCTATCTCGCGGCCGAGGGGCCGCGCACGCTCGAGCTCGCAGGAGAGATCGCCGACGGGGTGATCGTGAACGTCGGCCTCGAGCCCACGCTCGTGAAGGATGCGGTGGCCCACGTGCACGCGGGCGCGCATCGCGCCGGCCGCGATCCCTCCTCGATCGACCTGTGGACGATGGTGCGTGCCAATGTTACCGACGACGTCCCCGCCGGCATCGACGAGATCAAGATGGAGCTCGCGTCGAACGCGCATCACGTTTTTCGCTTCACGCTCGACGGCAAGCACGTGCCATCCGCGCTGGCGGATGCAATCGTGCGTGTGCAGAACGGCTATCAGCCCGGCGCGCATGAGGCGCTGGGCCAGAGCCCCAACGCCGCGCTGCTCGATGCCGAGCCGGCGTTACGCGCCTATCTCGCGGACCGCTTCGCGGCGGTGGGCCCACCGTCCGCGGTGGCCGACAAGCTGCGCGGCGTCGTGGACGCGGGAATCAGCGGCCTCCTGGTGACCGGGTTCGTCCACGAGCGTCAGGCACTCATTCGCACGCTCGGCGAGCGCGTACTGAGCCGGCTCGCGTAGGTTCACTACATCGGCTCGAAGGGATGCCGCGCGGTGGGCCGCGTGCGATACTCCGCGGCATGAGCGCACGCACACTGACGCCCGAGACGACCGCCGAGGCCTATCTCGAGCTGCTGAAGGACCGTGGCATCGAGGTCTTCCTCGGCAATGCCGGCACGGATTTCGCGTCGCTGGTGGACGCCTTCGCGCGTTTGGCCTCCGAGGCCGGCCGAGCCCCGTGTCCGCTGGTGATCCCGCACGAGTTCGTGGCCGTCTCGATGGCGCACGGCTATTACGTGGCGAGCGGGCGACCGGCGGCGGTGATGGTCCACGTCAACGTCGGCACCGGCAATGCGGCTACGGCGATCATCACCGCCTCGCGTGCGAACGTGCCGATCTTGATGTCGGCCGGGCGGACGCCAATCACGGAGGAAGGTCTGCCGGGCGCGCGCGACCTGCACATCCACTGGGCGCAGGAGAGCTTCGACCAGGCGGCCATGCTGCGCGAATACGTCAAGTGGGACTACGAGCTCAGAACGCCGGTGCAGGTCGAGGCCGTCGTCGATCGCGCCTTCGAGTTGATGCAGGCCGAGCCTCGCGGGCCCGTGTACCTCACACTGCCGCGCGAGGTCCTTGCGGCGCGTCCCGCGCCGATGACGATCACATCACCCGCGCGGCGCCAGTCGCGCAGTGAGCGCTTTCCGGATCCGGCGCGCATCGACGAGGCGGCACGGCTCCTCGCCCGCGCCGACTCGCCGCTCATCCTGGTTTCCGCCGCCGGCATCGATCCACGGGCGGTCGCCGGTCTGGTCGAGCTGGCGGAGGCGGGAGGGATCGCCATCGTCGAGGCCGATCCGATCTACCTGAATGCGCCGCATCTTCACGAGCTCCACCTCGGCTACAACCAGTCCGGCACCACGAACCCGTCGCTGGCCGATGCCGACGCCATTCTCGTCGTCGAAGCGGACGTGCCGTGGTACCCGCACTTGCAGAAACCCGCGCCGAACGCGCGGATCATCCATCTCGGAGTCGACCCGTTCTTCTCGCGCTATCCGATGCGCAGCTATCCGTGCGACGTTCCGATCGTCGCGACGCCCGGCGTCGCCTTGCCGCTGCTCGCGGAAGCGGTGCGCCGTCATGCCGACCGCGACGCCATCGCTCGTCGGCGGGAGCGCGTCGCCGCCGAGCATCGGCGGCGCTTCGCGGCCCTCACGCGACCCGGGAGCTACGTCGCGTCCCCGCACTCGAGCGGGCTCGGCTTCGGTCTCGGCGCCGCGCTCGGTGTGAAGCTGGGTCGCCCGGACGCCACGGTGATCGCGACCGTCGGTGACGGCGCGTACTTCTTCGGCGAGCCGCTCTCGTGCCTGTTCGTGCAGCGCGCGCACGCCGTGCCGATCCTCACCGTGATCTTCAACAACCAGCAATGGGAAGCGGTGAAGTCCGGAACGCTCGCGGTCCATCCCACCGGCGCCGCCAAGACCCGCGGCAGCTTTCCGCTCAGCGAGCTGCGACCCTCGCCTCGCTTCGAGGAGATGGCCCGGACCGTCGACGGCTACGGCGAGCGCGTCGAGAAACCCGGCGAGCTTCCGGCGGCGCTCAAGCGCGGGCTCGCGGCCGTGCGCGAGGGCCGACCGGCGATCCTCAACGTGCTATGCCAGCGAGCGGTCTGAAGGAAGACGAACCCAGTCCCGGTTACACCGCCGGTCGCGCTTGCCGGCGGTTCGCGTACGGTGCGGCACGCGAAGCACTGATTCCGCTTCTATTGTTGTCGAGCCTCATCATCTCGGGCTGCGCCAGCATGCTGCCGCATCCGCCGCAACCTACTGTCACGCCGGCTCCGCCGCAACCTACCTTCACCCTCACCACCACCAGAGCGACGACCTATTATTCGGTGCACGGGACGACGACGACCAAGATCTTCGAAGACATCAAAGCGCACGGGCTCAACGAGCAGGATGGCAAGCATGCCGAGGGACTCACGTCGGCCAAGTCCGAGATGGCATTGAAAGCTCTCGAGACCAGCGCCCTGTACACTTCGGAGGGAGCGCTGTGCACTCCGGAGTCCGTGACGATCACGCTGGACCTCCTCGTAACGCTCCCCCGGCACGAGCACCCCAATGACCTGTCGAACGATCTGCGGGAACGGTGGCAACAATTCGTCGAGGGCGTCGCGGTGCACGAGCAGCATCACGTCGATATCGCTGTGAACGGCGCGAACGTCCTCAAGACGGGCATCGAGACGGTCTTGAAGAACCGGGCGTCCTGCGCCGAGCTCGAAACGCTTCTCAGACGTCTGTGGAAGAGCCAGCAGGTGGAGATCGACAAAGCGCACGGGGAATTCGATGCCGCAGACCGGGCGAGAGTCGACAAGGGCCGAAAACCGCTGCAAGCCGAGATCGACACGATGAAGACGCGGCTTACCGGCGTCACTGTAGACGTGCGACAGCTCGACGCGACCCTCGACGACCTCAGTCGTCGGGCCGGTGCGGTGCGAGAGAACATCAACGCCGTCACAGCGCGCATCGCGAAGGCCAACGGAACCTGTTCGCGGCCAACGGACCGCATCCAGGCGCTCTGCCGGCAATACAACGCGCTCGTCGACAATCACAATGCTCTGGCCGCGGAGTATTCTTCTCGTGTTGAGCGCCGCAACAGGCTAGCGAGTGAGCACACGGGGTTAGTCGAGACCATGAACGAACTCATCGAGACCCTCAACTGGGTTAGATGAGCAACGCCGTCTGACCGGCGTCACCACATATCCCTCAGGAGGAACATATGAACGTATCGCGTCGTGACGTCGTAGCTGCTGGCGCAGGTCACATCCGATCAGGTCAGCTATGGCCACTCGGACGGAAGGGTCGAGACCAAGGAGCAATTCATCGCCGGGGTGATGAACCGTAAGCAGGTCGTCAAGTCGCTGACCTTCCCCGACCTCAAGCTGTCCGTCGCCGGCGACGCCGCCATCGTGCGTCACATCTTCTTGTCCGAATCCGAGCTGGATGGCAAGGCCACGACGACACGGATCGGGGCCCTTCAGGTGTGGCAGAAGCAGGGCGGCACCTGGAAGCTGCTCGCGCGACAGGGTTTCAGGCTGCCGACGTAACGCCTGGCGGCCGTCAGGCTCGATTCAACTCCGCGTCCGGAGCGTGCGGCAGACATTGACTTCAAATCGTGGTGGCCCCAACGGGGTTGAGGTCTTGACTCGCCATGGTGCGCGTTGTATCCGGAGACCGGAGGTGAAATGTCAGCGCTCATTCGATGACGAGTGCTCACGCGCGAATAAGGGGATGAATCGATGTCCAAGTTCAATCTCTCCGAGTTCAAACAGCTGCTGAAGACCGCCGGTGACCGGTATCACGACCACGCAGTTTCCTCGGGACAAGCCGATCTCGCGTACGAACGGCAACGAGTGAAAAGTCGCCGGGCTGTCGGTCAGGTTCTGGAGCCGTTCTTGCGGAAGGCCGGACTCGACGTCGACGGCCTGAACAAGATCCTGGCGCACAACCAGGACGAGCTGCGGCGCACCTTCGCAAAACAGAAAGTCGAAGCGGCCAAGCATTCAGCCGGGCAACGCAATGCGTTCCATCACGCCATCGAGCTCG
>QHSO01000245.1 GCA_003220475.1 Candidatus Rokuibacteriota bacterium | reverse complement strand
GCTGTAGCGATGGGCCTCCCACCATCCCGACACGGCGCCGGGCACGGTCAGCGCGGCCGCGCCGCCGCGCGCGGGAATCGCGTCGCCGAAGCGCCGGCGATAGCTCTCGAGGTCCGCCGCGCTGGCCGACCGGCCCGCGGCGTTCAACGCGCGCAGGCGCCCGCGCCCGGCATCGTAGACGAGCCAGAGATTGTCCCCGCCGACGCCGTTCATGTGCGGATAGACGACGGCGAGCGTGACCGCCGCGGCGATCGCTGCGTCGAGGGCATTGCCGCCGGCGCGCAAGATCGCGAGGCCGGCGTCGGAAGCGAGGGCGTGAGGGGCGGCGACGGCTCCGTGCCTGGCGCGGATCTCGGGCCAACGGGTCGCTTCGCTCACGCGCCCCGATCATACGATGAACCGAGGCGCAAGCGTCATGCTTATCACGCTCCTTGTGCTAGGCTCCCGCCATGCCCGGCCCGATCTCGCGGCACGCGGCGATCCGCATCCGGAAGGATGTGGTCTTTCGCGAGCTGGAGGGCGAGATGGTCCTGCTCAATCTCGCCACAGGCGTGTACTTCGGCCTCGACCCCGTCGGAACCCGCATCTGGACACTCATCGAGGCGCATCGCTCGTCGGACGAGATCGTCGAAACGCTCACGGCCGAGTACGAGGTCGACGCCGACACCCTCGGCGCGGACCTCGCGCACTTTCTGAAAACGTTGCGGGACAACGAGCTCGTCGACGTCGACGATGGGTCGGCTCGCTAGCCTGCGTCGGCTCGGCGCCGCCGAGCGGCGGACCCTGGCCGCCGCATGGCTACTGCTGCTGATCGTGCCCCCGTTCCTTCGCGTCCTACCGCTGCGCCGGCTGCTCACCCCGCCACGCCGGAGCGGCGGCCTGCAGCTGTCGCCGGAGCGCGTGGCTCGCCTCGTCGAGATCGCCGCACGCAGAGTCCCGAGGGCGCGCTGCTTGTCGGTCGCGATCGTGACCGCGTGGCTGCTGGCGCGGCAGGGGACGCCCGCGATCCTGCGCATCGGCGTCGCACGACACGCCACCCGTCTGACGGCGCACGCATGGCTCGAGTGCGGCGGCGTGCCGCTGCTCGATGACGTGGGCCACTACACGCCGATTCTCGCCGTCGCCGTGGCGACGTCGTGAGCGGCATCGCCGGCGTCTTCCACACCGACGGTCGCGCGGCCGACGCGGGGCTGTTGGGCCGGATGGCCGAGGCGCTGGCGCATCGCGGCCCCGACGGCGAGGCCTGCTGGGTCTCGGGATCGGTCGGGCTGGCTCACCGCCGGCTGGCTTCGGCAGCCGCGCACGACAAGTTCCCGCTCATCGATACCGAGGGGCGTGCGCTCGTCGTCGATGGGCGGCTCGACGAGCCGCTCGAGCGATTCCGCCGACGGGGCGCGGCGTTCGTGCACGACGCGTTCGGCGAGTTCGCCGTCGCCGTGTGGGACGCGCCCGCGCAGACGCTCGTGTGCTCACGCGACGCATTTGGGGCGAAACCGCTCTACTACCACTGGGACGGCCGGCGCCTGCTGTTCGCCTCGGAGGTCGTCGCGCTGTTTTGCGCTCCGACCGTGGCGAGACGCCCGGATGCGGCGACGATCGCCGACTACCTGCTGATGGACTTCCGCGATCCCGGCGCCACGTTCTTCGACGGCATTCGTCGCGTGCCGCCGGGCCACGTGCTCACCGTTGGGCCGCGTGGGCTCTCACTGCGCCGGTACTGGACGCCGAGCGGTGCGACGCGCGGCGACGACTCCACGAGCGAGTTCGCCGCGACGTTTCGTGCCGCTGTCGCCGACCGGCTCGCCGACGCGCCGGCGGCGGGCGTGCTCCTGAGCGGCGGCATCGACTCGACGCTCGTTGCGAGCGTCGCGGGCGCCGGCCGCGGTCCGCTGGCCGCGCTCACGTATCTTCACGAGGGCTTTCTCGCCGAGGATTGGGAGGCGATCACTGCCCTCGAGGCCGTGGGCGCGATCGCGCCGCCGCGCGTACGGGCGGGGCTGCCGCTGCTCGACATGCTGCTGGCCTCCGCCGAGCCGCCGAACGACGAGGGCCACCCGGTTGTGGAGGCGCTGCTCGACACCGGCGCCGCCGCCGAGTTTCGTGTCCTGCTCACCGGCATCGGCGCTGATCAGCTGTCGAGGGCCGGCGAGCGTGGCGCACTCGCCGACCGCCTGCGTTCCGGGCGCATCGTGAGCGCCTGGCGCGAGGCCAGAACGCTCGCCCGCGCATACGGTGGCGACGGGCGGCGCGCTGCTGTCGACGCGCTGTGGTCGGCGCTGTCGCCGCGGGTGCGTCGGACGGCGCGCGCGCTCAGTGGTCGCGAGGCCCCGGTGTGGCTCGTGCCGCGGCTGGCGCGGTCGCGGCGTCCGCCGTGGCATGACGACGCGCGCTTCGAAACGCGGATGGCCGCCGAAATCTGGCGGGCACTCACGGCGCCGACGCTCGTGTTCGCGCTCGAGAAGCTCGACGCCGAGGCGGCGCGGCTCGGCATCGAGCCGCGGCACCCATACCTCGACCGTCGCGTCGTCGAGTGCGTGGTGGCCGTGCGGCCCGAGGTCTTCGTGCACCACGGCTATCGCAAGCAGTTCGTCCAGCGCGCGCTCGGCGCCGGCCTGCCGCTGCGAACGATCGAACGCTGCGCCGAACACCTGCCCGTCGCCGATCCAACGCGCGCGCTGCGACAGGAGACGGCGCGGATCGACGCTGAGCTGTTCGACCGTGACGCCCGCGTCTTCGAATACGTCGATCGCACGCGCGCCCGGCGCATGCGGGACGAGTATCTGGCGCACGGTGGCCGGCACGGCGCGCGACTGTGGTCGTTCGTGCTGCTCGAGGCGTGGCTGAGGCGGACCTTTCCGGCATGAGCGGCATCGCCGGCGTCTACCGAACCGATGGCCACGCCGTGGCGGCGTGTGAGCTCGACGCGATGTCCGGCGCGCTCGCTCATCGTGGCCGCGATGCCGCGGGGCAGTGGAGCGACGGGCCGGTCGGGCTCGTGCACCGGCTGCTCGCGACGACGCGGGCGTCGGCGGCGGTCGAGCACCCCGTCACGGATGCCGCGGGCGCCATGCGACTCGTCTGGGACGGTCGGCTGGACAACCGGGACGAGCTCGGCGCCGGAGCCGACGAGAGCGACGAGGCCGTCGTCATGCGCGCGTACACGCGCTTCGGCGACGATCTGCCGTCGCGCCTGCTCGGTGACTTCGCGTTCGCGCTCTGGGACGCCCGCCACGGACGGCTGCTGTGTGCGCGCGATCGCCTGGGGCTGAAGCCGTTTCATTACGTCTGGCGTGACGGCGTCTTCCGGTTCGCCTCCGAGCTGCGCCCGCTGCTGGCCGCGCTGCCTCGTGTCGAGACGGACGACGAGATGGTCCTGGCGTTCCTGCTTCGCGAGTTTCGTCCCGGCGACGAACATCGCACCTTCGTCGCCGGTGTCCACCGCCTGGCGCCCGGCCACGCGTTGATCGTGGATCGCGACGGCCCGCGCCGCGGTCGCTACTGGGCCCCCGACCCCGCGCGCACGCTTGGCGCCGAGGTCCAGCTCGTCGAGCGCTTCAGCGAGCTGTTCCGCGCGGCGGTGGCCGCACGCCTGCGCACCGACTGGCCGGTCGCCGCGCTGCTCTCGGGAGGGCTGGATTCCTCGGCCATCGTCGGCACCGCGGCGCGCATCTTCGACGAGCGTGGCGAGAGCTCGCCGCCGCTGGAAACGTTCACGCTGTTCACGGACGATCGCGCAGGCGACGAGCGCGAGAGCGCCCGCGCGGTGAGCGCGGCCACCGGCCTGAAGGGCCACGCCGTGCGGCGGATCGACGCCGACCCGCTCGACGGTCTCGACGCCGAAGTCGACGCGGTCGAAGGGCCGATCGTGGATCCGAGCCATCACACCATGGCCGAATGTCTCGAGGCGATCCGTGACGCGGGCTGTCGCGTGGTTCTCTCGGGCGAGGGCGGCGATCAGCTGCTCGATGCGCATGGCACGTCACAGCGTGCCGTGGCCCTCGTACGCGCAATGGGACACGTGGCTGTCGCTGTCGAGTCCGTATTTCGGGCTCAAGCTCGAGGCCGAAGAGCGGCGCGCGGCGCGCGCCGGCCTCGAGTTGCGCTATCCGCTGCTCGACAGTCGGCTGGTCGAGCTCGTGCTCGCTATACCGTCGTCACGGCGAATGGCTCGCGGCGAGCGCAAGGGGCTGCTCCGGGCCGCCGCCGCCGACGTGCTGCCGCCGGAGGTGCTCGGCCGGCGTGGCAAGGGCGACTGGACCACGCCCGTCGACCGCGCCCTGGCGCGCGCCGCCACCGGCGTCCCGAATCGATCGGGACTGCTCGACCGCTTCGTCGACCCTGCTGGCGCCGACCGGCTCGTCCGGCGGTATCACGGCGGCGCGGGTGATCTGCGCTGGGACGTCTGGTTCTTCATCACGCTCGACCGCTGGCTCGAGCGCTTCGTGAAAGGAGCGACGCGATGACCAAGCCGTCACGCCCGACGCGCAAGCCGTACCGGGCTCCGCGCTTGACGAAGTTCGGCGATTTGAGGCGCCTCGCCTGACCTTGCGCAGCGCGCTGCCGCTGCCGCGCACGCGCCGCGCCGCGCGCGGGCCCGCGGACATCGCGGTCGTGCACGGGCGCGCAGCGGCGTTCGCCGCGCTCCGCCGAGTACTGGCGCCGCCTCTCGCTGGCACATGGTTCGAAGAGCGCGCGCTGCCGGACGGGCGCCGCTATCTGCGGTGGGCCGGTCTCTTCGAGTTCATCGTGGCCGCCGACGGCCGGCGCATCGTCTCGCGGCGCCTGGCGCCTGCGTCCGAGACGCCGCGCGCCTTCGAGACGTACCTGCTCGGTCAGGTGCTCTCCTTCGTGCTCATCGCCCGCGGGCTCGAGCCGCTGCACGCGACCGCGGTCGTGGTCGGCGACGGTGCCGTCGGCTTTCTCGGCGACTGCGGCCGCGGCAAGTCGACGCTCGGCGCCGCCTTCGTGCGCGCGGGCCATCCGCTGCTCACCGACGATTTGCTGGTTCTGCGCGACGACGCCGGCGGATTCAGCGCAGCCGCCGGGCCGCCGCGACTCAAGCTGTTTCGGACGCCGGCGCGTCGCGTCCTGGGGCGTGGTCTTCGCGGCACGCCGATGAACGGTCGCGGCGGCAAGCTGGTCTTTCCCCTCGGCGCCCGAGCGACGCGAGACGCCGCGCCGCTGCGCGCGCTGTATGTCCTGTGTCCCCGGCGAACCGGCGGCGACGTCGTGATCCGCCCGCTCTCACCGCGTCGCGCCTTCGTCGAGCTCACACGCAACACGTTCAACGCGTGCGTGCTCGACGCCGCACGGCTGGCGCGGCAGTTCGATCTCGCCGCCCGCGTGGCCGCCGCCGTCCCGGTGAAGACGCTGACGTATCCGCGCGGTCTCGACCGGCTCGCGGCAGTCCGCACAGCGGTCGAGGCCGACGTCTCCGTATGAGATCCGCGCCCGATCCGCTGCTGCTCTCGCTACTACGCGGGGATGAACCCGCCGCGGTCAGTGGGGACGAGTGGCGACGCGCGGCGGCGGCGGCGCGGGCCGAGGGCCTCGAGGCGTGGCTCTATCGCCGGATCGCGCGCGGCGCGAGCGATGTCCCGGACGACGTCCGCGATGGGTTGCGCGCGGCGAGCGCGGGCGTCGTGGCGCGCGCGCTCAGGCTCGCTGCCGAGCTCGCGACGATGCTCCGC
>QHSO01000244.1 GCA_003220475.1 Candidatus Rokuibacteriota bacterium | reverse complement strand
TCAGCCCGTAGGCGAGCGCCTCGCGCGCGTCGAGATAGCGGGCGCGGCGCATATCGTCGGCGACGTCCTCGACTGCCCGGCCACTCGCTCTCGCCACCCGCGCCTGGAGCCTCCACAGCATCAGGCGGTGCGCTTCGCTCTGCGCCGCGATCTGATCGGCAGTGCCCGTGAGCTGCGCCGCCGGCAGCGCCAGCCGAAAGGTCGTGTGCACGAGCGCCGAGCGCTCGTCGCCGACGGCGACGACGCCGATCACCGGCCCTCCGACCTGTCCCTGGCACTGGACGCGCACAGTTGCGTGCGTGGCGTCGAGCGCATCGATGAGAACGAACGCCGCCTCGAGCGTGCCGTCGGCGCTGCCGAGCACGACGTCGATCGGCGCATCGCCGCAGGCGTCCAGCGTCATGATCTGCGCCGCGGCCTGACCCGCCAGCGCCTCGTCGAGCCGGCCCGTGACGAACACGATGCGCCGCTCGAAGAGCTTTTCCTGAAGCCAGCCCGGCGTGGGTGTCATCGCACGCGCGCGGCGGCTATCCCTTCAAGCGGCGCACGCTGTAGGCCGGAATGGGACGCTGAAAGCCCTTGAGCTGAAGCTCGCCGACCGGCTCGGCGTCGACGAGGGCGCCGGCGTCCGCGTGAACGCGCTGGCTGATGAGGATCTGGCCGGGCCGCGCCTCGGCGCAGAGACGCGCGGCCAGGTTCGTCACGCTGCCGATGGCGCCGTAGTCCAGACGGCCCTCGAAGCCGATCGCGCCGATCGTCGCGTAGCCCTGCGCGACACCCACGCCGACGTGGAGCTCGAATCCGAGACGCCGCCACTGCGCGGCGAGATTCTCCATGGCCTCGCGCATGGCGACGGTCATGCGGAGGGCGCGCTCGATGGGATTCGGCACGATCACCGGATCGTTGAAGAAGATCATCATGCCGTCGCCCGTGAACCGCTCGAGCGTGCCCTCGTAGGCGAGCACCTGCTCGCCCATGTGCGCGTGGTAGTCGCGCAGCACCTTCATGACCTCTTCCGGCTCCGCCGTCTCCGCGAACGCCGTGAACCCGCGGATGTCGACGAAGACCACCGTCACCTCGCGACGGTGCGACGCGAGCGGGTCGGCGGCGTCGCCGCGCACGATGAGGTCGGCGACCTGCGGCGAGAAGAAGCGCCTGAGTCGGCCGATGCGCTCGAGCTCCGCGAGCTGGCTCGCCACGCGCGCCTCGAGCGTCGCGTTCCACTGCGCCAGCTCCTGCGCCTGCGCCTGCACCGTGTCGTGCAGCGCCTTGATGCGCAGCATGGA
Organism: Candidatus Rokuibacteriota bacterium; assembly: GCA_003220475.1. Lineage (GTDB taxonomy): Bacteria > Methylomirabilota > Methylomirabilia > Rokubacteriales > CSP1-6 > AR12. Next base: position 3,217 of record QHSO01000244.1, on the reverse strand, counting down.
CCGCACGCGCGCGGCCAGCGCCTGGTGATCGACGGGCTTGGTGAGGTAGTCGTCGCCGCCCGCGTCGAATCCGGCCACGAGATCCTTCGTGTCCGACATCGCCGTGACCATGATGATGGGCGTGAACGGGAACGCGGGGTCGCGCTTGAGGCGCCGGCACACCTCGATGCCGTCGAGCTTCGGCATCATGATGTCGAGCAGAATGAGATCCGGATGTGTCGCGCGGGCGGTCGCCAGCGTCTCCTCGCCGTCGCGCGCCACGACGACGTCGTAGCCATCGTGCCGCAGACGCGTCTCGAGCATGCGAACGTTGGCCGGTGTGTCGTCGGCGACCAGGATGCGGGCCGGGCTCCTCACGACGGTGGAGTATACTCGCGCCTGAAAATGCGCTTCGATCGCGCGGATCCGCTCGCGGCGGTCCTGCTCCGCTCGCCACTGGGCGCGCTGGTGCGCGGCGTCGCGCGCATCCGCACCTCCGTCCAGCACAAGCTGCTCGTGGCCTTTCTGCTGGTGACGCTGCTGTTCATCGTCATGGGCGCGTTCAGCGTTCAGACGATCCGACGGATGTCGCAGCACACCGACTGGCTCGACGAGGCGCACCGCCGGGTGGACCTGTCGCATCAGCTGCAGCATTCGCTGGCCATGCAGATGCACCTCACGGGCATGGCCCTGCTCGTCCGGAACGAGATGGCGCTCTCGAGCGTCCTGCGCGAGAACAACCGCTTCAACGACACGCTGGCGCGCATCGAGCAGCAGGCGCCCGACGCCGAGCGGCAGATCATCCAGAAGATCCGCACCGCCCAGGAAGAGGCGATGACGGTCGTCGCGGACATCGCCAACCTCGTCCGCGACGGCAAGATCGATGCGGCCACCGAGCTGCAGCTCACGCGCGAGGATCCGCTCTACCGTTCGATCGACGACCTCGTGCGCGTCGTGGCGCAGCACGAGGACGAGCGGATGGCCAGCCTCCGCGCCAGCATCCAGAGCGCGAACCGCCGCTCGATCGTCGTCATGGGCGCGTTCGCGGTGGTGTCGGTCGTGCTCGCGCTCGTGGGCGGCTTCGTCATCTCGTGGGCGTTCATCCTCCCCGTGCGCGCCGCCGACGCCTTTCTGAGCGACGTGGCCGCCGGCAAGTTCGCCGGCGTCGTCGAGGTGCCGAACCGCGACGAGTTCGGCGCCCTGGCGACGCGCCTCAACGAGACGGCGCGTGAGCTGGCGCGGCTGGACGCCGAGCAGCGGCTCACCGCCGACACGCTCCGCGCGCTCAATCTCAAGCTGGAGCAGGCGAGCCAGGCCAAGTCCGCGTTCCTCGCCAACATGAGCCACGAGCTGCGCACGCCGCTCAACGCCATCCTGGGATTCACCGAGATGATCCTCGACGATCTGTACGGCGACGTGCCGGCCGAGCTGAAGGAGCCGCTCGCCGACATCCAGACCAACGGCAAGCACCTGCTGCGCCTCATCAACGACGTGCTCGACCTCTCGAAGATCGAGGCGGGTCGCATGGAGCTGTCGCTGGGCGACTACGCGGCGGAGGACATCGTCGGCACCGTGCGTGCCTCGCTGCGCTCGATCGCCGACGACAAGGGCGTCGAGCTCGTGACGGAGGTCGAACCGAATCTGCCGGACGCCTACGGCGATGCCAAGCGACTCACGCAGTGCCTGCTCAATCTCGTGGGCAATGCGCTGAAGTTCACGCACCATGGCCGTGTCACGGTGGGTGTCGAGCTGCAGGGCGGCCAGCTGCGATATCGCGTGTCCGATACCGGTATCGGGATTCCCGCCGACAAGCTCGACGAGGTCTTCGCCGAGTTCCGCCAGGTCGACGCGACGACCACGCGCAATTTCGGCGGCACCGGCCTGGGGCTCAGCATCACGAAGAAGTTCGTCGAGATGCACGGCGGCCGGATCTGGGTCGAGAGTGAGCTCGGCAAGGGCTCGATCTTCTACTTCACGATTCCGCTTCGGGTCGAGCTCGCGGCGACGGCATGAGCGACAAGACCGTCCTGTACGTCGAAGACAACGAGTTCAACCGCAAGATCGTGCGTCAGCTCCTCGCCAAAACCACGTATCGCCTGCGGGAGGCGATGGACGGCGAGGAAGGCGTCGCCTCCGCGCTCGCCACGCCGCCGGATCTGATCCTGATGGACATCCAGCTGCCGAAGATGTCGGGCCTGGAGGCCACGCGACACCTGCGCAACGACCCGCGGACCGCCGGCGTGCCGATCATCGTGGTGACGTCGTTCGCGCTCAGCGGCGACGAGCAGAAGGCGACGGTCGCGGGCGCCACGGCGTATCTGGCCAAGCCCTACAGTCCGCGCGCGCTGCTCGCCAAGATCCGCGAGCTCGTACCCGAGGGCTGAGCCGACAGGAGGCCTCGATGAGACGAACCACGAGCACGATCGGTGCGCTGGCCGTGCTGCTCGCCATCGCCGGCACGACGCGCGCGGGACAGGAAGAGCAGTTCACGCCGGAGTTCAAGGAGGCACATACCTCCTACGATGCGAAGCACACGCCCAAGATGTCCGCTCCGGACTCCGTCAAGCGCGGCCAGTGGTTCGACGTGACGGTGACCGTGGGCGCCGGCGGCGAGCACCCCTCGCTGTCGGAGCACCACGTCCGGTACATCGCGCTATATAAGGACACGGCCGAGATCGCGCGCGTGTACCTGCATCCGGTGTTCTCGGCGCCGAGGGTCACGTTCACGATCGCGCTCGACGAAAGCGGCCGGCTCCGAGCGCTTGCCGAGCCCACGCACTCCGCCGCGTGGGAGGCCTCGAAGAGGATCAGCGTGGCGCCTTGAGCTCGACGGTGACGCGGGCGTCGTCAGCGCCCACCGTCACCTCGCGGCTCGTGGTGCCGAGTGTCTCCTGCCAGATCTGCAGCACGTATTTGCCGGACGGGACGTTGGGCAGCACGAACTCGCCGGCGTCGTTGCTGAGCGCATAGAACGGATGGTCGGCCACGACGACCCACGCGCGCATCCACGAATGCAGATCGCAGTTCATCTGCACGATCTCCGGCTTGCTGAAGGTCACCGGGATCACGCGGCCCCGTGGCTGCGTGCGATTGAAGGTTGCGTTCTCGTTGCTCGCGCTGTGTAGATTGTGGAGGAGCCGGTCGCTGTTGAGGAATTCCACCGTGCCGCCGGCCGGCACGATCACGACACGCGGCACGAACACGCAGCCTTTCTGATCCATCTCGACCTTGACGGGCG
>QHSO01000243.1 GCA_003220475.1 Candidatus Rokuibacteriota bacterium | reverse complement strand
GCGGGCATGCCGACAACGCTGACGGCCTGCCGGTGGGACGACACGATCGTGCGCTGGGGGCGCCGACTCGTACTGCTCGTGCTCGGCTCAGGCGTCGTCTGGCTCATGGCGCGGACGGCCGTGCTCGAAAATCGGGCTCACGCCGCGCTCGAGCCGCCCGCGATCTGGCACGTCGTCGTCGACACGTGGCCGGGCCTCGTGTGGCTCGCGCGCCACGCCCTGCTGGGCGTGCTCGCGGCGTTCCTCGCGATGCGTGTGGACGTCACGCAGCGTCTGAACTGGCTCGGCGCTCGCGGCGAGGCGCTGCTGCTCGCCTCGCTGGCGCTGGCACTCGTCAGCGCCTCCAGTCACGCCGCCGCGATCGCGGCCGGCACCGCGCAGGCCGTCGTCGCAGACGTCGCGCATCTGCTCGGGACCGGACTGTGGGTCGGCGGCCTCGCAGCGCTCGCGCTGTTGCTCCACGCGGCGAGCCGTCGCGGCGGCGCGGACGCGCGTCCCTACGCGGTGCTGGCCGCGCGCCGATTCTCGCGTGCCGCGCTGCTCGCGATGCTCGTGCTCGTGGGCTCGGGCGTGATGAACGCGCTCGTGCAGGTCGAAAACATCGCCGCGCTGATGGGCACGACTCACGGCCGGTTGCTCATCGCCAAACTGCTGATGCTGGCACCGATCCTGGTGCTCGCCGTGATCAACCGCACGCGCATCCTTCCCGCGCTGCCGGGGCCGAGCGCGATGCGCCGCCTGGGAGGCTTCGTGGTACTCGAAGCCGGCCTCGCCCTCGTCCTGATCGCGCTCGCCGCGGCGATGACCCTGACGACACCCGCGCGCCACGCGCAGCCCGTGTGGCCCTTGCCGTTCCGGTTTTCGCCCGACGTCGTGCTCGACGTGCCCGAGATTCGCTGGCGCGTGTTCCTCGGCAGTCAGCTGATGATCGTCGGAGTGGTCCTGCTCTTCATGGTGTTGCTGCTCCGCCGTCGCCGCTTGCGCGTGCTGACCGCAGCGCTCGTGCTCGTGGCGATCGGTGCCGGCATCGGCCTCGTCCCGCTCGTCGTCGACGCCTATCCGACGTCGTACCGGCGGCCGCTCCTGACCTATCACGCCGCCTCGATCGCCTCGGGCATGGCGGTGTACGCCGAGCACTGCGCCGGCTGCCACGGCAGCACCGGCGCCAGCCCGCCGCTGCCGGATCTACGCTCCGCGGCCATCGCGCGCCGTCACGCCGGCGAGCTCTTCTGGCTGGTCAGCCGCGGCATGCCCGAGCGCGGCATGCCGGGCTTCAGCCGCCGTCTGGGTGAACCGCAGCGATGGGACGTCATCAACTTCATCCGTGCACTCGGCGCCGCCGAACGTGCGAAGACGCTTGGACCGCAGGTGGAGCCGGGCCGCGCCTGGCTTGTCGCGCCGGATTTCACCGTCTCCGTCGGCCCCCTCGCGCCGACCGCGCTGCGCGACTACCGCGGGCGCCGCATGGTCCTGCTCGTGCTCTACACGCTGCCCGGCTCGCGAGCGCGGATGACGGAGCTCGCGCGGATGTACGACGTCCTGTGGGTCATGGGCGTCGAAATCATCGCCGTGCCCACCCGCGCGTCGTCCACCGCCATCGCCGAGCTCGGCGCATCCCCTCCCGTGCTGTTTCCGGTGATGACGTCGGGCGCCGCCGACATCGTCGCGACGTACCAGCTGCTCGCCACCGGGCCCCACGCGGAGCTCCTCATCGACCGCCAGGGCTACGTTCGCGCGATCTGGGACGACGCCGGCGGCGCCGTGCAGACCGAAGTCGAGAAGCTCAATGCGGAGAAGAGCCCGCCGCCGTTCCCCGACGATCACGTGCACTGAGGCGATGAAACGCGGAGGACTCGCATGATGCCGGTGTGGCAGGTCGCGCTGGTGCTCAATCTCGTGTTCGCCGTCGGGCTCGGCCTGGGCTATGCCGGCTGGGGTCGCCGCATCGCCGCGCTCGACCGCGACGTCGACGCCGCCCGCGCACAGGTCGAGCGCCTCGAGCGCGAGCGCGAGGCGTGCGCCGCCGGCGCCCGCGCCGGCGAGCAGCAGTGGGAAGGCCGCGGCGTCGTGCGCGCGCTCTACCCGCAACTGCTCGTCGTCACGCACGAGGAGATTCGAGGCCTGCTGCCCGCGCGCACGACCAGCTTTCGCGCGGCGTTACTTACGCTGCGCGAGCAGCTGCGCGTCGGCGATCCGATCCGATTCACGCTGAGAGGGACGGTGCTCGACGACGCCGCGGTGGTGGCGGTCGAGCGGTGGTGAGGCGTTGCAGGCTTCCACGCATCGCGGTAGTGTCACAGCGCCATGTGCGCTCCGAGCTGCTTCCACTGGTGGCGCGCGCTCGGTCGCGCGGCGAGTCGTCGCGACTTCGTCAAGGGGGCGCTGGCGCTGCCGCTCGTCGCCGCCGGCTGCGCGACGACGGCCTCGGCCGCGAACCAGGCGGCGGGCCGTGCGGTCCTCGACGATGTGTTGTCCGTCGACGTCCACACGCATCCCGCGCTCTTCCAGACGTACTCGCGCACGACGATCGAGGAGCACGCGCGCGCCGTGCAGGCCGGCAAGCTCGGCGGCGCCTTTCTGGCGGCCGTCGGCGACGGCCCGGCGCTATCGATTCGTCCGAACGGCGCGCCCTACGCCGCGCGCGAGCCGGCGCCGGGCGTCATGTTGGCGTCCTCGTGGCGACAGCTCGATGTGCTCGACGGCCACGCCCGGACACTCGGCATGCGTCGCATGCTGCGCGGCGGCGATCTCGCCGCGGCGGCGGCGGCGCGCGAGCGTGTGGCGATCATGGCCGTCGAGGGCGGCGATTTTCTCGAAGCGCGTCTCGAGAACGTGCAGCGGGCGTACGACCGCGGGGTGCGATCGATTCAGCTCGTGCACTATCGGGTCAACGAGCTCGGCGACGTCCAGACCGAGCCGGCGGTGCACAACGGCCTCACGCCGTTCGGCCGCGACGTCGTCCGTGAGATGAATCGGCTGGGCATGCTGGTCGATCTGGCCCATGCCCCCTACCCGGCGGTCAAAGGCGCGATGGATGCATCCTCGCGCCCGATGTTGGTCTCGCACACGAACATCGAGGACTACTCGGGCTACGCGAGGTTCGTCTCACGCGAGCACGCGCGTCTGGTCGCCGGCACGGGCGGCGTCCTCGGCGCGTGGCCGATCTCCATCCGTCACGCCAGCGCTTCGACCTTCATCGACCACATCAAGCGCATGGTCGACGCGGTCGGCGTCGATCACGTGGCCATCGGCACCGACATGGCCGGCGTCAGCCCGCGCTCGGCGCTGTTCACTGACTGGACGGAGTGGCCGTCGATCCCGGCGGCGCTGCTCGACCGCGGCTTCGCGCGCCAGGATGTCGCCAAGATCATGGGCGGCAACATGCGTCGGCTGCTGGAGGCGACGGTCAGTTAGCCATGGCGACGACCGAGATCCGACGCACGGCCTGCTCGCTCGATTGCTTCGACGCGTGCGGGATCGTCGCCGAGGTCGACAACGGACGCATCGTGCGGATCGGCGGCGACCCCGAGCATCCGATCACGCGCGGCGCGCTGTGCAACAAGGTCAACCACTATCTGCGCGATCGCTTCTACCATCCCGATCGGCAGCTCCACCCTCTGCGCAAGGTCAACGGCGCGTGGCAGCGCCTGACGTGGGACGGCGTCCTCGACCTGATTGCCGAAAAGCTGACGCGCACGAAGGAGCGCCACGGCACGCTGTCCGTGCTCTACCACAAGGGCAACGGCTCGTTCGCCGGTCTCAAGATCATGGGCGAGCGCTTCTTCAACCTCTACGGCGGCGTCACACAGGCCGTGGGCCGGTTCTGCGGCGGCGAGGCGGATTACGGCACGACGCAGTCGTTCGGCGCGTGTGAGATCCACGATCCGCTCGACCTGGCCGAGCACACGCGATTGTTCCTCATCTGGGGCCGCAATCCCGCGGTGACGAACATCCACATGATGCCGGTCTTGAAAGCCGCGCGAGCGCGCGGCGCGCGCGCCATCGTCATCGATCCCGCCGTGACCAAGACCGTCCGCTACTGCGACGGCCACGTGCAGCCGCGGCCGGGCAGCGACGGTCATCTCGCCGTCGGCATGGCCAAGGTCATCCTGGCCGAGCGCAGCCTCGATCATGCGCGCGTCAGCGCCATCAGCGATCACTTCGACGACTACCTGGCGCTCGTGAACGCGATGTCGATGGAAGAGATCGTTCGGAGAACGGATCTCTCGCGCGAGACCATCGAAGCGCTCGCGCGGGACTACGCGCGCACGCGTCCGGCGACGATCCTGCAAGGCATCGGGCTGCAGCAGTACACGCGCGGCGCACAGACGTATCGGCTCATCGCCGCGCTGGGGATGCTGACCGGCAACGTCGGCGTGCCCGGCGGCGGCGTGAATTTCGGCAACTGGCCGTGGGCGATCATGCATAAGCCGGTGGCGCTGGACCGGCGCACGTCGCCGGTGCGCACGGTGCCGGTGAGCAAGCTGGCGGACGCGCTCGCGAACACCACCAATCCACCGATCACGACCGCGATGTTCATGGGAACGAACCTCGTCAACCAGATGCCCGATACGCTCGCCACACGGCGCGAGCTGGCGAAGCTGGACTTCCGCGTGTGTGTCGACCAGTTCCTCACCGACACCGCCGAGTGTGCCGACGTGTTCCTGCCGTCGACGACGATGCTGGAGGAGGAAGACTTCCTGCCGAGCTACGGCCATCTGTGGATGCAACTGATGCAGCCGGTCGTCGCGCCGCAGGGCGAGGCGCGCAGCGACCTGGCGATCTTGCAGGCGCTCGCC